>JBEVLE010000728.1:0-3131 GCA_040509335.1 Longimicrobiaceae bacterium | reverse complement strand
TGCCCTCGAGCCTCATGCGGTTCTCCTCTGTCGTGATCGAGTGACTTGAGCGCGGCGCGATCAGGTCGCGGCGCCGCGGGCGACCGCCGCCACCGCGTCGACGATCCCCTGGTAGCCGGTGCAGCGGCAGAGCACGGCGGACAGGCCCCGGCGGATCTCGTCCTCGGTGGGACGCGGATTCGTCCGGAGCAGATCGAGCGCGGTCAGGAGCATGCCCGGCGTGCAGAAGCCGCACTGGAGCGCGTGGTGCTCGTGAAACGCCTGCTGGAGCGGATGGAGCGCGCCGTCCACCATCAGGCCCTCGACGGTGACGAGCTCGGCGCCGTTGGCCTGGACGGCGAGCATCAGGCAGGACCGGGCGGCCTCGCCCTCGACGAGGACCGTGCAGGCGCCGCAGACGCCGTGCTCGCACCCCACGTGGGTGCCGGTGAGGCCGATCTCGTGCCGCAGGAAGTCGCTGAGGAGGAGGCGGGGCTCCACGGCGCGCTGGTACGTCGCGCCGTTGACGGCCACCGAGATGTCGACGGGGAGGGTCACGGGCGCCGAGCTCCGTGGCGAGGGGGAAGTGCGGCCCGGGCCGGGCGGGGAAACGGGTGTCGAAGGTAGAGTAGTGCTGTCCCCCCGGCCCGGCAAGGAAGCCCGCGGACGCGGGCCGCGGCTACCGGTTCCTGGCCTCGGCGACCATCCGCTCCACGTCCGCCAGCAGCCGCCTGGCGTCGTACACGATCCCGTCCTTGATGGTGTACTTCACCCCGCCCACCGTGGTCGGCCGGTTGGTGGCGTCGTCCAGGCGGAAGTGCCCGGTGCCGTACAGCACCTTGAGGTTGTTCACCGGGTTCTGGTCCACGATCACCAGGTCCGCCAGCATCCCCGGGCGCACCATGCCGAACTCCGGCGCGCGCCCCCTGGGGCGGCTCAGTTCCTCGGCGCCGCACAGCGTGCCGGCGCGGATCGCCTCCAGCGGGTGGAAGCCCGCCTCCTGGAGCAGCTCGAGCTCGCGGATGAAGCCGAAGCCGTACAGCTGGAAGATGAAGCCCGAGTCCGACCCCGCGCACACCTGCCCGCCGCGGTCCTTGAAGTCGTTCACGAACGCCATCCACAGCCGGTAGTTCTCGCGCCAGTCGATCTCGTTCTGCGTGGTCCAGTCGAACCAGTAGGAGCCGTGCGCCTCGCGGCTGGGCTGGTAGAACGCCCACAGCGACGGCAGCGTGTACCGGTCGTGCCACTCGGCGCGGCGGGCGCGCATCAGGTCGCGGCTGGCCTCGTAGATGTTGAAGGTGGGGTCGATGACGAAGCCCAGCTTCACCAGCTCGTCGATGGTGGCGTTCCAGCGCGGGCTCCCCGGCGCCGCGGCCTGCCTCCAAAGCCGCCCCGCCTCGCCGAAGCGGTGCGACTCGTCCAGGAAGTTGTAGTCCAGCGGGAACTCTTGCACGCGCCGGTCGGTGAAGAGCGACTCGGGGAGTCCGTACCAGTGCTGGAGCGAGCCCAGCCCCACGCGCGCCGCGTCCAGCGCGTTCATCCGCGCCACCCCGGTCTGCGCCAGGTGCGCCGTGGTGCCGATGTGCTGCTTCCGCGCCTCGTCGATCAGCGCCGTCATCACCTCGGGGTCGTAGTACTGCCCCAGCCCCAGCTTGAGCCCGTCCACCCCGCGCCGCGCCGCCCAGCGCACGTACTCCCGCGCCAGCTCCGGCGTGGTCACGGCGCCGCGGTCCCACCCCAGCCCCGGGACCACGTACGAGAAGATGCGCGGCGCCACGATCTGGTTGCGCGCGCTCCGCTCCCGCTCCCGCAGTGTCCAGTCCACCCCGTTCCCGGAGCCGGGGTCGCGGATGGTGGTGATGCCGTGCGCCAGCCACAGCTTGTACACGTACTCCGCCGGCGTCCCCTGCGCCACGCCGCCGATGTGGCCGTGGACGTCCACGAAGCCGGGGAGCACGTACATCCCCGTGGCGTCGATCTCGCGCGTGCCGGCGGCCGGGCGGTTCTGCGGACGCACCGGCACCCCCGGGAAGCCCACGATGTCGAAGTCCGCGATGCGGTTCCCCTCCACCACGATGTCCACCGGGCCCAGCGGCGGCGCGCCGGTGCCGTCCACCAGCGTGGCGCCGCGGATCACCAGCCGCGCGTAGGGGCCCTCCCCCTCGCCGGGGCGGCGGTCGGGCGCGGGCTGGATCGCGCTCTGCGCCGCGAGCGGCGCGGCGTGCGCGGCGGCGAGCAGGACGAGGGCGGCGGCGAGCAGGGTCCGGCGAGCGGCGAGCGGCGGCATCGATCCTCCGGTTGATCGAATCAGGGGGCGACGGCGGTGCGGACGGACGGGCAGAATACGACGAAAAAGGTCAATCGGAAAGCGGGGCCGCGCACCTTGCGGACCCGGGCCGCCGGACGGAACCGGACCCGCGACCGCGTCACAGCCATCCGCGAGCTTGCTGCGAAGCAGGTCCCGCGGGAAATAATAGAAGATCCTTTGGGGATTATTAACGTGTATTCGGCGCGAATCATGCGTGCAGAAAATTTGTCGGCAAATACGCCGGCTCCGGTCGCGAGCAGCGGCTGCCGCTCTCCAACCTCTCCCCGGAGGTCCTCATGGGCTCCCTCGTCCCCCGTTCCGTTCGTTTGGTGCTCGCGCTTGCCGTGCTCGCCGCGGCCGCATGCTCTGATTCCGGGCGAAGCATCTCCGGCGCCGAGCCGGTCGGCCCCGCGGCGGCCGGCAAGGCAAAGCCCACCGAGATTACGGTGTCGACCAGCTCCTACCTGTGCGGAACGCTGTACGGATCCGGCTTCACCATCAGCCCGTACTGCACGGGCGGGCCGTTCGGCGGCTTCCAGAGCACGGCGGGGACGGGCTACCAGAACAGCATCTACATCTACTTCAGCTCCCCGGTGAGCTCGGTGACGCTGACCGCGCTGGACCCCGACTACTACGCGAACTTCATCACCGCGTACGACGGCTACGGCAACCCGGTCGACTACAAGGAGTTCGCCTACGACAACGCACCCGGGACCTACACCACCTCCACGCGTACGGTCAGCGGCTCCGGGATCACCATGATCGCCCTGACGCCGAACTCGCTGGACTACATCGCCTACGACAACCTCAGCTTCTACTGAGTGGAAAGCGGCGCGGGACGGAG
>JBEVLE010000727.1:0-11600 GCA_040509335.1 Longimicrobiaceae bacterium | reverse complement strand
CGGCGGGGGGCGCTGGGCGCCCCGGGGGCGGACGTGGAGGGGCCGGCCGGGCATCCCCCTACCGGGTCCGCACCACCGTCAGCGACAGGGCGGCCGGCGGCGCCACGCCGCCCGAGGTGACGCGCAGCTCGCCGCGGCCCCCCGCCGGCACCCCCAGCCGGAAGAACGATCCGCCGCCCGCCGCCAGCGTCACGGACGTCGGGGTGGCGTCCACCAGCCTGCGGGTGCGCAGCGGGTAGGTGCCCGCGGTGGACAGCGCCACGAAGATGTCGCGGAAGTTCCAGCTCGGCTGCTGGAACTGCGGGTACGCGGCGGCCGTCAGGTCGTCGGTGTACACCGACACCGTCCAGTCGCGCGCCCACTCCACGGGCTCCGCCCCCAGCACCGCGCGCAGGTTGGCGATCCCCCGCAGGTTGGAGTTCACCAGCCGGTTCCACAGGAGCGACTGGTCGCCGCCGCGGCGGTCCGCGGCGTAGCGCAGGTACGCCCACGCCGCCCCGCGCGTGGCCAGCTCGTCGTCCTGGCCGTACGGCGAGAAGCCCTCCGGGTCCGCCAGGTACTCGGCGAAGCGCCCGAAGTTGGAGGAGCCGTAGCTGTTGAACGCCACCCGCGCCCGCTCCGACGCGCGGATGGCGTTGGCCGTCAGGTTCTGCCGCGGCGCCAGCCCCGACGCGCGGTAGAACACCAGCTCCTCGGCGATGTGGCTCAGCCCCTCGTTCAGCCACACCTCCTCGTCGTAGTTCTCCGTCCCCAGCACGTACAGCCGCCGCGCCGCGCTGATGAGGTGCTGGAACTCGTGGGCCACGGTCCCCACCGTGCTTTCCAGCACGAAGTCCTTGCTGAACTTGTTGCCGTTGATCTGCCCGTTGGGGTCCGGCGCCAGCAGGTAGAAGAGCTCGCCGTAGTTGCTCCCGGCGCACCCCTCGAACTCCTCGGTGTCGGCCCTGGGGAACAGGTCGCGCGCGTAGAAGAAGCCGCCCACGTACCCGTCCGCGGCGTCCTCGGTCAGCGCGTTGACCGCGCGGGTGAAGAACAGGATGGTCCTGCCGTTGGCGTCGATGTCCGTGGGCTCGCCGAAGTTCTGCGTGTCCACCGGGTACACCAGCGTGTCGAAGGCCAGCCCCACCTCGCGGAACTCCGCGTCCGAGAAGCCGCCCGAGGGGTTCGCCGTGTCGGTCACCACGATGGCCCGGCTGGTGACCGCCGCGACCCGCCCCACCCGGTCGTCGGGCTCGTCGCACGCCTCGATGGACGCGTTCAGGCGGAGGAGCGACCCCACCGCCGGGGGATCCGCCAGCGCCAGGCTGGCGCGGAATCCGCCGCTCCTGCGCGCCGCCCGCGCCGCCGGGACGAAGCCCGCCAGCGCCGCGCGCTCCCGCGCGCGCAGCGCCGACTCCCACGCCAGGTCGCGCGGCCGCGCGGCGGAAGCGCCCTCCAGCGCCGCCGCCCACGGGACCACCGCGCGCGAAGCGCTCGGCGCCGCGGCGTCCGCCGCCACGCCGGAGATGCCGGTCCCCTGCACGGCGAGCGTCATCCGCCCCGCCGCGCGGGCGTTGAAGGCCACCACCGTGAAGTCCGCGCCGCCGGTGGGCCCCTGCAGGCACGCCACGCCCGCGGCGTCCAGCGTCACCGGGGCCGCCTCGCCCACCGCCAGCGACAGCGCCGCGGCCGGCGGCTGGCACGCCGCCGATACGGCCGCCGCGACCGTGACCGACACCGAGTCGGACACCCCTTCCGCCGAGGCGACGATCCACGCCTGCCCCGCCGCGAGCGCCGCCACGCGCCCCGCCTGGGACACGCTCGCCACCGTCGGGGCGGTGCTCCGCCAGGAAACGGTGCGGTCCGTCACCGTGTTCCCGGCGGCGTTGACCAGGGTGATGGAAAGGGTGATGGAGTCCCCCACCCTCAGGGGGGTGGCGGGCGCCCCCCCGATGTTCAGGTCGGCCACCGGGCTGGGCCCGGTGGAGTCGCTGCACGCGGCGGCCGCGAGCAGCGCCAGGCACGCCAGCGCCGCCCCGCCCATCCGCCCCGCCGGTCCGCTCCGGTATCGCATCACGAGCTCTCCTTTCACGTGTCTGGCCGGCTCAGAACCCGGGCTGGATGGCGAACACCCAGCGCCACCCCCCGGTGCTTTCCAGCGCGCGGACGTAGTCCACCTCCAGCACCGCGAAGCCGAACAGGTGGTTGGTCCGCCCGCCCACGCCCACGCTGGTCAGCAGGCCGCGGCGGTCCGTGTCGTCCGGCACACCGCGGGCCAGCGTGGGCCGGCTGTCCGCCGTCCACGCCACCCCGGCGTCGTAGAAGGCGATGGCGTCGATGGGCGGGAGCCCCAGCCCGCCGCCCGTCCCCGGCCGCTGCACCAGGGGCACGCGCAGCTCCGCGCTCCCCACCGCGATGCGGCTCCCCACCATGGAGTTGAGAAGCCCGCAGTCGCCGCCCGTGTTCACGCAGTCCGAGTACACCGACCCGTAGCCGCGCAGCAGCGAAGGCTGCCCCAGGTACAGGCTGGAAAACACGCCCTCGGCGTCGCGCCCGTAGCGGCCGTAGTGCAGCCCGCGCAGCGCCAGGGTGAAGGGCCGCAGGTAGAAGTAGCGGCGCGCGTCGGCCAGTACCCCGGTGAAGCGCAGTTGTCCCGCCACCGGCGACACCTCCACCCGCGCCCGCTGCCCCGCAAGCGGCCCCGTGTACCCGAAGACGGTGTTGTCGTACACCCACGCGGCGGACGCTTCCAGCAGGTTGTAGCCCACCCCGTCCACCTCCTCCTCGTTGGTCCCCGTGACCGCGCCGGAACCCACGTCGTACAGCACCTCGAAGATCTTCCGGTCCTGCGAGATGCGCCGCGCGCCCCCGCCGAACTCCACCCGCTGCACCGGGGAGATGGGGTACTGCGCCACGCCGGTGACGCTCTCGTCGAAGTAGCGCAGCCGCACCAGCTGCTGCCGGTACACGTCCGGCTCGGCGGGGTCCACCCCCGCGGCGTAGTAGCCGTACACCGAGGGGATGCGCTGCACCCCCGCCCCCAGGTTCCAGCGCGTGCCGCGGTTCAGGTACTGGAAGGCGAAGCCGATCTCGTCCAGCTGCCCCTGCGCCTGGATGGCGCCGCCCACCGTGTGGCGCCCCAGCACGTCGCTGAACACCCCGAAGATCCCGCCCGACACGCCCCCGCCGAAGGGGCCGCCCACGGACACGCCCACCTGCGGCTGCCCCAGGTAGTCCAGCCCCAGCCGGGCCCGGTACGGCGTCGTCGCGTACGCCGCGGCCTCCCCCGGCGTGGGGAGCCCCGACGTCCGGTCGGCGAGCATGGCGGCCACGCGGTTGAAGGGGCGCTCCGGGGAGCGCGGCATGGGCGGCAGCATGGCGGCGGCCGGGGAACCGTCCCCGTCCGCGCCGCCCGCGGCCACGGGAACGCCGGCCAGCCTGGCCGGGTCGGTGATGGTGTAGAGGGTGTGCCCCTTGTCCTCGAACGCCGTGAACACCAGCCGGCTCCCGTCGGCCGACAGCGAGATGGACGGGCTCACGTCGGTGATCCCGCTCACCCCCGAGAACACGTCGGTCACGCGCGACACCGCGCCGCCGGCCAGCGCCACCCGGTACACGTTGGGGATGCCGCTGCGGTTGGACACGAAGAACAGCGAGGCGCCGTCCGGCGTCCACTGCGGGTCCAGGTTGTGGGCCCCCGCCATCCCCGGCACCGGCGCCACCGCCCGCGTGTCCAATTCCATGAGCGCGAGCTGGTACGGCGCGTAGGTGAGCGCGTCCAGCCGCGTGCCGAAGCGGTCGGTCACGAAGGCCAGCCGCCGCCCGTCGGGGGAGAAGGCGGGCTGCATCTCGGTGTAGCGGTCGTCGGTGAGCTGCGTCGCGCGCCCGGTGCGCAGGTCCACCGCGTACAGGTCGGTGATCCCGCCCTTGAGGCCGGACACCACCACCGTGTTTCCGTCCGGCGACCAGGTGGGGCCGGTGATCTCGCCCACGCCGGGGATGGCGACCTCCTGCACCCGCTCGGCGCGGCGCACGTCCAGCACCGCCAGCACGTCGTGCCCGCCGCGCTGGGCGCCCAGCGCGAAGCGCTTTCCGTCGGGCGACCAGGCGCCGGCGGAGTGGATGTAGCGCAGGCTGCCGAAGTGGGAGTCGAAGGCGGCGCCCTTCTGGAGCGTGCGGACCACCCGGCCGGTGGCGGCGTCGGCCAGGCGCAGCTCCACGTCGCGGAAGTCCACGTCGGACAGGTACGCCACCCACCTTCCGTCCGGCGACACCGCGGGGCCCACGTTGAGCCGCCCGTCCCCGGCGGCCGAGGCGACCAGCGGCCGGGCGATCTCGCGCGCCTCCTTGCGGTCCAGGAGCATGGGGAGGTACGCCCTGCGGATGGAGGCGGCCCACTCGTCGGACAGCTCGTCCAGGGTGACGTGCAGCGTCCGCTCGAACGCTTCCTCGTACGGCACGCCCTCGCCGGCGAGCTTGAGGACCTGCCCGATCACGGCGTCGCCCCAGCGCCCGCCCACGTACGCCCAGAGCGCCTGCCCGTAGCGGTACGGGAAGATGCGCGGGTCGTTGCTGAGCTGGTCCACGGTGGGGATCTTGCCGCCGATGGCGGCGTTGCGCAGCCAGTTGGCGGTCAGGGGGTCCACCGGGCCCACCGACAGGTACTCGGCCATCCCCTCGCTGAACCACCCCGGCACGGCGTAGCGCCGCGCCGCCTGCTCGATCCCGCTCCCCGCCCGCCCCAGCCCGCTGATGTCGTACTGGAAGGCGTGCACCATCTCGTGCCCCAGCACGTGGTCGGTCTCCTCGTAGCTGTACGAGAAGGGCATGATGACGCGCTGCTTGAACGCCTCGGTGACGCCCCCCGTGCCGTCGCTGATCTCGCCGCCCAGCGTGGCGGTCTGCTGGAAGTCGGGGTGCGAGGCGTACAGGATAAGCGGCTGGCGCTGCTCGAACCTGTGGTCGAGGAGGCCGGAGAGCCGGGTGTACCAGCGCTCGGCCATGCGCGCGGCGTCGCGGGCGGCGGTCTCCTCCTCCGGGTAGAAGTAGACGTCGAAGTGCTCCGTCTTCATCACCCGGAAGTCGAAGCGCGCGTACTGCACCTTGTTGCGCCCGAAGTACTGCGCCGCGGCCGGCTGCGCGGCCGTGGCGCCGAGGAGGAGCCCGAGTGCGAGCCCCGCCGCGCGGCGCAGGCGGAAATTGGAACGTGCCATGGCGACCTGCTCCTGTCCTGGCGGTTGGTTGTGCCTTGCTGAACAGGAGACACGCGAGGGGAGGGGAGACCCCTACGGAAGCGCGAAAGCGGGAAAGCACGGGAGTGCGGAGGAGGGACGGGGCGGGGTTCGCGGAGCGGCGGGGGCTGCGCTACATTCGCACGCCAGCGCCCACCCCGCGTGAGGGATTTCGGCCCGAAGGGGCGAGACCCGGCGGCAGTTTGCCGGGGCTCGACTCCGTTAGCGAGCGTTGTCTGCTCGCTTACGGAGCCGAAGCCCGACCCCGGCGCCAGCCGGGGGCACGCCCGAAGCGGGCTTTTCCAACCCGATACAACCGGATCCGGTACGACGATGACTGCACGATCGGACGGTCCGCCGCGGCAGCGGGTGGAATCGGTGGACGTGGTGCGCGGGGTGATCATGGTCCTCATGGCGCTGGACCACACGCGCGACTTCTTCGGCGGCTCGACCATCGACCCGACGAACCTGGCCACGACCACCGCGCCGCTGTTCTTCACGCGCTGGATCACGCACTTCTGCGCGCCCGTCTTCTGCCTCCTCACCGGGACGGGAGCGTACCTGGGGCGGCGGAGCCGGACCCCGCCGCAGCTGTCGGGGTTCCTGCTCACGCGCGGCCTGTGGCTGGTGTTCCTGGAACTGACGGTCGCCCGCTTCCTGTGGCAGTTCAACCTGGACTACCAGGTGACCATCATCACGGTCCTGTGGGCGCTCGGCTGGTCCATGGTCGCGCTGGCCGCGCTGGTCCGCTTCCCCACCTGGGTGGCCGCGGTCGTGGGCGGCGCGATGATCCTGCTGCACAACCTCGCCGACCCGGTCCAGGCGGCGTCGTTCGGGAGCCTCGCGCCGCTCTGGAACGTCCTGCACGCCCCGGGCGTGCTCTACGCCGCCCCGGGCCGCATCGTGATCCTCGCCTACCCGCTGGTTCCCTGGATCGGCGTCATGGCGGTCGGCTACGCCCTGGGCGCGGTCTTCGGCCTGGAGGCCGGGCGCCGCCGCCGGCTCCTCCTGCGCATGGGACTCGTGCTGACGGCGGCGTTCCTGGTGCTGCGCTTCGCCAACGTGTACGGGGACCCGGTGCCGTGGTCGGCGCAGCGGACGGGGACGCTCACGCTCCTGTCGTTCCTCAACCTGACCAAGTACCCGCCGTCGCTGCTGTTCCTCCTGATGACGCTGGGGCCGGCGCTCCTGCTGCTGCGCGCGGTGGACGGACGGACGCCGCCGGCGATCCTGCGCCCGGCGCTCGTCATCGGCAAGGTGCCGATGTTCTACTACCTGGCGCACATCCTCCTGCTGCACCTGGTCGCCCTGCTCTTCTCGTACGCCCGCTACGGCACCGTCCGCTACATGTTCGAATCGACGCGGCCGGACCAGTTCCCCGTCACGCAGCCGCCGGGCTGGGCGAACCCGCTGCCCGTCGTCTACCTGCTGTGGATGCTCGTGGTGGTCCTCCTGTATCCCTTCTGCCGGTGGTACGCGGGGCTCAAGGCGCGCAGCACCCATCCTCTGCTGAGCTACCTTTAGCGGCGGGCGGCGGTCGGCGGCGCGCACCACCCCCAGCGGGCGCGCGGGCCGCCGGGGAGCGTGTCGCGGGCGGAGCCGCGGCGGGCCAGCGACGGGCGGGTGCCGCGGGAGCGGCGCCCGCGCTCGCCCCGCTGCTCGGCGAACAGCTCGCAGACGCGGGTACGCTGCTCGGCGGTGAGCGCGGCGGCTACGCCGTCCACGGCGGCGCGCTGGTTGGCGCGGATGGCCTCCATCACGGCGTCCGCGGAGTCGCGGGGGAGGCGGGAGCGCCCGTCGTCGCGCAGGCGCAGCGAGTCCAGCAGCGGCTCGTTGCGGGCCTGGAGCCACCCGCCGATGGAGTCGATTGCGGACACCTGCGCGGAGCTGAGCCCCAGCTGCTCGCGGTGCCCGAGCACCGCGTACACGGTGGGCGCGGCGGCGGCGGCGGGGTGCGTGGTGCGCCCGCCGAACCGCTCGCCGGGAGCGCCGACGTCGTGCTGGGGCGCGCACGCGCCGAGCAGGGTGAGCAGTGCGGCGAGCCGGAGCGTGTTCATGTGACCTCGCGGGACGATGGGTGCGGTTCGGCGCTCCGCGCGGAAACCGGGGCATGCGCGGGAGCCTGCGTGAGGGATTTCGGCCCGAAGGGGCGAGACCCGGCGGCCGTTTGCCGGGGCTCGACTCCGTTACGCACGGTTGTTTCGTGCGTTACGGAGCCGAAGCCCGACCCCGGCGTCAGCCGGGGGCACGCCCGAACCCGCAGTACAAAGCCGGGTCCGGGCGTACGGCTACGACGTCAGCGGTGTCCGCCGCCCGGTCCGCCGCGCTTGCCGCGCTCGGGAAGTGTGGTGGTGACGTCCACGGCCTGCCCGCAGAAGGTGCCGCTGACCTTCTGGGTGCGCGCCGCGGGATCGAACGCGGTGGCGAGGCTCACGGCGCAGGTGCCGGAGCGCCCGTCGCTGGTGGTGTAGGTGAACGAGCCGGTCTGCGTGCCGGTGGTGGCGCCGCGGGTCAGCCGCCCGCCGCGCGCGGTGTCGCCGGCGGCGGCCCAGCTGTAGCTGGAGGTGGACTGGCTCACCAGGCTGGGCGCGCCGGTGATGGTGATCACCGTGCCGGGGTTGGCGATGGTGCGGATGGTGGTGTTGAGGCTGTCCACCGTGAAGGCGCAGGCGGCCGGGGTGTCGGTGGAGCTGGTGGTGACCTTGCCGGTGCGCGCGACGGTGTCCACGACGCTGGTGACGGTGGTGACGCTGCGGGTGGTGCCGCCCTGCGGGCAGGGCTGGGTGCGGTCCACGGTGGTGGTGGTGGTGCCGTGGATCCCCGGGCGCCGCGGCCCCCAGATGCCCAGCCCGCCGATGCCGCCCCCGCCGCCGCCCGGGTGCGCCGACGCCGACAGGCTGGGCCCGGTGGTGCTGGACACGGCGAAGCTGGCGTCGCTCCACGCCAGGTCCTCGGCGTTGTCGGTGCCCAGCACGCTCACGCCGTAGGCGAGCGAGCGGGCCTCGCGGACGGAAAGGCTGGTGCCGTCGGACGGGCCGGTGCCGGCCTCGGAGCACGCGGCGGCGCCGGCGAGGACGAGGGCGCCCGCCAGCAGGCGGGAGAACGGACGGGTCATGGCAGTTGCCTCCGGGGTTGCGCCGGCGGGGGGCTCCGACCTGTTTCGGAGGCCCGGTCCGCCGGTTTCATCCCAGGAGACACGCGAGGGGGGCGGGTACCCCTATGCCAGTTTCTTCCCTCCCGAACAAACAGTTGGCAATTTGTGACATTGCACCCCACACTTGGTGGTGAATTCTGTTGCGACTCTGGTTTCCCAACACTACTGTATGAATGCGAATCGGAGCGAGCGTCCATTCACGCAAACTCAATCACCTGTGATGAATCCTCGTTTACTCGGTAGTGCGGCGGTCTATCTCGGCGTTGGTGCGGGTCTCTACCTCGGGTCTGAAGTGGTCTTACCAAATCTGACTTTTACGACCAGAATCATCCTCGTAGGCTTCCTGACCGCGGTGTGTGTCATGGAGGCTGGGACCGTGGGCCGAATGGCGGGCGACGTGGCAGCTAGGGCGGTACGCAAGGCAGCTGTTGGCTACACATTGTCGGGAATTACCGCCCCGAAGCGGCGGTTGTCGGTGATGGGATTGATGATACGACGGCAGTTCGGAGAAGCCGCTCAGTCAATTGGACTTCTAATCGTGACAGTGCTTGTTGTCCGAAACTTTGTAGCTGATGGTAGGTCTTGGTCGCAGGCTATAGCCCTGACAATCCTAGTACTTGCGGGAATCGCGTTATTGCGCCCTCTGGTGTTTCGCTACCGTGTCGCTTCAGGCAGGTATGGGACGAACGAATACGAAGCAAAGCGTATCATCCGCTTTATCGTACGCGAGAGTCAACGGCCCGAGTTCCATGACGGTGGAGGACCCACGACTTTGATCACTGAGGACGACCTCCGAAAAATCGAGCGGGATATCGCAAGTGGGCTTGGAGGCTTCTCGCCTGCTTGAATGTCATGTCATCTCCACGCCTTGCAGACGTAGTAGCGGGATACGTTTCCCGTGCCCTGGATGCGCTGTTCTTGGAGCATCAGGTCCGCACGGCGGCTGGTGTCTTCGCCGGAACTGCGCTGCAGGCTGGCTTGAAGCTGCTTCATCCCCTTGTCCCCGCATGGATCGCTGCTGACGGTCCCTCGTGGCTCGGGTACGTGTCTATTGGTGTTGTCGTGATGCACATCGGAACGATATACCACACGTTGTTCAGCCGAGCAGAACTTGATGAAGGCACCTTGCAGGCACTCCGAATCATCAAGGAAGCCGAGGACAATGGATTGCCCCGTTGGCAAGTCGAACGGATGTACCTGGAATTGTGCGATATGGCTCTGGCGCGAGCTAAGCTAAAACGCTCAACGGAACGAGAGCTGAAGGTCGCTGAAAACAATGAGAATTAGACAGTCGCTCGTCACATTCCGAGTATGAGAATCGGCTCCCGCGCTGAAGCGCATCTTTACGTCCGGCGACCCCTGTTCCAGGTCGCTGCCATATAACGAGGGGTCCGCACCCTGTCGGCGCGGACCCCCGCAACGTGCCGTTCATCCGTCCCGCTCCCCGCGTCCTCACCCGTCGTCCGCGCCGGGGAGCCACGGCGCCAGCCGCTCCCGCATCACCCGCAGCGCCTTGCCCATCTGCGCCTCCACGGTCTTCACCGAGATCCCCATGGTCTCGGCGATCTCGGCGTAGCGCAGCCCCCGCACCCGGCTCAATTCGAACACCTCGCGGCAGCGCTCCGGGAGCGCCCCCACCGCCTCGCGCACGGCCGCGTCGATCTCCGCCTCCTCCAGCGCGGCCTGCGCCGACGGAGGCGACGACGACTCGCCCGCGGCGAACGGCTCGCCGCGCCGCTCCACCTTTTCGTGGCGCAGGTGGTTGAGCGCGCGGTTGCGGACCGAGCGGAACAGGTACGCGCGCAGCGACTCCTCCAGCGTCAGCGACTCCCGGCGCCGCCACAGCTCCAGCAGGACGTCCTGCACCACCTCCTCCGCCACGGCGCGCTGCCGCAGCATCCCCTCCGCGAGCCCCACCAGCGGCGCGTAGTGGGCGCGGAAGAGGGCGTCGAAGGCGTCGTCGTCGCCCGCGCGCAGGCGGGCGAGGAGCTCCTGTTCGCTCAACGTGGGCCGGGCTCCTCCGGGCGTGGATTTCGCTGGGACTGTCGGCGGGCACCGCGGAAAGCCTAAATTATCCCGGGCCGTCCCACGCGAGCAACGTGCCGCGTAGGGGTAACGGCGCCCTGGCGTGTCTGTGAGGGTATGAGCGACGAGAGACCGAACCCCGCGCTGCCGGACGACGACGCCGACTGGGAGGCGCTGGCCCGATACCTGGCCGGCGAGAGCCCCCCCGCCGAGGCCGAGTCCGTGCGCGCCTGGCTCGCCGCCGAGCCCGGGAGACAGGCGCTGTACGGCGGGCTGGACGACGCCCTGGGCCGGCTGGCCTTCGCGCCGCCGGCGGACCTGGACGTGGAGGCCGCCCTGCGCCGCACCCGCGAGCGCATGCGGGAAACCCCGGTGATCCCCCTGGCGCCGCGCGCCCCCCGGAGGACCGCGTGGGCGGGCGCGTGGGGCTCGCCGGCGCTGCGCGCCGCCGCCGCCGTGGTGCTGCTGGTGGGCGGGGCGCTTCTGGCGTGGACGCTGCGCGAGCGGGGCGGGGCGGGGGCCCCGGGGCTCGCCGCCCGCAGCTACGCCACCGCCGCCGGACAGCGCGACTCGCTGCGCCTGCCCGACGGCACCCGCGTGCTGCTGGGGCCGGGGAGCCGCCTGGAGGTGGCCGCGGGATACGGCGAGCGGACCCGCGACGTGACGCTGAGCGGCGAAGCGCTCTTCGACGTGCCGCACGACGACGCGCGCCCCTTCACCGTGCGAGCCGGGCCCGCGCTGGTCCGCGACCTGGGCACCGTTTTCGGGGTGCGCAGCGACGACGCGGGCGCGGTGCGGGTGGTGGTGGCGCAGGGCGCGGTGCAGCTGCGCCCCGCCGCCGCCCCCGCCGACACCGGCGTGGTGCTGCTCCGCGGCGACCGGGGCGTGCTCCCGCCCGCGGGCCGCGCCCGCGCCGAGCGCGCCGCCGCCCGCGACGACGACCTGGCGTGGACGCGCGGCCGGCTCGTCTTCCGCGACGCGCCCGTGGAGCGCGTCGCCGCCGACCTGCGCCGCTGGTACGGCGTGGAGCTGCGCGTGGCCGACCCGGCGCTCGCCGGACGGCGCCTGACCGCCTCGTTCGCGGGCGAGCCGCGCGAGCAGGTGCTGCGGGTGGTGGCCCTCGCGCTCGGCGCCGAGCTGGAGCTGCGCGGCGACGTGGCGACTCTCCGCGCCGCCGGGGCGCCGTGAGCCGCCGCCGCCGGGCCGCCTGC
>JBEVLE010000726.1:0-3513 GCA_040509335.1 Longimicrobiaceae bacterium | reverse complement strand
CGGCGGGGCTGCGTGCGCTGTCGCGGCGGGAGGGGGCGACGCTGTTCACCGTGCTGCTGGCGGGCTGGGCGGCGCTGCTGGGTCGGTACGCGGGGGAGGAGGACGTGGTGGTGGGGACGCCGATCGCGGGGCGGACGCGGCTGGAGACGGAGGGTCTGATCGGGTTCTTCGTGAACACGCTGGTGCTGCGGACGGACCTGTCCGGGGAGCCGGGGGGCGGGGAGCTGGTGAGGCGGGCGCGGGAGCGGGTGCTGGAGGCGCACGCGCACCAGGACCTGCCGTTCGAGCGGCTGGTGGAGGAGCTGAGCGTGGAGCGGAGCCTTGCGCACGCGCCGCTGTTCCAGGCGATGCTCACCTTCAGCGCGGCGCGGGACGAGGCGGACGCGCTGGAGCTGGGCGGGGTGGAGGTGGAGCCGCTGCGCGCCGCGGGCGGGACCGAGAAGTTCGACCTGACGCTGAGCGTGTCCGACGCCGGCGAGCGCCTGGCCGGCGTGCTCTCGTACCGCACCGACCTGTGGGAGGGCGCCACCATCGAGCGCATGGCTGTGCACCTGGCGGCGCTCCTGGAGGGGATGGCGGCGGAGCCGGAGCGGCCGTTCACGGAGCTCCGCTTCCTGCCGGAGGCCGAGCGTGCGCGGGTGCTCGCGGAGTGGAACGCGACGGAGCGGCCGTACCCCGTGGGACTGCGGGTTCACGACCTGTTCGCGGCGCAGGCCGCGCGGACGTCGGAGGCCGCCGCCGTGTCCTGGCGGGGCGGGACCGTCACCTACGCCGAGCTGGACGCACGCTCCGGCCGTCTCGCAGGTCACCTGCGCCGGCTCGGCGTCGGGCCGGAGACGCGGGTGGGCGTGTGCCTGGAGCGCACGCCCGAGCTGGTGGTCGCCCTGCTCGCCGTGCTGCGCGCCGGCGGCGCCTACGTTCCGCTGGACCCGGCGTACCCGCGCGAGCGGCTGGGCTACATGCAGGAGGACGCCGGCCTCTCGCTCGTCCTCACCTCCAGCGCGCTCGCGGGAGTGCTGCCGGCCGGCACCCGTACGCTCGCGCTGGACGTCGTCCGCGCCGAAGTCGAGTCGGAACCGGCCGACGTCGAGGAGAGCGGCGTGCTGCCGGAGAACCTGTCGCACGTCATCTTCACCTCGGGCTCCACCGGAAGGCCCAAGGGCGTGATGATCCGCCACTCGTCCGTGGTCGTGCTGCTGCACTGGCTGCGGGAGAGCGTGTCGGACGCGGAGCGGTCGGCGGTCCTGTTCTCCACCTCCGTCAGCTTCGACGTGTCGGTGGCGGAGGTCTTCGGCACGCTGGCGTGGGGCGGACGGCTGGTGCTGGTGGAGAACGCCCTGGCATTGGCGGATCTGCCCGCGGGCGAGGAGGTCGTGTACGCCAGCATGGTCCCCAGCGCCGCGGCGGAGCTGCTGCGCGCCGGCGGCATTCCCGCGAGCGTGCGGACCCTCAACCTGGGCGGCGAGGCCCTCCCCCATCCTCTGGCGCAGGAACTGTACGCCCTGGGCACGGTGGAGCGCGTCGGCAACCTGTACGGTCCCACCGAGGACACCACCTACTCCACGTATTCCGTCGTGGAGCGGGGCGGGGAGCGGGTCGTGGTGGGGCGGCCGGTGGCGAACACCCGGGCGTACGTGCTGGACCGCCACCTCCAGCCGGTGCCCGCGGGCGTCGTCGGCGAGCTGTACCTGGCGGGCGGCAAGCTGGCGCGGGGGTACGCCGCCCGCCCCGACCTCACCGCCGAGCGGTTCCTCCCCGATCCCTTCGGCGAGCCCGGCGCCCGCATGTACCGGGTGACGGACCGCGTCCGCCGGCGCCCCGACGGCGAGCTGGAGTACTTCGGGCGCACCGACTTCCAGGTCAAGGTGCGCGGCTTCCGCATCGAGCTGGGCGAGATCGAGACGGTGCTGGGCCGCCACCCCGCCGTGCGCGACGCCGTGGCCGTGGTGCGGGACGATTCCGCCTCCGGCGCGCCCGGCGACCGGCGCATCGTCGCCTACGTCACCCCCGCCGGCGAAAGCCTGCCCGACGCGGCGGAGCTGAGGACGCACGTGGGGCTCCACCTGCCGGAGTACATGGTGCCCGCCGCCGTGGTGGTGCTGCCGAGCTTCCCCCTTTCCCCCAACGGCAAGACGGACCGGCGGGCCCTCCCCGCCCCCGAGCGGACGGAGCACACGGGAGGGTACCTTGCCCCCCGCGACACCCTGGAGCTGGCGCTCGCCCGCATCTGGGAGGACGTGCTCGGCCTGGAGCGGGTGGGCGTGCGCGACGGCTTCTTCGCCCTTGGCGGGCACTCGCTGCTGGCTGTCCGCCTCGTGGCGCGCGTGGAGCAGGCCACGGGCGCGCGCCTCCCCCTGGCCGCGCTCTTTTCCGCCCCCACGGTCGAATTGCTCGCCGCCGAGCTGCGCCGCGGCGGCGCGCGCGACGACGGCTCGCCGCTGGTCCCCGTCCGCGCGGGGGGGAGCCGCCCGCCGCTCTTCCTGGTGCACCCCGTGGGCGGCGACGTGCTCGCCTACGCCGCGCTGGCTCGGCGCCTGGACCCGGAGCAGCCGGTGTACGGCCTGCGCTCGCGCGGCCTCGCCGCCGGCACGGAGCCCGCGCGCACGGTGGAGGAGATGGCGTCGGACTACCTGAGCGTCCTCCGCGGAGTGCAGCCGGCCGGGCCGTACCGGCTGGGCGGCTGGTCCATGGGCGGGGTGGTCGCCTTCGAGATGGCGCGCCAGCTCGGGGCCGCCGGCGAGCGGGTGGAGCGGCTGGTGCTGGTGGACGCGCAGGTGCCCGCGCTGCACGGCCGCGTCCTGCCGGCCGACGAGGGGGTGCGGGTGCGCATCTTCGCGCAGGACATGGGGCTCCCGCCGGAGCTCCTGGCGCTCGCGCCCGGGGCGGCGGACGCGGACGAGAGGGGGTACCTGGGGCGCATGCTGGAGGGGGCGCGGGCGGCGGGGCTGGTGCCGCCCGACGTCGACACCGGCCGCATCGAGCAGCTGTACGCGGTGTTCCGGGCCAACCTGGCGGCGCTGTACGAGTACCGCCCCTCGGCGTGGGCGGGCGCGGCCACGCTGCTGCGCGCCGCGGAGCACGACCCCGCGGAGGCGGAGAGCGCCGGGTGGGAGCGGCTGCTGGAGGGCGGGGTCGAGGTGCGCCCGGTCCCGGGGAGCCACTTCACCATGGTGCGCGAGCCGCAGGCGGAGGCACTTGCCCGCGAGGTGGAGCGGGCGCTGGACGGGTAGGTTGGAACGGCTTTTTGCTGCGGCTTTGGGCGTGTCCCCGGCTGGCGCCGGGGTCGGGCTTCGGCTCCGTAACGCACGAAACAACCGTGCGTAACGGAGTCGAGCCCCGGCGGAAACCGCCCCGCCGGGTCTCGCCCCTCCGGGCCGAAATCCCTCACGCGGGGGTCGCGCTGGCGTCCGTGGGGGCCCCCACCCGGCTCGCTTGAGGCTCGCACGGCTTTCCCCCCTATATCCCCCGCAAGCGAGGGAGGGCTTCCCGTACCTCGCTTTCGTCGTTCTCCCC
>JBEVLE010000725.1:0-19843 GCA_040509335.1 Longimicrobiaceae bacterium | reverse complement strand
GTTCGGGGGATGGGGTCCTCAGGGGACCAGGATGATCTTGCCGAACTGTCCGCCGGCCTCCAGGCGCTCGTGGGCCTCGCGGGCGCGCTCCAGCGGCATCACGCTGTCGATGACGGGCACCAGGTCGCCGCGGAAGGCGGCGCGCAGCATGGCCTGGAACTCGGGGCGCGACGCCATGGTGGTGCCGATGATCTCCACCTGCTTCCAGAAGAGAACCCGCAGGTCGATGTCGCCGCGGGGGCCGGTGGTGGCGCCGTAGCAGACCAGGCGCCCGCCGCGGGTCAGCGCGCGGACGCTCCCCTTCCAGGTGGCCTCCCCCACGTTCTCCACCACCACGTCGACCCCGCGCTTGCCGGTGTCCTGGAACACCTGCCGGCTGAACTCGGTGTCGTCGCGGTCGTAGACCACGTCCGCCCCCAGCGCGCGGACGCGCGCCACGTTCTCCGCCCCGCTCGTCACCGCGAACACCCGCGCCCCCGCCAGCTTCG
The DNA here is from genome assembly GCA_040509335.1 of Longimicrobiaceae bacterium. Classification (GTDB taxonomy): domain Bacteria; phylum Gemmatimonadota; class Gemmatimonadetes; order Longimicrobiales; family Longimicrobiaceae; genus JAFAYN01. The sequence continues at coordinate 19,355 of JBEVLE010000725.1, read as the reverse complement.
CCACCTGCACGGCGGCGGAGGCGGTGCCGCCCGAAGCGCCCAGCACCAGCACGTCCTCGCCGGGCCTCACCCGCCCCCGCCCGATCACCGCCCGCCACGCCGTCATGTACGACACGGGGAGCGCGGCCGCCGCCTCGAACGACAGGGCGTCGGGGATGCGGTACACGTTGGCGGCGGGGACCGCCACGAATTCCGTGAACCCGCCGTCCGTGTGCTCGCCCAGGATGCGGTACTCCGGGCAGAGCGGCACCTCGCCCGACGCGCACCACTCGCAGCGCCCGCAGGCGAGCGAGGGGTCCACCACCACCCGCTCCCCCTCCGCCACCCCCCGGACGCCCTCGCCGACCTCCTCGACCACGCCCGCCACGTCCGACCCGCCGACGTGGGGCATGGTGGTCTCGATGGGGATCCCCCGGCGCACCCACAGGTCCAGGTGGTTGAGCGCCGCCGCCCGCACCCGCACCAGCACCTGCCCTGCCCCGGCCACCGGCCGGGGAACGTCTTCGATCCGGACCACCTCGGGCCCGCCGTTCTCGTGGAAGATCGCCGCGCGCATGGGAGTACGGCAGGGAACAGGGAACAGGGAACAGGGAACAGGGAACAGCCTGCTTCACACGGTGCACGCGAAGCGTGCAGCGCCACTACGGCCCTCACCCGGCTCGCCGGAGGCTCGCCGCCCTCTCCCAATTCTGGGAGAGGGGGCAGAACGACGGGAGCGCCGCGCGGTGCTCCCCTCCGGCGGACGCCAGCGCGAGCCCCGCGTGAGGGATTACGGCCCGAAGGGGCGAGACCCGGCGGCAGTTTGCCGGGGCTCGACTCCGTTGCAGACGGTAGTATCGTCTGCTACGGAGCCGAAGCCCGACCCGAGCGCCAGCGAGGGGCACGCCCAGAGCCGTCGTAAAGCAGTGCCCTTCCGGACACGGTGGAACAAGCTAGACCCGTCGCGGCGCGCCTGCAATTACGAGGCTGAACCGGGCTTGTGGGGAGCGGCGGCCGGACGTACCTTGCCGCCCATGTTCTTCAGGGGATCCGAGGACCGGCTGAACCCCGTCGCCCCGGAAGGGGTGGACGACACGACGCTGGGCGGCTACTTCGCCGTGCACGGGCGCTCGGCCGCGTTCGAGGGCGCGGACGGGGAGCCGTACACCGTGGCCGTGGAGACGGATGCCGCGGACGACCCGCGGGAGCCCGTGGCCGCGTACCTGGTCTTCGTGCGCTGGTCCCGCAACGGCACGGCGGTCATGGGCCACCTGGAGACCGGCGACCTGGAGCGGGGCCGGACCGAGGCGGAGGCGCGCGGGGCGCTGGAGGCGTGGCCGCTGGCCCGCGTCAAGCAGGCCCTGGACGCGGCGATCCGCGAAAAGGCCGCCCCCGGCTGACCTCCGGCGGCGCGCCCGCCGCTCACACATCAACGCGACACCGCGAGAAAGCGGAACCACCGGATGCTCAGACAGAGCCTTCTCTACCTCAGCGGCAGCCGTACGGCCCAGCGCATCGTCACCGGTGCGCCCATCGCCCGCCACATGGCGGAGCGCTTCGTGGCGGGCAAGACGGTGGACGACGCCGTCGCGGCCGCGCGCGAGCTGAACCGGGCGAACCTCAGCGTGTCCCTGGACTTCCTGGGCGAGTCGGTGGCGAGCCGCGACGAGGCCGAGGCGGCGACCGACATGGCCGTCCACATCCTGGAGCGGATCGCCTCGGAAGGAATCGACGCCAACCTGTCCATCAAGCCCACGCAGCTGGGGCTGGACATCGACGAGGACTTCTGCCGCTCCAACGTGGAGCGGGTGCTGCAGCGCGGCCGCGAGCTGGGCGACGGCGGGGGCGAGATCTTCGTCCGGCTGGACATGGAGTCGTCGCAGTACACCGAGCGCACGGTGGCGCTGGTGGAGGCGCTCTGGGCGGACGGCTTCCACAACGTGGGCACGGTGCTGCAGTCGTACATGCGCCGCACCCCGGACGACCTGGAGCGGATGCTGGCGCTGGGCTCGCGGGTGCGCCTGGTGAAGGGGGCGTACAAGGAGCCGGAGGCGGTGGCCTACCAGGACAAGGCGGACGTGGACCGCATGTTCGTGGAGGAGATGAAGACGCTGCTGGCGCGCGGCCACTACCCGGCCATCGCGACGCACGACGAGGCGATCATCGACGCCACGCGGCGCTTCGCCTGGGAGCACGGGGTGGCCAAGGACGCCTTCGAGTTCCAGATGCTCTACGGCATCCGCCGCGACCTGCAGACGCGCCTGCACGAGGAGGGCTACAACGTGCGCGTGTACGTGCCCTTCGGCGACTCGTGGTACCCGTACCTGATGCGCCGCCTGGCGGAGCGCCCGGCCAACGTGCTCTTCATCGCGGGGAGCATCGCGCGCGAGTCGCCGCTGCGCCGCTTCGCGAAGCCCGGCGCGATCGGCGCCGGGGTGGTCGCCGGGGCGCTGGTGGGATTGGCCCTGCGGAATCGCCGCAACTCGCGCTGACGCCTCCGGGGGCGGTCCGGAAACCCGGCCCGCCCCTGCTTTTTCTCGCTCGCCGTCACCCTCACCCCATCCGGACCCTTGCCGCCATGCCGGAGATTATTTACCGCCTGACAATGCCGGAGCCGCACACCCACCTTTTCGGGGTGGAGATGCGGGTGGAGGGCGTGGACGGTCCCGTGGAGCTGGTGATGCCCACCTGGACGCCGGGTTCGTACATGGTCCGCGAGTTCGCGCGGCACGTGCTGTCGCTGCGCGCGGAGGACGGCGCGGGCGCCCCGCTGCGCTGGACCCGGGCGGACAAGCAGACGTGGCGCGTGGACGCCCCGGCGGACGGGACGCTGCGGGTGCGCTACCGGGTGTACGCCCACGAGCTGTCGGTGCGGAGCAGCCACCTGGACGCGTCGCACGGCTACGTGAACGGGGCGAGCACCTTTCTGTACGCCGCGGGCCGGGAGCGCGACCCGGTGCGCCTGGAGATCGAGAAGCCGGAGGGGTGGACGATCACCACCGGGCTGGGAAAGACGGAGCGGCCGGACGTGTTCCGCGCCGCGGACTACGACGAGCTCGTGGACTGCCCCGTGGAGATGGGGACGCACGAGATCGTGGAGTGGGAGCAGGAGGGGCGCACGCACCGCTACGCCGTGTGGGGCCGCGGCAACCAGCAGATGGACCGGCTGGTGGAGGACACCAGGAAGGTGGTGGCGGCCACCCGCGAGCTCTTCGGCGGCGAGCTGCCGTACGACGAGTACACCTTCTTCCTGCACGTCGTCCCGGGGCAGTACGGGGGGCTGGAGCACCGCAACTCCACCTCCATCGTCATCGACCGCTGGGGCTTCCGGGGGATGGAGTACGAGCGCGCGATCGTGCTGGCGGCGCACGAGTTCTTCCACGTCTGGAACGGCAAGCGGATCCGCCCGGAAACGCTGGGCCCCTTCGACTACACGCGGGAGAACTACACCCGCAGCCTGTGGATCGTGGAGGGGTTCACCACCTACTACACGGACGTGCTCCTGCGCCGCGCGGGGGTGATGCCGCCGCAGCGCTTCCTGGAGCGCACGGGCGGGGCGATCGCCCAGCTCCAGTCGCTCCCCGGCCGCCTGGAGCAGTCGCTGGAGGACGCCTCGTTCGACGCCTGGATCAAGTACTACCGCCAGGACGAGAACACGCCAAACGTCACCGTGTCGTACTACCACAAGGGCGCCATGGTGGCGATGCTCCTGGACCTGCGGATCCGGGAGATCACCCGCAACCGGCGCTCGCTGGACGACGTGCTGCGCATCCTGTGGGAGCGCTACGGGCTGCCGGACGTGGGCTTCCCGGAGGAGGGGATCCAGGACGTGGTGGCGGAGGTGTGCGGCGACCGGCTGGAAGACTTCTTCGACCTGGCGCTGCGCAGCACGGACGAGCTGGACTTCGACGGCCCGCTCGCCGCGGTGGGGCTGGAGCTGGTGGCACCGCCGGGCGGGCCGGCGGTGCCCGGCGGACCGGCGTCTACGCCCGCGACGGGGGGTGCGGCGGCCCCGGGTGGGCCGGGGGGGCCGCCGCCGCCCATCTCGCTGGGAATCCGCATCAAGGAAGAGGCGGGGCGGTCGCTGGTGGGCGCCGTGTCGACGGGGAGCCCCGCGTACGCGGCGGGGATCAACGCGGGCGACGAGCTCGTGGCGCTGGACGGGCTCCGGGTGGGCGGACGCGACCTGCCGGCGCGGGTGATGGAGCGGGAGCCGGGGGACGTGGTGCGGATCACGGTGTTCCGGCGCGACGAGCTTCTGACGCTCCCCGTGCGCCTGGAGCGCGCCCCGCCGATCCGGCCGGTGCTGCGGCGCGTGCAGGAGCCCACGGCGCTCCAGACGGAGATCTTCCGGAGCTGGCTGGGGCTCCGCGAGGGCGAGGGCGGCGGGGCGCCGCAGGGGCCCGCCGGGGGTTGACGGAACGGGCGTTCCGGGCTACCTTATTTGCTCCCCACCGCATCGGTTCGCCGGTGCGCGCGGGGTGGGAAGTCGGCTCGGGACGTGGCGCAGCCCGGTAGCGTACCTGAATGGGGTTCAGGGGGTCGCGGGTTCAAATCCCGCCGTCCCGACTGTGTAAGTGAAGGCCCTGGCAACGTTTACGTTGCTGGGGCCTTTCGCTTTCCCGGCCGGGGTGGGATAGGTCTGGGATAATTCTCCCTCACGCGGCGTGTCCCTTCCCTAGGTGCTGCCTCATGCGCTGCCGGACCTGCGCGGCCCGAGCGCGTACCAGCTCGTTCTGCGGATCCTGGTAGATCCGCTCACGCGTGGAGCTGTCCAGGTGGCCCGTGAGCCGGTTCAGCACGCGGGCGTCCTGCGCGAACTCCGGGGCCAGGTCGGTGGCCTGCCTGCGCAGCCCGTAGAACGAGCGCCCCGGCTGGTGCTCCACGCCCGCGGCCGCTTCCAGCGTCCGGAACATGTCCCGGATCGCGGTCGGACCAAGCGGCTGGCCCTGGCAGCGGTCCACCAGGGCCTTCCCACCTTTCAGTCGCCCGGCCGGGAACAGGTGGTAGTCTTCCGCCTCGCCGCGCCGATATGCCCCCTCCGCGTCCGACAGGTACCCGGAGGTCAGCATTTTGTCCACCAGGGTCCGAAGCTCCGGGTGCAGGTCCACGACCTCGCCGTGCTTCTTTCCCCGACCGTGGACCACGAAGCGACCGAGACCGAACCCACCGACCGGCGCCAGCACCAGGTCGGACCGCTTCGCCCGGACTGCCTGCCCGGCCCGCAGCTCCGCCGCCAGCTCGATCAGCAGCCGCAGACGCGGATCGGTTTCCGGGAGAGCGGCAAAGATCGCCGCCACCTCTTCCACCGTGTGACGGGGCCGCTGCGGTTCGACGTTACGGCCCGTCAACGCCTGCCACTCCTGTTTCAGCCGCACCTTCCAGTTGCGCTTCGACAGCGCGGCGGTCTCCGGGATCAACTCCTCCTGCCGAAGCCAGCTCGCGACCCCGTAGAGCATGTCGCACATGTACTCCGCGGTCCGCGCTCCCCTGCCCTGCTGGCTCTGGCGTGCCAGCACCCGCACAAGGTACTGGATCTTCCCCGGCGTCAGCTCAATCCATCGCATCGCCGGCCCCAAGATCTCCGCTCCACGGTCGGCCAACCGGCGCGCCTCCCGCGTGTGCTTCGTTTCCGTGGGGTACATGCCTCGGACGGGATCGAACGCCAACCGGATCCCTTCGACCAGCGTGAGCGGTTCAGGCTCACGCTCCACCGCAGGCTTCCCGGCCATGCGGTTCGCAAGCTCCAGCGCTTGCTTTTTCCCCAGCTTGCGGTCCCGGTGCGCCAGGCTCCGTTTCCGCTGCTTACCCTCGTTGTCAACCCAGAGCAGGTAGAGGATTCCACCCGGTTCCCGCTCTGACACGCGGATCGTAGAGCCGTACACACCGAACGACTCCGACCAGCATTTTTTCTCAGTCTTGGACATCATCCGCTCCGTATTTGGAGGTTCTGATGTCCCGGAAGAGCCTATCTAGAATATAGTCGCTTTGCGTTGCAAATGCTAGGTTTTTCTTCGCGCATCCGGGCTTTACGGGGAGGTCGCTGCGGCGCAGCAGAGGGCGGGCCTTGCGACCACAATTCTGGATTTTTCCTTCCCGCATCAGACGGCCCAGGTGCTCGGTACTATAGCCTGATTCCTCTGCAGCCTGGCGGAGGCTCAACAACTCGCCGCTGGTGGCGCGGAGGACTTCGCGCAGTTCGGCGGCGCAGTACTCCAGGGTGTGTGCCTGGGCCTCCGCGCCCAACTGCCGCTGCTTCGCAGCGAGCGCGCGCCACTGGTCGGGCAGATCGGCGGGGGTGCACACGGCGGGTGCCTCCGGGTTGAGGTCTCTACCCGGAAGTACTTCGCGATTGCGAAAAGCGTTTTACCTGGCCGGTCTGTCACGCGCTTTCAGGCGCGCGACAGACCGGCCGGGGGCTTGGGAGCCCCCGCCGGCACGGCTGGCGAGGCGGGCCAACAAAACGCTTCGGCCAATTCGGAAGTACAGTGGATTAGGGGGCAGCGTGAATGCAGGCTACGTATCGCGATATCGCGATACCGGCGCTGCGCGCCACGACCCCCATTCGCGCTGCGCGCTCAAGGGAACCGACCGCAGCAGCACCGACCCGCTCCGCGCAGAGGATCGCGCCATGAGCACCGAGCAATCCAGGCGCCGCCGCAAGAGCTACACGGCAGGCCTCCCGGTCCGGGGCACCCCGGAGGAGATCGCGGCGATTCGCGCCAACGCCCGGCGCGCCCACCGCAGCGCCAGCCGGTTCCTCGTGGAGCTGGGCACCCGCGAGGACGCGCCCGACCGGCTCCCCAGCCGAGCGCCGGAGGACCGGGCGGTGCTGGAGGAGCTTTCCTATCAGCTCCGCAAGGTGGGGGTCAACCTCAACCAGCTCGCCCACCGGGAGAACTCCGCGGATGTGGGGGGCGCGGCGCTGCCGCCCACCGATGCCGAGTTGCAGGGCGCGGCGCGCGCCGTCTCGGAGGCCGTGCAGCAGATCCGGGAGCGGCTACGGTGAGTGCCACGGCGCGGGGCGGGACCTCGATGCACTTCCGCGTCGGGACGAAAGGCGCGTCGGGGATGCACGTGGGCTACATCACGCGAGAACGCGCGGTGCTGGACCGGGAAGCCGGTATCCACTTCCACAACATGCCCGAGCAGGTCAGGGAGGCCACGGACTACACCGAGCTTCGCGCCAACCTGGAGGCGCACGCCGCCGCGCGTGAGGACGGCGAGCTAGCCGCCCACCGCTCACGCGGCGAGCCGCGCACCCACTACCGGGCCATGTTGAGTTTTGAACGCGACGTGAGCACGGAGAAGGCGCTAGGCATGGCCGGGGAGTGGATGCAGTGCGAATTCCCCCAGGGACGCGGCTTCGCGGTGGTGCACCGGGACACCGAGCACACGCACGTCCACGTCTGGTTGGACGCCCGCCAGGTGGACGGGCGGAAGGTCCAGCTATCGGAACGGCAGTTCAAGAACCTTGATTCCGCCTGGAATCGGATCTACTCGCTCGAGATGGGGCGCGATCCACACGAATACGAGTTGAAGAAGGAGCAGACCCGCGAGGCCAAGCGCCAGCACTGGCAGCAGAAGCAGCGGCCCGAGTACCCGCCCCGCACGCGCGCCACCGCCGAGCAGCTTGCGCCGCGGTACGAGCGGCGGGAAATCGGGGTTGCCGCCGCGCGGGAGGGAGGGGACCGGCCGGGGGGCACCTTCCTGGAGCAGGTGCGCCACGTCGCCGGGAGGGACTTCAAGGAGGCGCAGAGCTGGGGCGAGCTGGAGCGCAGGCTAGAGCGCCACGGGCTGCGCGTGGAGACGAAGGGCGCGGGGCTGGTGGTCACGGACGGGCAGCAGCACGCGAAGGCGTCCAGCGTGGACCGGGGCGCCTCGCGCGGGAAGCTGGAACAGCGGTTCGGCGGGAGCCTGGAAGCAAGCCGGGCCGAGCGGGAGGCGTTCGGCCGCGATTCGCCCGAGGTGCGCAAAGTGGTGCGCGATCTTCACACGCTGGAGCGGGGCCAATGGACCGCGCAGGACCACGGCCAGGCCACGCGGCATGCGGGGGACGCCAGCACCCGGCGGGATCAACTCCGGTGGAACGTAGAGCGGGCCGAGCAAGCATCCCGCGCGTTCGACAAGGCGCTAGAAGACGTGTACCGGGACCCGGCCGGGGCACGGCAGGGGTTCGAGGCGTTCGCGCGTCAGAGGGGCGCAGAGAGCGCCGCCCAGGAGATGCGGCAGCGCCCGGAGCAGTTCGGGCAGCTCCGCGCCCAGGAGCAGCGCCGCGCGTGGGGGCTGATCCGCAGCCAGGACACCACCGCGGCGCACGGCCATGCCGTGGGCGCCGCCCATGAGGGGCGACGCGCGCTAGAGGCGCGAGCCCAGGCGCCGCACCCCGACGACCTGGCCCGCGCCGACTTCACGGTGCGCCGGGCCGAGGTGCGGCGGCAGGAGCTTGGGCGCGCCGTGCAGGGGTTCGACGCCAGCCGCACGCGCGCGCAGATCGGGTTGGGAGCGCACCGCCTGAACGGCTCGCAACTCAAAGAGCTGCACCGCTGGACGACCCCCAAGCAGCAGCAACTAGCCACCAAGCTGCGCGAGGCCGTGCAACGGCTCATGCCCGCCCAGGTGCGCGAGCTGGCGCAGTGGGTCGCGGCGCCGCACCGAGCCGTTGCTGGGCACCTGGTCCAGAGATTTAAGGGCTTAATCCACGATCGTGGCCAAGAGCGGGGAAGGGAGTAGAGAATTTGTTCTCCAACTACGACCCTCACGGGGGACCTCGTAGACCTTTCAGCCACAGGCGGCGGGGCGGGCGCTCAGTAGCCGCAGGTGCTCAGACCCGCAGCTACCGAGCGCCACCAGGCTCACTCGTCTGGCGTTTGCGGCCGCGGACTCCGACCGCCGAAGTGGACCTCCGCCCACTTCGACGTTTCATCGAACGCCTGCCTCAAGTCGTTCCTGAACTCCAGTGCCGCCGACGCGGTCGCCTTGTCCATGGGTGGACAGAAGTCCAAGTCAACTCGCTGCGCCAGAGTGAGCGAGGCGTAGGCGAGAGCTTCGAAGGCTCCGAACCGCCACTCCAGCATCTCCAGCAACCGCGCAGGTCCAATCACTTCTCCTGTGTCCGTCCTCGTCTGCATGGCGCCCTCCGGTTGGGTTGCGCCAGCTGGGCAGGATGCCTAGGATAGAGACACCCTGCCCGCTAGCTTGCGGGATGAAAAGGGAGGGCAGTCGCATGCGATCTTGGCGGGTCTCTGCGGCTGCCCTCTTGTGTGCCTGTAGCCTAAATCCCTTAACAGATTATGTCAAGGGATCATGACTACAGCTTGGGACGGAGAGACGAGTTGAACGACGATCTGGACGAAGTTCGTGCGCTGATTCGGCGCGTCGTGGAAGAGAGCAAGATTCCACAGGCTCAGCTCGCACGTGATGCCAAGCTGAGCTACGCCACCCTGCGCGCCTGGATCTTGGGGAGCCGCACGCCTCGTCCCGAGAGCCTGGTCCAGCTTGCGGAAGGGCTAGAGTCGCGAGCCGACGCGCTCCGTGGGTTGGCTAACGAGCTACGACGCGCGGCCCGCAACCACGGCGGCTAACGAGAGTCATCAACGGGTTACTGTGGAGCTGTCCACAGAAGCGGGCACGAAGGCTGTGCCTAGCTGGTAGACAGTGGTATCGTTCTGGTTACTCTCGCTTGTCGATCAGACGCTAACGCCTTCTGATTTCCGGATGATCTTTTGCGGACAATCTACCTAGACGCGTGCTGTCTCAACCGGCCGTTCGACGACCAGCGGCAGCCCCGGATCCGCCTGGAGGCAGAAGCGGTGCTGCTGATCCTCCAGCGTGTCGCCGGGGGTGGGGTACAATGGATCGGGAGCAGTGTACTGGAGATCGAGATCGGACGGATGTCCAACCCGGACCGACTAAGCAGGGTCCGGGAAATGCTCTCGGATGTCTCACTCTGGGTGCAGGTGGAGGAGACGGACATCGCGCGGGGCGAGGAGTTGGAAGCGCTCGGGTTCAGCGACTTCGATGCGTTGCACCTGGCCTGCGCCGAGCGGGGTGGAGCAGAGGTCTTTCTGACCACCGACGACAAACTGCTTAGGCGAGCCGAACGGCATGCGGGTCAGCTCCGTGTTCGAGCCGTGAATCCGGTGAACTGGATCAGCCAGGAGGAACCATGATCGATACCGCGACCGCGACTCTGGAAGAGATCCGGCGCGCCGGGGTCGAGGCGTTGCGCCGGGAGCTGGGGGTGGTGGGAATGGTGCGCTTCCTCCAGCAGTACGAGACCGGGACCGGAGACTACACGGAGGAGCGCCAGCAGGTCGTCGGCAAGGCTGGCGTCCGTGCCCTCGCGGAGCAGATCCAACGCGAACAGACCGAGCGCCGCTCCGCGTGATCTGCTGCCAGCTCTCGCCGAGGGTGGGGTGGGATAACTTCTGGGATAGGTTCGCCGGCAGAACCCGGCATTCTGGCCGTCGAGGTCCGGCAGGCTCTTCCGGAACATCGAGTAAGTACGCCATTTTGCTGGACTCCAGCCCCGCTTCCCGCTGCATGGGGTTCAGGGGGTCGCGGGTTCAAATCCCGCCGTCCCGACTCACCAAAGCAAAGGCCCTGCATCAGCTTACGATGTAGGGCCTTTTGCTGTTGGCGTTTTCAGCCGGCAGGCTGCTGAAAAACGAGCGGTTCGCCCAGCCCTCAGGCCCGGCTTCGGAAAAGCTCCGGACGCCAGAAGCAATGAACCCACCGCGAGCTCGGCAGCCGCCCTCCCGAGGGCGTCGCCCCCGGGCCCCGGCACACCGGGACGGCTGTCTGCTCGCTCGCCATCCACATCGTCTCCCCGCGGATCACATGGAACCGGCGGAGCTCCCCCGCTGGGACGTGCGGCGCGATCCGGTCTTCGCGAACCTGATCGGATCACGCAGGGTCCGGCCGCCGCCGCCCGCCGGGCACGCGGCCGGAGCCGAAGCCCGCCGGCGGACCCTCCACGAGATCGCCATCGCCTCCCGGTTCATCGCGGAACGTGGGAAAGCGTCCTAGACCGTCTGCCTTTCGACCATACGGGAAAAGACCCCTCCACGCCGAACCAGCTCCGCATAGGTGCCCTCCTCGACGATCACTCCCCCGTCCAGAACGTAGATACGGTCCGCGTGGATGATCGTGCTCAGCCGGTGGGCGATGACGAGGCGGGTCGCCTTCAGCGACTCCAGGCTCCGGATCACCGTGTCCTGGGTGCGGTTGTCCAGTGCGCTCGTCGCCTCGTCGAGCAGGATGACGCGGGGCCGTCCGACGATGGCGCGCGCGATCAGCAGCCGCTGGCGCTGGCCGCCCGAGAAGTTCGTGCCCTTGTCGTTGATGAACGTGTACATCCCCATGGGCAGCGCACGGATCTCGCTTTCCAGGTCCACCATGCGAGCCGCTCTCCACGCTTCCTCCAGGCCCACGTTCCGCCCGCCCACGACGTTGGAGAAGATGGTCCCCACCAGGGGCTGGCCGTCCTGCAGCACCACCCCCGTCTGCCTGCGCACCGACTGCGGGTCGAGTGTGGCGAGGTCGTGCCCATCGACGCGGACGGTGCCCGCCGCCGGCTGCTCGAAGCCCAGGAGCAGGCGCAGGCAGGTGGACTTTCCGGAGCCGGACGGGCCCACGAGCGCCACGAACTCGCCCGGATCCACCCGGATCGAGACGCCGCGCAGTACGGGAGGGCCCGCGTCTTCGTAGCGGAAGGTCACGTCGCACAGCTCGATGCGGCCCTCGATCTCGGTCAGCTCGGCCCTGGCGTCGTCCACCTCGGGCGCCGCCTGTAGGATCGGCCTCATCCGCTCGTAGACCGGCACCAGGGTGAAGACCTGCCCCACCACCGACAGGGCGGCGAACACGGCCGCCTGCAGCTGGCCGAACGCCGCGTTGAACGCGAGGAACTCCCCGACGGAAAGACCCGCTCCCGCCGAAAGGCCCACGACCGCGAACAGGACCAGCGGCGCGAGCGCCAGGTACATGGCGGTCACCACGGCCTGGAAGCCGGCGAACCTCTGCGCCTCCACGGTATGCCGGCGCTGCTCTTCGTACATGCCCGCCCAGCGTTCGAAAGCCCGCCGCTCGGCCCCGGCCACCCGCAGCTTGACGATGCCGCCGAGCAGGTCGAAGAGCAGCCCCGACATCCTTCCCTGGTCCTGCTGGAGCACCCGCTCGCGGCGGATCCGCAGGCGCGCCAGCAACACGGTGGTCCCGGCCAGCAGCGCCAGGAGGAACATCGCCACGACGGCGAGCCGCCCGCTGTAATGGAAGAGGATGGCGACGCTGAAGACGGAGAACAGGAGCGACAGCAGCGAGGTGACGACGTTGCCGGACAGCAGCTCGCGAATCGCGTGGATTCCGACGGACCGGGCCTGGAGGTCACCCACGCTGAAGCGCCGGAAGAACGACACCGGGAGCGAGAGCAGGTGGTCCCAGATCGCGGCCTGCAGCAGGAGGTCCATCTTGGATTCGATCCGCAGCACCGCGATGCTGCGCACGACCTGGAACAGCGCCGCCGTCAGCGCCCCCACCAGCAGCGCCGCCATCATGAAGAACAGCCCCGGCCGGTCTCCGTCCGGGATCGCGTCTCCAACGATCCGCGCCGTGACGACCGGGACGAGCAGGCTGAGCAGCCCGGCGGCGCTCCCGACGATCACCATCGTCACCAGCTCGCGGCGAATGGCCCCGTATGCCACCCGGACCAGGTCCAGTGCCCGGAGCGCACGCCGGGGAAGCGGCGGATAGAAGACGTACGCCGCGTCGGCCAGCCCGGCGGCCACGTCCGTATCCACCGGCAGGCGGCTGCGCGCCGCGGGATCCTCCAGCACGTACCCGCCCCGCTCCGGCAGCACGGCGACCGGGGCGCCCTCCTCCGCGCCGGCCCCCTTCCGGAAGGCCAGCAGGGGGCCGTGGTCCCCGCGCCACCACTCGCCGTGCAGCGCCACCCGGCGGCGACGCACGCGCGAAGCGTCGCAGATCCTTTCCAGCGTCAGCGGCCGCGCCGTCCCGCCGCCGACCCGCCCGGGCGAGCGGAAGGCGATCCCCTGCGCCCGGCCGATCGCCATGCAGGCGTCGAGCAGCGCTGTGTCCGGATCCGGATCACGGGCCGGTCCGGTGGATCCGGCGGGACGGGCCGGAGCGGCGGGACTGCGGCTCGGCTCCCCGCCCGCGCCCCCGGAACCGGATTCGCGGCGATCCGCAGGCCCGCTCCCCGGCGCGCGATCCTCCTCGGTCCGGATCACCGCTGCGGCGCGCGCCGCCTTGAGGTGCGGTGTCATTCTGCGGCGATCAGGTGGGCGTACGCGCCGGACGAGCGGATCAGCTCCTCGTGGGAGCCCCGCTGCGCCACCCGGCCTCGATCCAGCACGATGATCTCGTCCGCGTCGCGGATGGTGCTCAGGCGATGCGCCACCATGAGGCAGGTGCAGCCCCGATGGCGCAGGTTCCGGTCGATCCGCGCTTCCGTGACCGGGTCCAGAGCGCTGGTCGCCTCGTCGAGGACGAGCAGCGTCGGCTCGTGCACCAGGGCCCGGGCAATCTCCAGCCGCTGCCGCTGGCCCCCGCTCCAGTTGGCTCCCCGCTCCTCGATCCAGCTGTCGTAGCCCTGCGGCCGGGCCATGATCTCGTCGTGGATGCACGCATCCTTCGCCGCGGCAACGATCCGCTCGAACGGGACCGTGGAATCCCAGAGCGTCAGGTTGTCGCGGACGGTACCCTCGAACAGGAAGATCTCCTGGTCCACGACGCTGACCGACCGGACGCGCAGGGAGTGCGGCACCTCCCGGCGGGGCCGGCCGTCCAGCACGACCTCGCCGCTCCAGGGCTCGTAGAGGCCGGCGACCAGCCGCGAAACGGTGGACTTGCCGCTTCCCGTCTTCCCCACCAGGGCGACGCGGGAACCGGGGCGCAGGGCCAGGGAGAATTCCTCGATGAGAGGCGGATCGAGCCGATTGAAGCCGAACGTGACGGCGCGCAGCTCCAGGCTCCCCGAGAGGGGTGCCCGGGCGCGGGTCCCCGGCGCGGGGTCCTCGCCCCGTCCCGCGTCCTCCGCCAGCGCGGGGGTGTGGCGGAGAACGTCGTCGAGCCGCCGCGCGTCTCCCTCGGCGGTCTGGAGCCGGCCGGCGAGGCTCACCAGGCGGTTCGTGGGTGCGAGGAACCCCGCCATGAGGACCTGGAAGCCGACCAGGGCCCCGAGGCTCAACCGTCCCCGCATCACCTCGAGGCCGCCCAACCCCAGGACCAGCGCGGCGTTGATCGCGGCCAGGAGCGGCGGGACGGACGCCACCAGGTAGGTGGACCGGTCGAGCTCCTGGCGCGTGTTCACCACGCGCGCCTGGTGGCCCGCGAGCTTGGCGAACAGGTCGCCCTCGCTCCCGGTGGCCTTGATCGTCTCGATCAGGCGGAGCCCGAGAAGACCCATCCCGGTGAGCTTCGATTCCTCCTCCATGAGGCGCAGGTTGCCGTCCATCCGCCGGCGCGAGACCCAGTGCAGCGCCGCGACGTTCAGCGACACCACCCCGATGCCGGTCAGCGTCAGCACGACGCTGTACCGGGCCATCAGCACCACGAAGAAGGCGATCAGCGCGATTCCGAGGGCGTTCACCACCAGGTCGCGGTACACGAAGCGGGCGACCCGGTCGTTCAGCTGTACCCGCTCGCTGACGGCCCCGGTGTTCCGCATGTCGAAGAACTGGATCGGCAAGCGGAGCACGTGCCAGAGAAATCGGTGCGACCCTTCCGTCGCCGCCCGGTTCTCCAGGCGCAGGAGCTGGTTCGACTGCACCCAGGTGAGCGCCCCCACCACAGCCACGACCGCCGCCATGACGAGCAGGAGCGGAAGGAGCCGGTCCGCGCGGCCGCCGAGCAGGACGTCGTCCACGAACACCCGCGAGAACGTGGGAGCGGCCAGGTCGATCCCCATCAGCCCCAGCCCCGCGCAGACCAGCAGGGAAAGTCCGGTCCGCATCCGCATCGCCCGCGCCCGCAGCGACTGGAGCGGGCGCGGACGCCCGCCGGTCCGCTCGAACGACGGCGTCGGCTCGAAAGCGAGGACGACCCCCGTCATCGACTCGTCCAGCTCCTGTCCGGAGATGGTGCGCGGGCCCGTAGCCGGATCGTTGACGCGAACCCTGCCGTCCCCGAGGAACCCGTCGAACACGAGGAAGTGGCTGAACTTCCAGTGGAGGATGAACGGCGGATCGAGCTTGCGGAGCGCCGCCGGCTCCGCCCGGAAGCCCTGGGCGCTCAACCCGAACGCGCGCGCCGCGCGGAGCAGGTTGATCGCGGAGCTCCCGTCGCGGGAAACCCCGCAGCGCTCGCCCACCTCGCCCACCGGCACCCACTTCCCGTGGTGCGCCAGGATGATGCTCAGCGAAACGGCGCCGCACTCGAGGGCGTCCATCTGCAGCATCGTCGGCGTACGTACCGCGCGCGGTGCGCGTGGCGTGGTGCGCGACGGCCGCCAGGAAGGAAGCTCGACCTTCATCTCGGAGACACCCCCCGTGCCCGGAGGCGGTGAAGGAGCAGGGCCAGCGGACGCTCCCGCCGGACGGTGATGGCCCCGCTGACCGGGATCCGGCGCCCCGCGGGCGAGCCCCACCCTGCCGGTTGCCCGGCAGCCCGCGCCCCGGAACGCACCTGGACGCGAACGTGCCCGGGTACGGCGGCCGCGGCCGCCGGGCGCGCATCCATCACCTGTCCCGCGACGATCCCGTGCGCGCCGCCGCGAACACCGGCCGGGGCGATGCGCACGGGCATTCCCGGGCGGATGCCGTCCACCGCAGCCGCGGGGACGGACAGCACCGCGACACCTCCGGGCCCCGCGGGCGCGGAGGCCCCGCCGTTCGCTTCCCGGTCCTCCGCCGCCTCGAGGAAGCCCTGTCCCACGACTTCGACGGGGACGGATCCCAGGGCGCCCCACAGGAGTGCCGCCCCGAGCAGCATGCCGACGGCGGCCACCGCCAGCCGCTCCCACGAGGGAACCAGCCCGGGGAGCTCGGTGGTTTCGTCCAGGGAAGCGTAACGGTCCAGGACGGACTGGCGGTAGACCTCTCGCTCTCTCTCCATCTGGGGCGTACCGGTTGCTGGGAGTGGCCTCGACCGATGCTGCTCTGCCTGCGTGTCCCGGCTCAGACGCAGAGCGTCTCCAGCGCCGGCCCGACCATCGAGCTCAACCGCCCCGCCGCCGTTTCCTGCTGCCGGCGCGCCTCCCAGGCCGCGCTCCACGAGGACGGGTCCGCTTCGGCCAGCTCCAGGGCCGCCCTCCACAGCATGCGCCCCAGGTATACCTCCTCCGGGTTCAGCAGCCCGGCCCGGTTCGCCGTCATGTGCAGCTGGCTGAGGGCGATCCGCCGCCGGACGGGCTCGTCCGCGCCGGACCGGACTTCGCGAGCGAGCCGGCGGGCCGCCTCGGCGCCCGTGAACACCGGACCGGCCGATCCCGCCGGGTCTCGCGCGGCAAGGGCCGTCAGCTCCTCGCGCAGCAGGCGGTCGAGCGCGGCGCGGCTCCGTTCGAAGGCGCGGTCCCCGTGGGACACGAAGTCCGCGAGCGGATCTCCCATGAGGTGGACGGCGTAGCCGAGCAGGTCCGCGAGCTCGGCCCCGCTGCGCGCGAAACCCCACGCCTGGCGCACCAGGACGCGGGCGACGTGGACGAGCCGGCCGCCGGATGCCTGGCCCGCGAGCCCGGCCAGCAGGTGCAGCGCCTCGACGCTGGAAAGGGCGAAGAAGTCCAGCGATCCGTCCAGCAGGGCCGCCCCTCCGTAACGCTCCACCTCGAAGACCACCGGGAACTCCCGCACGCTGTTGTCCGGGTACACGGCGTCCTCGCGCTCGGCGGCGAGCGGGTCGCTGGCCAGGATGGCGCGGTTCTCCCGCCGGACCGCCTCGTCCGGAACCCGCTCGGTGGAAGGGACGCGCGCGAAGTACGCGGCCGCGGCCTCCTCCACCCGGTCGCGCACTTCGTCGCCGCGCCCGGGTGCGTGCTCCAGCCGCAGCCGGACGTGCGGGCCGCCCAGGTGGTAGCGGATGAAGAAGAAGCGCCGTATCCACCCCTCCCGCAGGAGGACCCCGACGGTCGGCCGGACCAGCTCCGTCAGGAGCCTGCCGCGATCGCCGTGATAGAAGATGTGGAAGCCGCGCCAGCGGGAGCCGGCACGGTGCTCCCCGACGGGCCGGCGAACGGTTCGAGGTTTCGTTGCCATGCGTAAAGGACGAGTGGAACGTGGAGCAGGACGGGCTGATCGAGCTGGGCGAGCGTACAGTGGTCGACCTCGCGGAGCTGCATCCACCGCCGGGACGGCGGAGCTCCGCCGCCGGCCAGGATGATCCCGAGGAGGTCGTCGAGGAACGGCCACGCCGGGGGGGTCGCCTCTGCCTCGGCCCAGACCTGCGCGAAGGCCGCGCGGTTCCGCTCGCCCACCGAGGCGGGGAGGGCCTGCAGCACACCGGCTTCGTCGCTCTCGAGCCGTCCGGCCAGGGGGGGCAGCAGCGTGGTGGCGTGATGGCGCCAGAACGCGGCCGGGTCGGCCCCGGCGCGGCGCAGGGCGTGGTCCACGTCCGCGACCCACCGGACGGCGGCGCGGGTCCCCGCCCCCTGCCGGAGTCGCGCGATCGTCCAGAGCGAAAGGCCGCTCGCGAGGTCCCAGAAGCGGTCGGCGTCGGCGAGCCCCTCGAAGATCCAGAAGGGATATCCCGCCGGCGCATGGTCCGTGAACCCGAACGTGTTGTTCGGAGCAAAGCCGGGCTCGGCGTCGAGGGCGCACATCTGCTTGCCCCGGCACTCCGCGTGGCGCTTCTCCAGCTCTTCGGGAGCGACGGGCTCGGTGCTCGGGTGTTCGGCCAGGTACGCCGCCACGCGTTCCCCGAGGCGATTCCGGAGCTCCGCCGCACCTCCGTCCGCCGTGGCCAGCAGGACGGAAAGGTGCGGGCCGCGCGCGTCGAAGCGGGTCCACCAGCACCGGCGCACGAGGCCCTCCTCGCGCAGCTCGCCCAGGGCGGGGCCCAGGCACTCCACCAGGAGGCGTACCTGCGGGGCGCGGCCCCAGTAGTAGACGTTGAGCGCCAGGTGGTCCATGTCCGGATCGCTTGCGGTTCAGGGGTACTGGATGACGAAGCCGGGCAGGCGGCACATCGCGTGGACGAAGCGGTCGAACTCGCGCATTCGCGTCCGCTCGTCCAGCACGTACGCCACCGATGCGCGCTCATCCTCGGACAGGGGGCCCAGCGAGTCGTAGAAGTCCCGTACCCGGCCGAGCCCGATCCCCGTACCGTCGGACAGCTCGCAGAACGGCCGTTTTCCCTGGAACATGCCGCGCACCTCGGCGACGTGGCCCCACATCTCGGGCCAGCGGTGCAGGTTGCGGGCGATGCGCGCCCGGTGCAGGCGGAACTCGTGGCAGTGGTTCGCCAGCGGGACGAGACACGGCAGGTGCTCGATGGCCGTGGCGACCGCGTCGTGCGCGTGGATCATGGCCCGCTCCGCCGTGTCGTACGCCTCCATGCAGTACCAGTAGTAGCCGTCGACCGCGTGGTACCATCGGTCCAGCACGGCGCGGATGGAGGGATGCGCGTCACCGGCGCCGTCCACCCGCTCCCGGAAGCGGCGGAGGTGCGCGGCCCCCTCCGCGAACCGCCGCCGCTTGAGGAGGACGAGACACTCGTAGTTCATGTCCACCACCTCCGAGTAGCGGAGGTACTCTTCCGCCCAGCGCCGGCCCTCTTCGCAGCTCATGCCGACGAAGTGCAGCCACGTGTAGGTGGTGTCGAGAGTCGCTGCCTGTGCCATTGAGCCCACCTCGTTGTACAGGAGCCGGGAGCATCTCGCCCCCCAGCGCGAAAGTCCGTCGCGAGCGGTTCGCCCGGCCTCGAACGACACGGACCCGGAGACCGGCGAACCCGTGCTACGATGGGGAAGCGGTCAGGGCTTGGTTTCCGGCACGTGCTCGTCCGCCGGGTTCGGCCTCTTGCCGCCGATAATGGACGAGCAGTCGGTGCAGGAGCAGCAGGACGAACCGCCGCTGCTGGCTCCGGCGACCGCCTCCAGCAGGTCGTCCGAGAGCGGCTCGATGTCCAGCCCGCTGACGACGTTGATCGCTTCGTCCTTCATCATGGTGGCTCCTTCGGTGTTGGCCTGTCCATCCCTGCGGTCCGCGAGTGCACCCGGGCCAGGCGTGACCTCCTGGTCCGGGTGCTCCCTCCCGGGACCCGATCCCTAGATTTCAGTGACGGGGTTGAATTCGACCACGGTCCCCGTTCCCGGCTTGGTGGTGCCCGCACCGTTGGAGCAGTCCTGACACGAGCAGCAGGACGCACCGGTGCTGGTGGCGCCGGCGACGCCCGCGAGGAGCTCGTCCGAGAGCGGCTCGATC
>JBEVLE010000724.1:0-2674 GCA_040509335.1 Longimicrobiaceae bacterium | reverse complement strand
GCGCCGGGGTCGGGCTTCGGCTCCGTAGCAGACGAAACAACCGTCTGCAACGGAGTCGAGCCCCGGCAAACAGCCGCCGGGTCTCGCCCCTTCGGGCCGAAATCCCTCACGCGGGGCCGCGCTGGCGTCCGCGGTGGCTCCAGCTCGGCTCGCACCCTCTGCCGTGTCGTGCTCCCCCTCTCCCCTTGTGGGAGGGGGGCCGGGGGGTGAGGAGTGCCGTGTCGTTCTCCCCTCCCCCTTGCGGGGAGGGGCCGGGGGAGGGGGTCCGCCGTCCCCGCCTCACGCCACCGCCGAGGCCTGGGCTTCGTCGCGCTCGCCGCTGGCGAGCGTCTCGTCCAGCGTTTCGCGGGGGAGGCGGATGGTGAAGCGGCTGCCGGCGCCGGGGCGGCTCTCCACCGAGATGCGGCCGCGGTGGCCGCGGATGATCCCCTCCGAGACGAACAGGCCCAGCCCGAGGCCCCGGACCCCGGGCTTGGTGGTGTAGAAGGCCTCGAAGATGTGGGGGAGCTGGTCGTCGGCGATCCCGGAGCCGGTGTCCTCCACCGCCACCTCCACCGCGTCCGCGGCGGTGCGCGTGGAGATGCGCAGCGTGCCTCCCTCCGGCATCGCGTCCATGGCGTTGTTCACCAGGTTGGCGAGCACCTGCTGGATCGCGTCGGGGTGCGCCACCACCGGCGGGAGCCCGCGCTCCAGCCAGGTGTCCACGCGCACCCCCCGCCCCGCCAGCTCGGACCCGGCCAGCGCCAGCACCCGCTGCACCGTGGAGTTCAGGTTCAGCGGCGCGGCCGCGTCGGACAGGGGGCGGCTGTGGTCCAGCATGCGGCGGGTGAGCTCGGCCATGCGGGCCAACTCCTCCTGCGCCAGGAGCAGGAACTCGCGGTTGGGGTCGCGGGGATCGCCGCGCCGCTCCAGCGCCTCCAGGCAGTTCTGGATGTTGTAGATGGGGTTGTTGATCTCGTGCGAGAGCTGCGCCACCAGGCGGCCCATGGCGGCCAGCTTTTCCCGGTGGATCATCTCCGCCTGGGCGGAGCGCAGGCGCGCCTCGCGCTCGGCGATGGCCGAGCGCATCTCGGCGAAGGCCCGCGCGAGCTGCCCCACCTCGTCGCCCGAGTCGGGGGGGAGCGGCGCCCGGAAGTCGCCGCGGGCCAGCCGCGCCGACGCTTCCGCGAGGACCTGCGCCGGGCGCGCCACGATGCGCGCCACCACCAGCGCCAGGATCAGCGCGAGCACCAGCGCCGCGATCCCCACCCCCACCAGCGAGCTGACGATGCCGGTGACCACCCGCAGTTCGTTGCCCACCGGGCGCAGCAGGACCGCCGCCGCGGGAACGCCGCGGGTGGGGAGCGCGGCGACCAGGTACTGGTACGGGGCCCCGCCCAGGCTCGCGCGGCCGGTGGCCCCGGCCCTCCCCAGGCCGTGCAGGTCGGAGGCGCGCAGCCCGCGGTGCACGCTGTCCGGCAGCGTGCTCCCGATGATGGAGTCGCCCACGATGAGGGCGACGTCCGTCCCCCCGGTCACGTCCTTCTTGAGCTCCCGCACCGCGGTGGTGTCCAGCCGCGTGCCCACCCCCACGATCCCCACCTGCCCGCTGTCGCCCCACACCGGCCACACCGCCACCCGGACGGGCGTGCGCGCCGAGTCCCCCAGGGTGACGATGGAGCCGATCCCCTGCCCGCTGCGCAGCAGGGTGGAATCGATGGAGGGGCCGAAGAGCGGGTGCGCCGCCGAATCGGCGGCCAGGATGACGCGGTCGCGGCCCAGGCGCCGCCGCAGGATGGACCTCACCCACGCCGTGTCCTGCGCCTCCAGCGCCGTCACCAGCCCCGGCGAGGCGGCCCGGAACGCCGCCTCGTTCAGGAGAACCTCGTCGCGGAAGCGCCAGTTGCTGGCGAACACCCGCGCCGCGTCCGCCAGCTCCTCGGTCGCGCGCTCGTACACGCGCTTTTCCACCGCGCTGGCGATGAGCCCCAGCGTGGGCACCACGATGAGGAGCGCCGCCCCCGCGAACAGGAAGAAGACCTTGGTGCGGAGCGACAGCCCCCGGGACAGGCTGCTGAATCTGGCCACGCGCGTTCCTGGCGAAGCGGGTTCCGAGGATGCCTGGAGTGTTCACTGAACAGGCGGGGCCGTTCACTGAACACCCGCGAACGTTCCGAACGGTGCTTCGTGGACGCCCGCGTCGGGGGTCGCGACCCCCCAAAAGATAAGGCGGGGAGCGGACTTCCGCCACGCTGAAGGCGGGCGGGCACGGGCCGGCACACCCGTTGCTTCAGGAAGGGCCCGTGCCGCGGCGGCAGCGCCGCCGGCACACCCGAAGGAAGGCGCCGGGAACGTCCCGGAAAGCAACCAGACGATCAACACCCCCAGGAGGGATCCCATGCTGAACAACCGCCTCTCGATCTTCGCCGTCGCCGGTCTGGTCGCGCTCGCCGCCTGCGGTGGTGGCGACGACGTTTCCGAGGGCGGCGAGACCGTCAGCTCGGATACCGCGGCCGTCGCGGGGATGGACACCGTGAGCGTGCCCACCGTCGTCCCGACCACGGACAGCGTCGTGACCACGACCACGGTCGAGACCGACACCGTCCACGGCTCCACGGACACGGTTGCCGCCGACACGACCACGCGCCCGTAATCACGGCCGCGTTGCAGGTCCGGGGCCCGCACGCGATGTGCG
>JBEVLE010000723.1:0-8284 GCA_040509335.1 Longimicrobiaceae bacterium | reverse complement strand
GATCCCGCCGGATCGCCCCTCGCGCATTCCCCCCGATCCGGCGCGACGGAGTTACAGAACGGTGACCGTTTCCGCGTGGAGTCGATGCGTTCGCCGGCTAGCCTCAGGGCACGTCCCGGCGGGGTGCCGGCGGGCGTTTCAACGGATCTCCACAACGAGACAGACAAACGATGCCAGGCAAACGAGTTCGCACCGGGCTGCTCCTGCTGGCGCTGCTGCTCGCCGCGGTGGGCGGGGCGGCGGCGCAGGGGCCGGCCGGCAGGATCGTGGGGCGCGTGGTGGACGCGGGAAGCGGACGGGCGCTCACCGGCGCCCAGGTGGTGGTGCGCGGCACCACGCTCCGCGCGGTCTCGGGCGTGGACGGCCGCTACGGCATCGCGGGCGTCCCCGCGGGGCCGCAGGCGCTGGTGGTGACGCACCTGGGGTACGCCGCGAAGACCGTAACCGAGCTGCAGGTGCCCGCGGGCGGCGCCGCCGAGGCAGACGTTTCGCTGGCGGTGGAAGCGCTGGCGCTGGAAGGGCTCACCGTGTCCGCCACGCGCGAGCGCGGCTCCGTGAGCCGCGCGCTGGACGAGCAGCGCACCTCCACCGGCGTGGTCAACGCCATCACCGCCGACCAGATCTCCCGCGGCCCCGACGGCGACGCCGCGCAGGCCGTGCAGCGCGTCAGCGGCGTCACCGTGCAGGACGGCAGGTTCGTGTTCGTGCGCGGCATGGGCGAGCGCTACACCGTCACCGACCTCAACGGCGCCCGCCTCCCCAGCCCCGAGCCCGAGCGCAAGGTGGTGCCGCTGGACCTGTTCCCCTCCGGCATCCTCCAGACCGTCACCACCCGCAAGACCTTCACCCCCGACCTGGGCGGCGACTTCAGCGGGGCGCTGGTGAACATCCGCACCCGCGAGTTCCCCACCCGCCGGCAGGCCACCGTGTCCGCGTCGGTGGGCCTCAACGACGCGGCCACCGGAAACAGCGTGCTCGTGGCCCCGCGCGCGGGCGGGGAGCGCTTCGCCGCGGCGAGCGGGCGGCGCGACGTGCCCGGCGCGGTGGCGGCGGCCGGCGGCTTCACCCAGGACGTGCCGCAGGCGCAGGTCAACCAGATGGTCGGCGCGTTCCGCAACGCCTGGCTCCCGGGGCGGGGGAGCGGCGACCCCAACCTGTCGCTGTCCGCCTCCGTGGGCGGGAGCGACCCGGTGCTCGGGCAGGAGCTGGGCTACGTGGTCTCCGGCACCTACAGCCGGGGCCAGGAGGTGCGGCTGGACGAGCGGCGTGCGCTGTACGACGTCACCACCGGCGGCCCCATCGACGAATTCAGCTCCACGCTGGGCACCGGGCGCGAGAGCGTGCTGTGGGGCGGTGTGGCCAACCTGAGCGCGCTGGTGGGCGACAAGCATCGCTTCACCGCCAACAACGTGTACAACCGCACCGCCGACAACGAGGCCCGCACCGAGCGCGGCTTCAACGAGAACCTGGGGCTGCCGCTGGAGATCAACCGCCTGCGCTACGTGGAGCGCACCGTCCGCTCCAGCCAGCTCGCGGGCGAGCACCAGCTGTCCGGCGCGCACAAGCTGGACTGGGCGCTCACCTCCTCCGGCGTCACCCGCCGCGAGCCCGACCGCTCCGAGTTCGTGTACGAGCTGCTGGACGGGCTGGACTCCGGCTCCGGCAGGCGCGCCTTCCTGGCCAACAACACCCGCGCCGCCGTCCGCACCTTCGGCGACCTGGAGGAAAGCAGCCTGGAGGCGTCCGCCAGCTACACCCTCACCTTCGGGCGCGGGCTCGCCCAGCACCAGGTGCGCGTGGGCGGCCTGTTCCGCGGGGTGGACCGCGACGCCGTGAACCGCTCCTACAGCATCTTCAACGGCGGCAGCCAGTTCCTCGCCGACTCCGACCGCATGCTGGCCGCGGAGCAGATCTTCGACGGGCGCTACACCGGCGCGGACGACGCGGTGTTCACCATCCGCCCGCTCCTCCAGGGCGGGTCGTACACGGCCCGGGACCGGCTGGGCGCGGGCTACGCCATGGCGGACGTGGCGCTCACGGACCGCGTGCACCTGGTGGGCGGGGCGCGCGTGGAGCACTCCGCGGTGGAGGTGGACGCCGTGTCGCAGGACGGCAGCACCAGCCTGTCCACCCCCACCTACACCGACGTCCTCCCGTCGCTGGCGCTCAACGTGGACGTGGCCGAGTCGCACAAGCTCCGCTTCTCCGCCTCGCAGACGCTGGCCCGGCCGGAGTACCGCGAGCTGTCGCCCATCCTCAGCCAGGACGTGCTGGACGGCGACAACATCCAGGGCAACCCGGAGCTGCGCCGCACCCTGATCCGCAACTTCGACGCGCGCTGGGAGTGGTACCCGTCGTCGGGCGAGATCGTCAGCCTGGGCGGCTTCGCCAAGCGCTTCCGGGACCCCATCGAGCGCGTGTACCTCCCCACCTCGGGATCGCGGGTGCTCGGCTTCGCCAACCCCGAGGGCGCCCTCAACTACGGCGTGGAGGTGGAGGCGCGGAAGGAGCTGGGGACCTTCGCGGCGGCGCTGGAGCCCTTCTCGGTGTCCGCCAACTTCACGGCCATGCGCAGCCGCATCGAGGTGGGGAGCGACAGCATCCAGATCAACGCCGACCGGGCGCTGGTGGGGCAGGCGCCGTACGTCCTGAACACCGGGGTGACCTGGGCCCCGGGGGCGGGGCGCACCAGCGCCACCCTGCTCTACAACCGCGTGGGCGAGCGGGTGTACGCGGCCGGCGCCCGCGGGCTCCCCGACCTGGTGGAGCGGGAGCGCAGCGTGCTGGACTTCTCGCTGCGGCTGGCCGTGACCCCGCACGTCTCCGCCAAGCTGGACGCCAGGAACCTGCTGGACTCGCCCTTCGAGGTGCGGCAGGGCGCCGTGACGCGCGAGTTCTACCGCTCCGGCCGGGTGGTCGCCCTGGGGATGACCTGGCAGCCGTAGCTCCGTGACGGCCCCGTTACGGGAGAAAGGTGGCCCCTACACAGTAGGCGGCCACCTTTCGTGCATCCGGACGCAGGATCTCACACAACTCTGGGAGAACACTCCACGATGATGGCGACCACGAGGAAACTCCTGTCCGCGGCGATGGTCCTTTGCGCGGGGCTGCTGGCGGCGTGCGACGGCGAAAACGGCACCACCGACCCGGAGGTGACGGCCCCGGCCAACGTCGCCGTGACGCCGATCTCGGCGACGGGGCTGCGCGTGTCGTTCGACGCGGTCGCCGGCGCCACCTCGTACACCATCCAGCGCGCCCCCGCCGCGAGCGGCGACTTCGCCACGGTGAGCACCGGGCCGCAGACCAGCTTCGACGACACCGGCCTGCAGGCGCAGACCGGCTACCGCTACCGCGTCTCGGCCACCGCGGGCTCGCGCACCAGCGGCTGGAGCGCCGAGCGCACCGGGACGACGAGCGCGACCCCGATCGTCACGGTCTCCAGCAACATCACCAGCAGCCGCACCTTTTTCGCGGACACCATCTACAAGCTGGACGCGTTCGTGAAGGTGACCAACGGGGCCACGCTGACCGTGCAGCCCGGCACCGTGGTGCAGGGCGAGCAGCTGTCGGCGCTCTTCGTCCTCCCCGGCGCGCGCATCGTCGCCCAGGGCACGGCCGAGCGCCCCATCGTCTTCACCTCCGCCCGCGCCCCCGGCGACCGCAAGCCCGGCGACTGGGGCGGCCTGGTGATCATCGGCCGCGGCATCATCAACCGCACCGGCAGCATCCGCCTGGAGGGCACGGGGACCAACACCACCACCAACCCGGTGGAGAACTACAGCAACGGCGGCAACAACGCGGACAACAGCGGCACGCTGCGCTACGTCCGCATCGAGTTCGCCGGCTACGGCCCGGCGCAGGACCAGGAGCTCAACGCGCTCACCATGGCGGCGGTCGGCAGCGGCACCACCCTGGAGTACGTGCAGACGGTGGCGGGGCTGGACGATTCCTTCGAGTGGTTCGGCGGGGCGGTGGACGGAAGGTACCTGGTGTCGTACGAGTCGGGCGACGACCACTTCGACGCGTCGGAGGGCTACGCGGGGCGCAACCAGTTCCTGATCGCCTTCCAGTCCACGCGGCTGGAGCCGCGCGCCGGGGCCGGCGCCTTTTCCAACGACCCGCAGGGGATCGAGAACGACGGCTGCGCCGACGCACAGGGCGGCACCTGCGGCGCGGCGGGCGAGAACGCGACGCCCTTCACCACCCCCATGTTCGCCAACTTCACCCTGGTGGGGACCGGCCCGGGGGTGGTGGGCTCCGGCGGCGGCTTCGGGATGATGCTGCGCCGCGGCACCGGCGGCTACTACGTCAACGGCATCGTGGCCCGCTGGCCGGGCGCGGCCATCGCGCTGCGCAACGCCACCACGGCCGCGCGCATCGCCGAGGGCAACCTGGTGATCCGCAACGTGCTCCTGGCCGAGAACGCGAACGTGTTCGAGGCCGGCACCGGTGTGAGCGTGGACGCTGCCGCCAGCGCCATCGAGAGCGGGACCGCGGCCACGGCGAGCCTGTTCACCGCGTTCCCCACGGGCGCGCCCTCCGGCGCCTCCGCCTTCGACTGGACGCCTGCGACCGGCTCGGCGGCGCGCACAGGCGGCACCGGGGCCTTTTCCGGCGCGCTGGCGGCAAAGGCGGGGACCTTCGTCACCGGCACCAGCTACCGCGGCGCGGTGGACCCGGCGGGCGCCAAGTGGTGGCAGGGCTGGACCAGCTACGCCCGCAACTGACGCTTCGGGAACTGCTCTGAACGGCGGCCGCTTCGCGTGGGGCGTGTCCCCGGCTGGCGCCGGGGTCGGGCTTCGGCTCCGTAACACAGCAAACAACGCTGCGTAACGGAGTCGAGCCCCGGCAAACTGCCGCCGGGTCTCGCCCCTTCGGGCCGAAATCCCTCACGCGGGGAATCGCCGGCCCGTCCGGCGGACGAGCCAGGCACACGACGAAACACCGCGGCCGGCACCCCTCGGGCGCCGGCCGCTCCTCCATCCGATCCGACGACCATGAGACGCATCCGCTTCGCCCTGCTCGCGCTCGCCCTCCCGCTCGCCGCCTGCGGCGAGGCGGACCGGTCCTCCTCGGCCTCCGCGCCGGCGTCCCCGCCGCCCGCCGTGCAGGCGGCAGCGTACGTGGACAGCGCCCGCAGCGTCGCGGAGGACCTGAGCCGCTTCCGCGAAGGCCTGGAGCCGGCGTCCGCGCTGCGCGGCGGCGCGGCGAGCCGCGACGCGCTGGTGCGCGGCTTCGTGGCGGCGGTGGAGGCGCAGGACACCGCGGCCGCGGTGCGCATGGTGATCACCCGCGCGGAGTTCGCGTACCTGTACTACCCGCACACCCCGCTCGTCCTGCCGCCGCGGGAGATCAGCCCGCAGCTCGCCTGGTTCCTGATGCTCCAGAACAGCGAAAAGGGGATCACGCGCACCTTCCGCCGCCTGGGCGGGAGGCCGCTGGGCTACCTCGGCCACGCATGCGGCGCGCGGCCGGCGGCGCAGGGGCCCAACCGCCTGTGGACCGGGTGCGAGGTCCGGCGCGTCACCGAAGGGGGCGACACCGTGAGCCAGGTGCTGTTCGGCGGGATCGTGGAGCGCGACGGGCGGTTCAAGTTCGTGTCGTACGCGAACGAGTTCTGAGCCGCCGTCCCTCAACTTCCGGCGAGCACCGCGAAGCGGCGACGCCATACCGCGGTACAGCCGTCCCTCGCATGAGTATAGGGACGGCTGTTAAGGGGCGCGCTTTTTGCGAAATCGCATGGCACGGCCGTCGCCTGCGCACGAGGCGGAATTTCGGCCCGGGCTGCCCCTGGCACGGTACGACGCTTCCGGGGACCACGCTTCCCTTCGACCATCGCAGATCCGCGAGATCGCGCGCGAGAAACATGCGACCTGACACGGAGGAGGGCAGCGTGGTGCGGGAAGTGGCTACCCGGCAACGGCTGCTCGTATCAAGCCCCTCTGCATTTCATGGAGGTCTCCCGATGTGCTCCCTTCGCCTCAGAACCGGCAGCGACTCCACCCCGTCCACCCGTTCCCCCGGCATCACGCGCCGGCTACGCAGGCGCCACGCTCTCCTGGCGCTCACCCTCGTGTCCATCGGCGCGTGCAGCGATGCAGGTGACCCCGTCAGCCCGGACCCGGGCCGGAACCCCGCGTATTCGGCGAGCCAGGCCGGGAGCCTCGCCCAGACCCTGAGCGGCTGCAACGGCGCGGCGCCGCTCCGGACCATCCAGGCGACGCCCTCCAACTACCGGTCGCTGATCGCGGGGCTGCTTCCGGGCGACCGGCTCCTGCTCGCCGCCGGCACCTACACGCAGGGCCTCCCCCTCCACGGCAAGAACGGACAGCCCGGCAAGTGCATCGTCGTCGAGGGCCCCGCCAGCGGCTCGCCCGCCCTGTTCACGGGGAGCGACAGCTGGAACATCGTGAGCCTCAAGGACGCGAGCTACATCGCCGTGCGCAACCTGTCGCTCGACGGCCAGAACAAAGCGGGCGACGGGGTCAAGGCCGAGGCGACCGCGGTTTCCGTCCACCACGTTCTGATCGAGGGGCTGAGCTTCAGGAACTTCAACCAGAGCTACCTGAGCGTGGGCATCAGCACCAAGTGCCCGGCCTGGAACTGGGTCGTCCGCGACAACACGATCACCAGCACGGGCACGGGGATGTACTTCGGCAACTCCGACGGCCGAGCCGAGACGGCCAACTTCCTGGTGGAGCACAACCTCGTCTACAACACGCTGGACTACAACGTCCAGTTCAAGCACCAGCTCGGCCGCAACACCTCCATCGGGATGCCGTCGTCGGGCACCACGATCATCCGCCACAACACCTTCAGCAAGGCGGGCTCCCCCCCGGGCGGCGAGCAGAACGGGCCGAACCTCCTCGTGGGCCACTGGCCGCTCTCGGGCGCGGGCTCGTCGGACATCTACCAGATCTACGGGAACCTCTTCTACGAGAACCCCTACGAGTCCCTGTTCCAGGGTGAAGGCAACCTGGCCTTCCACGACAACCTGCTGGTGAACCGCACGAGCGAGGGGGTGCGTATCCAGCCGCACAACAGCGTGCCCAGGCGGATCGAGATCTTCAACAACACCGTGGTCGTGGGCAGCGGCAACGGCATCCGCATCGCGGGCGCGGATCCCGCCTACCCGCAGCGCGTGGTCGGCAACGCCGTTTTCGCCCCCACGCCCCTGACCGGCGGGCAGCAGAGCAACAACGTGACGGGAACCTACGCCGCGGCCTCGACCTACCTCAACAACCCCATGGCGGCCCTGGGATCGGGCCTGAACCTCTACCCGAAGGCCGGCCAGCTCCAGGGCACCGCGATCGACTACTCCGCCTTTTCCGGTCTGCTGGAGTGGGACCGTGACTTCAACGGCCGGGCGAGGATCGCGACCTACCGGGGCGCCTACTCGGGGGACGGCGTGAACCCGGGATGGACGCCGGCGCTGGCGATCAAGCCGGAGCCGTCCACGGGCACCCAGCCGCCGCCCTCTGCCTGCAGCTCCATCTCGGACGTGGAGCCGAACAACAGCATGGCCGCGCCGCAGGCGATCTCCGGGGCCTGCAACCAGGTCTCAGGGACGTTCCTCAACGACGCGGACGCGCAGGTGGAGCAGTACGACTACTTCCGCCTGAGCCTGCCGGCGGGCCAGACGGTGACGGCGCTGCTCGACGGCCTGACCGTGGACTACGACCTCGAGATCTACGACGCGGCGGGGAACTGGGTGGGGTCCTCGTACAACGGCGGCACGACTCCGGACCAGGCGTCGTGGACCAACACGAGCGCCTCGGCAACGAACGTCTACGTCCTGGTCTTCCGCAGCGCCTCGTCGACGCGCACGACCTATCAGCTCAAGGTCAGCTATGCGGCGAGCTCGCCCCCGGCTCCGACCTGCAATTCCATCTCGGACGTGGAGCCGAACAACAGCATGGCCGCGCCGCAGGCGATCTCCGGGGCCTGCAACCAGGTCTCGGGGACGTTCCTCAACGACGCGAACGCGCAGGTGGAGCAGTACGACTACTTCCGCCTGAGCCTGCCGGCCGGGAAGACGGTGACGGCGCTGCTCAACGGCCTCACGGTGGACTACGACCTCGAGATCTACGACGCGGCGGGGAACTGGGTGGGGTCCTCGTACAACGGCGGCACGACCCCGGACCAGGCGTCGTGGACCAACACGACCGCCTCGGCAACGAACGTCTACGTCCTGGTCTTCCGCAGCGCCTCATCGACGCGCACGACCTACCAGCTCAAGGTCAGCTACTGACCCGGCCGCGCCCGCCCCTCCGACGGGGGGCGG
>JBEVLE010000722.1:0-6631 GCA_040509335.1 Longimicrobiaceae bacterium | reverse complement strand
GCCCCATCCCGGACTCTCGGGGTGGGGCGCCGTTCGCCGGCTGTTCCCTCTTCCCTGTTCCCTAGTAGATGTACACCTGCGTTCCCACGGGCACGTTGTCGTACATCCACAGGATGTCGTCCTTGCGCATGCGGATGCAGCCGTGGCTGGCGGCGGTGCCGACGGACGCTTCGTTGTCGGTGCCGTGGAAGTAGTAGCCGTCGTACATCTCCAGCTTGGCGACGCCCAGGACGCCCTTGTGCTTGCGCTGCGGGCTCCCCCAGGGCGGGATGTAGATGGTGCCGCCGCGGATGGGCTCGCGGCCTTCCGGGAAGCCGGCCAGCGCGCCCGGCGAGGCGTTGCTCATGTCCACCACGCGCAGGCCGCGCTTGCGGGCCACCTCAACATAGTGCCAGTTGGGCGGCACCCACACCGGGTCCAGCTCCTTGTGCGTGATCGCCATCTTGCCGCGCGGGGTCTGGAAGCGCTTGGTGGTCCCGCCCAGCACCAGCGTCTTCCCGGACCCCACCGCCACCGGCGCGGCGAAGATCGTGTCGTCGCCCTGGATGTAGCTGACCCTGCGCTCCGCGATGGAGACCACCAGGTACGGGTTGTCGGAGGGGACCAGCTCGGCCTCCTGTTCCTCCAGCTCGCGCGCCTTGCCGGCGATCTCCGCCGCGCTCCGCTGCTCCTGCTCGGCGAGGAACTCGAGCGAGCGCATGTCGTGCGCGTAGGCGATCCTGGCCACGTCGCGCTCGTAGCGCTCGTTGACCGCCCAGGCGGTGGCCGACACGAACAGCACGGCAAGCAGGGCGACGCAGCCGACGAGCGCCAGCGTGACGCCGCGGTTCTCGAAGAAGATGCGGCGCAGGCGCCCGGGCGGGGTGTAGTTGCGCCGCTCGGGGGTGCCCGCGCGGGTGGTCCGTTCGTCCATCGGGTGCTCCTCGCCTCTAGTAGATGAAGACGGGGGTGTCTTCCCGGACGGCGTCGAAGATGGCGCGCATGTCGTCCTCGCGGACCATGAACGCGGCCGGCTTCACGCCCCGCGCCAGCGGCCCCGCCTCCGGCTCGGTGTAGATCTCGGTGCCGTCGTCCAGCCGGAGCACGTACTCGCCCAGCCCGCCCTCCACCCGCCGCTGCGCTTCCGGCGGCACGGGCTGGCCGCGGCTCACGTACACCCACTCCGGCACCGTGTACACCGGCGACACCTCCTTGTCGCGGACCGTCCGCTCGCCGAGCGCGCGGACGAAGCGCCAGGCCCGCCCGTCCGGCGCGCGCACCACGGAGTCGGGCCCGACCTGCACCGGCACCTCCCGCAGCGTCGCGCGGCCGTGGCGGAGCGCCAGGGTGCTCTTCTCGGTGTTCACCGCCAGGTGGATCCCCTTCTGCTGCTGGCCCTTGATGCGCAGCTCCCGCCTCAGCAGCGCCACGGCCATCTCCGAGCGCGCCGCCCGCGACTGGAGCACCCGGTCGCGCGTGGCCCGCTCGGCCGCGCTCATCTGCCGGTTCAGCGCTCGTGCTTCCTGCTGGTAGCGGGGGATCCGCGACGCCACCACGCCGGTGGCCCCCAGGAAAAGAACCATCAGCGCCGCCATCCCCCAGAAGAACACCGGGTGGTCGTGACGGAGCCTGGAGAAGCCTCTGCGCGTCTCGGTCATGCGGTCGGCGTCTGGGAACGGGTCGAGGGGCGTGGAGCCGCTTCGAGCGCCTGGCTCAGCAAGACGCGTTCCCCGGTATTGCTCCCGCGGTGGATGAAAAGGCCGGCCATCTTCTTGCTCTGTCTGTACTTAGAGGCGCTGGTTTCGCCGCGTGGACGGTGGGGCGGGGTGCCGGTGCTGGCGCGGCGGGAGCGCCCCAGGCATCTTTGCCGGCATCCTCCGGTGTGCTCGATCATCCAGGGAGCGGATGCACGGCCGATGGCGAAGACCTTCTGGGTGCTGGGGTGCCTGTTCGGGCTGCTCGGGGTGGCGGCGGGGGCGTTCGGGGCGCACGCGCTGCGAGCCCGGCTCCCGGCCGACCTGCTGGCGGTGTTCGAGACCGGGGCGCGCTACCAGATGTACCACGCCCTCGCGCTCCTTGCCGTGGCGTGGGCGGTGGAGCGGTGGGCCTCCGGCGCGGCGGTCGCCGCGGGCTGGGCGTTCGTCGCCGGGATCGTGGTGTTTTCCGGCAGCCTGTACGTCCTGGCGCTGAGCGGGGTCCGCTGGCTGGGCGCCGTCACCCCGGTCGGCGGAGTGGCGCTGCTGGCGGGGTGGGCGCTCCTCGCCTGGGCGGCCTGGCGCAGCTGAGGACGGGGCGCCGCCCGCTGTCCCCTCGCGTGTACACGGCCGTCCTCCCCGGGGTGCGGCCGGGTGCGGCCCGGACGTGGGCGCAGATTGTAAATTATTGCTTGGAATCGGCTTGCGCGCTCGGTTTCCAGGGAATGCTTGTTGCCTTTGGGAGGACCCGAACGGATCTGTGCCGCGCGGGTATGCAGAGTCCGTACGTCCACCCTCACGCGAGTCTCGCCATGAGAGCACTTTCGACTCTCGCACTGGTCGCGCTTCTCTCGTCCTGCGCGGCCCTTCCCGCGCCGCCCACCGCCGGGCTGGACCCGGCGCAGTACGACGGACGGCCGCTCCGCGCCCGCATCGTGAACGGGGGCGGGCGGCTGATGGTCAACACCAACCGCCCCGCGCACGTCGCGATCTTCGAGATCTACCCGGGGCGTGGCGTGGGGCTCCTGTACCCGGCGTACCGCGGCGAGCGGAACTACCTGTCCGGCGGGCTCAACAGCATCTTCCTGACGCAGTCGCGCAGCTACTACTCGTACTTCCAGCCGGCGCCGTTCTTCGCGTCGGCGTCGCGCGGAGGGCCGCGCTACCTGTACATGATCGCCTCGGACGCGCCGCTGCGGCTGGGGAGCTTCCTGGGCGCGCCGGGCGCGCTGCGGCGCTCGCTGGGGATGTCCCGCTACGCCTCCGGGAACCCGTACGGGCTGATGGAGGACCTGGCGGAGCTGGTGCTCCCCTACGGCGAGGCGGGCGACTGGTCGGACGACGTGTACGTGGTGTACCCGGAGCGCAGCTACGGCGGCGACTACGAGGCGATGCAGTGGATCCGCGTGCAGTGCCCCGACGGGCGGAACATCCAGGGGCCGGCCTACTACGTGTTCGGCGGCTGTGCTCTGCAGGACGACGTGCCGCCGCTGGCGCAGGAGCCCGGCCAGCAGAACCCGGACTCGGGCGCCGTCAAGCCGCCGTCGCGGCGCCGCCCGGAGCCGCAGGAGCCAGGCGTGGACGAGGGAGTCAGGGCCGCGCCGGCGCCCACGGTGGTGGAAAGGATCCCGGAGCCGGAGCCGGCGCGCCGGCCCGGGGTGCGCCTCCCCGAGCGGCTCCCCGGGAGCGGCTCCGCCGACACTCCCTGGGACCGCAGCGGCGACTCGCAGCGCGCGGAGCGCAGGTCCGAGGCGGTGACGCGCGACGAGCCCGTGCAGCGCCAGGAGCCGCGCGCGGAGCGCCCGGAGCCCCGCAGCGACCCCGCGCCCCGCGTGGAAGCGCCCCGCCCCGAGCCCCCGCGCGTGGAATCCAGCCGGCCGGAGCCCCGCTCCTCGGAGCCCCCCGCCCGCCGGTAGCACCGGCCGGCCGCAGCCCGGCCCGCGGAAGGAAAACGGCTCCCCACCCTCCGCAAGGAGGGTGGGGAGTTGTGCATGGCGGACGCCAGCGCGATGCCCGCGTGAGGGATTTCGGCCCGAAGGGGCGAGACCGCGCGGCTGTTTGCGCGGGCTCGACTCCGTTGCAGACGGTTGTTTCGTCTGCTACGGAGCCGAAGCCCGACCCCGGCGCAGCCGGGGGCACGCCCGAACCCGCCGTAAATCCCTTACTCCCGCCTCATCCCCGTCAGCTCCTCGCTGATCCTCCACAGCCTGCGCGCCGCATCGTCGTCCAGCGCCGCGCCCGAGGGCCGGATCTCCCCCTCGTCGCGGAAGTACCGCCCGGTGACCCCCTCCAGCTCCGGCGCGGAGGCCAGCCGGACCACCACCCGCGCCCCCTCCTCCGGAGTCCGCATGAAGCGCCGGAAGAGGCGCAGCGGCCCCCATCCGCCGAAGAGCAGCTCCGTCCCCACCACCCCGGGGTGCGCCGCGTTCGCGGAAATGCCCGTCCCCGCCGTGCGCCGGGCCAGCTCCCGCGTGAACAGCAGGTTGGCGAGCTTCGCCGTGCGGTAGGCGCGCAGGCCGCGGTAGCGCCGCTCCCCCTGGAGGTTGTCCCACTCCAGCGGCATCCCCCGGTGCGCCTCCGAGCTCACCGTCACCACCCGCGCGGGCGCGCTCCGCTCCAGCAGGCCCAGGAGCAGGCCGGTGAGCAGGAAGGGCGCGAGGTGGTTGACGGCGAGCTGCATCTCGATCCCGTCCGGCGACAGCGTCCGCCGGCGCGAGTACACCGCCGCGTCGTTCACCAGCACGTCCAGCCGCCCGTAGCGCCCCCGGATCTCCGCCGCGAGCCGGCGCACCTCCGCCTGGCTGGACAGGTCCGCGAGGAACAGGTCCACCGCCGCGCCCCCGCTCCCGCGAGCCACCTCCGCGCGGGCCGCCTCCCCGCGCTCGCGGCTGCGGGACACCATCGCCACCCGCGCGCCCATCCGCGCCAGCGCCAGCGCCGTCGCCCTGCCGATCCCCGCGCTCGCCCCGGTGACCACGCACACCCTACCCGCCATGCGCCCGCTCTCGTCCGCCACGCCGCGCCTCCCTTCCATGCGTTTTCCCGTCAGCCGGCATGGGCGCACTCCGGCGGGCACGGCCTGATTCTACGCCGGCCCCGCCCGCGCCTGCCAGCGGCAAAGACGAAGGGGGTGGGAGAGACCCGCTCTCCCACCCCATTCAGCCACCGCTCGTGACGTACCGCGGTCAGCCCCCGGCGCCCGCGCCCCCTCCGGCGACCGGGAGGGTGAAGAAGAAGGTGCTCCCCGAGCCCACCACGCTCGCCGCCCAGATGCGCCCCCCGTGCTGCTGCACGATGCTCCGGCAGATCGGCAGCCCCAGCCCCGTGCCTCCCTTGTCGCGCGCGTCCGAGCTGTCCACCTGGCGGAAGCGGTCGAAGACCACGTCCAGCATCTCCGGCGGGATGCCGCGGCCGTGGTCCCGCACCTGGAACGCCGCCTCCTCGCCGCGCCGCTCCGCCAGCAGCTGCACCACCCCGCCCTGCGGCGAGAACTTGACCGCGTTCGCCAGCAGGTTCACCAGCACCTGCACCACGCGGTCCCGGTCCGCCAGCAGGGCGAGCTCCGGCGCCACGTCGCTCTCCAGCCGCACCCCGGCCGCCGAGGCCGCGTGGCGCACGGAGTCCACCGCCTCCTCCACCAGCACCGCCGCGCGCACGTGCGTGCGCTCCAGCTCCATGCTGCCGGACTCCAGCCGCTCCAGGTCCAGCATGTCGTTGATCAGCCGCACCAGCCGGTCCGAGTTCTGGGCGGCGATCTGCACCATGCGCCGGGCCTGCGGCGACGCCGGGTCCATGCTCCCGCTGGCGAGCAGCCCCAGGCTGCCGCGGATGGAGGTGAGCGGCGTGCGCAGCTCGTGCGCCACCACCGACACCAGCTCGTCCTTGAGCCGCTCCAGCTGCTTGCGCGCCGACAGGTCCAGGCGCAGCTCGATCTCCGTGACCACCGACGCCGCCAGGTCGCTCAGCACCGCCAGCTCCCGCTCCGTCCACTCCCGGGGCTCGAACCCGGCCACGCACAGCGACCCCAGCACCACCCCGCTCGACAGCAGCAGCGGGATCCCCAGGTAGCACACCAGGCCCAGCTCCGTGGTCATGCGGCTGGCGGCGACGCGGTCGTCCAGGCGGGCATCCGGGATGACCACCGGCTCGCGCTCCACCACCACCCACCGACAGTACGAGTCCGCCAGCGGCGCCTCCACGTCGCCCGGCCAGTCCGGCGGAACGAAGCAGCTCTTGGAGTACTGCTTCTCGTGGTCCACCACGTTCACCAGCGCGAGCGGCGTGTTCAGGAACCCTGCCGCCAGGCGGGTGAGGCGGTCGAACGCCTCCTCCGCCGGCGATCCCACCAGGCTGCTCGCCGCGAGCACGGCGAGCCGGGCCGGGTCGCGAAGGGCGGGTTGATCCGGCTCGTTCGCCGTGGAGGCGCCGCCGGCCAGTTCGGATGTGTGCACGGGATGAGATGGATTGGTCATGGACTGCGCGCCGCCGCGGACCGGGAGCGGTCCGCCGTCAGAGCCGGCCGGCGGGGGGGAGCGGGTGCTCCACGATCAGGTGCTCCGCCACGGGGACCCCGCCCAGCAGGTGCTCCTGGATGATGCGCTCCAGCACCGGCGGGTCGCACCGCGAGTACCAGGCGCCCTCCGGGTACACCACCGCCACCGGTCCGCCCTCGCAGATCCGCAGGCAGTTGGCCTTGGTGCGGAACACCCCGCCCTGCTCCGAGAGCCCCAGCTCCTTCAGGCGCCGCTTCAGGTAGTCCCAGGCCACCAGCGACCGCTCCCGGTCGCAGCACTTGGGGTTGGTCTGGTCCGCGCACAGGAAGACGTGCCGCCGCGTCGCGGGAATCCCCAGCGCCCCGGCGATCCGCCGCAGCCGCTCCGGGTCGGCGGAGGTGTCGATCTCGCTCATCGCGGCCGGCGGAACGGGACGACGGAGCGGGCGCCGGGGAGGTCGTCCCC
>JBEVLE010000721.1:0-11740 GCA_040509335.1 Longimicrobiaceae bacterium | reverse complement strand
CTGCCGCGGGTGCTGGGCACCGCGCGGGCGGCGGGGCGGCGGGTGGTGGTGCTCACCGTGGTCCCCGGGCGCCGCGCGGCGGACGGGGCGAGGTCGGATCCCGCGGCAGCGAGGGCGGCGATGCTGCGCGCCGCCGCCTGGCTGGAGGCGTGGAACCGCGCGACGGTCCACGCGCGGCCGCTGGGCGCGGAGCGGATCGAGCGCGAGGTGATGGGGCCGCTGCGGCTGCTCGCCCCGCTGCTGGCGGACGGCGGCGCGTACGCGGCCCGGGTGCGCTCGCTGTGCGCGCGGGTGGAGGGACGGCCGCTCCCCCTGGTGGCCGCGCACGGGGACCTGACGCTTCACAACCTGCTGCTGGACGGCGCCGGGCTGGGGGTGGTGGACTGGGAAGCGGCGCGGGAGGACGGGTGGCCGCTCGCCGACCTGGAGTACGCCGCGACGGACGCCGCGGCCGCGGCGCACGGGTACCGCGACCGTGCCCGCGCGTGGGCGGAGTGCTTCCGGCCGGGCGGGGCCTGGGCGGGGGAGCTGGCGGGGCGCCGCGCGCGGCTGGTGGACGCGCTGTCGATCCCCCCGCCCTTCGCGGAACTGTGCCGCCACGCCTGCTGGCTGGGCCACGCGGCCGACGAGCACGCCGCCGCGGGACCGGCGGGCGAGCGCCCCTTTCTGGGCGTGCTGCGCGCCGTGGCGGGGCTGCGGTGAGCGGCGGCCGCCGGGTGCTGGTGCTGTCGCCCTTTCCCCCGCGGCTGGACGGCCGCCACGGGGGGAGCCGGGCCGTGGCCCAGCTGGTGTGCGCCCTGGCGGAGCGCTGCCGCGTCGCCCTGGCGTACCTGCGCGCCGCCGACGAGCCGCCCGCGGACCCGGCGACGGCGCGCGCCTGCGAGCGCCTGTTCGAGGGGCGGCGGCCGGGGGTCTCGGCCTCGTCGCTGCGGCCGTGGACGCGCGCGCCGGCGGTGCTCCCCCGGCTGGCGGCGGGGAAGCCGCTGTGGGTGGCGGCGCGGTGGGACGCGGCGTTCGCGCGCGGGGTGCGGGCGCTGGCCCGCGAATGGCGCCCGCAGGTGGTGCAGGCCGAGTTCACGGCCATGGCCCAGTACCTGGGCGCGGTGGAGGACCGCGGCGCGCTGCGCGTGGTGACGGTGCACGAGCCGGGGGTGCCGGCGGCGCGCGAGCGGGTGCTGGCGGCCACGGGGTGGGAGCGCGCCTTCTGGCGGGGGGACGCCCGCCGCTGGGAGCGCTACGAGGGGGAGGTGGTGGACGCGGCGGACGCGGCCGTGGTCTTCACGGAGCGCGACCGCGCCGCCGTGGAGCGGCCGGGGACCCGGACCCCGGTCGTGCGCATCCCGCTGGCGGTGCCGGTCCCGGAGCGCGCCGCGGACCCGCTGGGCGCGGACCCGCCGGAGCTGCTGTTCGTGGGGAGCTTCGTCCACCCGCCCAACCTGGACGCTGCGCTGTACCTGGCGCGCGACCTCTTTCCCCGCCTGCGCGCCCGCGTCCCCGGGCTGCGCCTGGCGCTGGTGGGCGACGACCCGCCGGAGCGCCTGCGCGCGCTGGCCGGCGCCGGCCTGGAGGTGGCCGGCTGGGTGCCCGACCTGGCCCCCCGCCTGGACCGCGCCGCCCTGGTGGTGGCGCCGCTGCGCCGCGGCGGCGGGATGCGCGTGAAGACCGCGGAAGCCCTGGCCGCCGGCAAGGCGGTGCTCGGCTCCCCGCTGGCCTTCGAGGGACTGGACGTGGTGCCGGGCACCCACGCCGCCCTCGCCACGGGCGGCGACGACTTCGTCGCCGCGGCGAGCCGCCTGCTCGCGGACCCGGAGCGCCGCGCGCGCATGGCCCGCGCCGCCCGCGCCTGGGCGCTCGCGAACCTGGGCCCCGACCGCACCGCCGCGGCGTACGAGGCGGTGTACGACGGGCTGGCGGAACGGCAGTGCGAAAGTGCGAAAGTGCGGGAGTGCGAAAGTGCGTGACGGCGCCCCCCTCCCCCGGCCCCTCCCCGCAAGGGGGAGGGGAGAACGACACGGCGGACGCCAGCGCGATGCCGCGTGAGGGATTTCGGCCCGAAGGGGCGAGACCCGGCGGGGCTGTTTCCGCCGGGGCTCGACTCCGTTACGCACAGTTTTATCGTGCGTTACGGAGCCGAAGCCCGACCCCGGCGCAGCCGGGGGCACGCCCGAACCCGCAGTCCAGCGTTTCAACGAGAGATGACCACGGACCCACAGGCCGAAGTCACCTGGATCCACGCCTCCAAGGGCTGGAGCATCCCCGACCTGCGCGAGTTGTGGCGCTACCGGGAGCTCCTCTACTTCCTGGTGTGGCGCGACGTCAAGGTGCGCTACAAGCAGACGGCGCTCGGCGCGGCGTGGGCCATCCTGCAGCCCTTCGCGACGATGCTGGTGTTCAGCCTGTTCTTCGGGAGGCTGGCGAGCATGCCCTCGGACGGGGTGCCGTACCCGGCGTTCGCCTACGCGGCGCTGGTGCCCTGGACCCTGTTCGCCAACGGGCTGACGCTGGCCACGCAGAGCCTGGTGCAGGGACAGAACCTGCTGCGCAAGGTGTACTTTCCGCGCCTGGCGGTGCCGCTGGCGGCGGTGCTCTCGGGCCTGGTGGACTTCGCCCTGGCGTTCGCGGTGCTGCTGGGGATGCTCGCGTACTTCGGGATCGTTCCCGGGGCGCGGGTGCTGTGGGTGCTCCCCATGCTGCTGCTGGCGCTGGTCACCAGCCTGGGCGTGGGGCTGTGGCTGTCGGCGCTCAACGTGCGCTTTCGCGACGTGGGGTACGTGCTCCCCTTCCTGGT
Organism: Longimicrobiaceae bacterium; assembly: GCA_040509335.1. Classification (GTDB taxonomy): domain Bacteria; phylum Gemmatimonadota; class Gemmatimonadetes; order Longimicrobiales; family Longimicrobiaceae; genus JAFAYN01. Next base: position 8,952 of record JBEVLE010000721.1, on the reverse strand, counting down.
GCAGTTCTGGCTCTTCGCCACGCCGGTGGCGTACCCGAGCAGCCTGCTGGAGGAGCCCTGGCGCACGGTGTACGGGCTCAACCCCATGGTGGGCGTGGTGGAGGGGTTCCGCTGGGCGCTCCTGGGGACGCGCACCGCCCCGGGCGGGGCGCTGCTCGTGTCGGCGCTGGCGGCGGCGGCGCTGCTCGCGAGCGGGGCCGTCCACTTCCGCCGCATGGAGCGCGGCTTCGCGGACGTGGTGTGACGCGCATGGGCGACGCGGCCATCCGGGTGGAGGGGCTGGGCAAGGAATACCGCATCGGGGCGCCGAGGCGGGGGCTCAACCTGCGCGAAACGCTCGCCGCGGGCGCGCGCGACGCGGTGCGGCGGCTGGCGTCGCCGCGGGCGGGGGCCGGCCGGCCGGACCGCTTCTGGGCGCTGCGGGACGTGTCGTTCGAGGTGCCGCGGGGACAGGCGGTGGGGATCGTGGGCGGGAACGGCGCGGGGAAGAGCACGCTGCTCAAGATCCTGTCGCGCATCACCGAGCCCACGGAGGGGGACGCCTGGATCCACGGGCGGGTGGGGTCGCTGCTGGAGGTGGGGACCGGCTTCCACCTGGAATTGACCGGGCGCGAGAACACCTTTCTGAACGGCGCCATCCTGGGGATGAAGCGCCGCGAGATCGCCGCGCGCTTCGACGAGATCGTGGACTTTTCGGGGATCGAGCGCTTCATCGACACGCCGGTGAAGCAGTACTCCACGGGGATGTACCTGCGGCTGGCCTTCGCGGTGGCGGCGCACCTGGAGCCCGAGGTGCTGATCGTGGACGAGGTGCTCGCCGTGGGCGACGCGGCCTTCCAGCAGAAGTGCCTGGGGAAGATGAGCGGGGTGGCGCGCGAGGGCCGCACCGTGCTGTTCGTGAGCCACAACATGGCGGCGGTGCGGGCGCTGTGCACCCGCGCCCTACTGCTGCGCGGCGGCCGGCTGGAGTGCGAGGGCCCGGTGGGGGAGGTGGTCGGGCGCTACCTGCACTCGGTGGAGCGCGCCGCGGGGGCGAGCCTGGCGGAGCGGACGGACCGGAGCGGGCGGGGCGCGGTGCGGCTGGCGGAGGTGGAGGTGTCCACGGACGGCCCGCTCCCCTCCGCGGTGCTCGCAGCGGGCCGCGCGGCGGTGTTCGCATTCCGCCTGGCGGGGAGCCCGCCGGAGGCCGAGCTGCGCTTCACCCTCCGCGACCAGCTGGGGCAGCCGGTCTCCAGCTTCCGCACCCGGCTCCACGGCCCCGCGGCATCGGGCGGCGCGGACGGCGGACCGCGCATCGTCTGCGAGGTGCCGGAACTGCCGCTGGTCCCCGGGAGCTACCGGGTGGACGTGGAGGTGCACGCCGACGGCGACCTCCAGGACCGGGTGGAGGGGGCCGCGCTCTTCCGGGTGGCGGAGGGGGTGCTGCGGGGGGAGGAGGCGTCCGCGGACGGCGGCGAGGGGAGCGTGCGGATCCCCCACCGCTGGCTCCTCCCCAGCGGGGCGGTGCGCGGATGAGCGGGGGCGCGCACCCGTTCCGCGAGGCGGTCCCGCCCGTGCCGGAGGGGGAGCCGCGCCCGCTCTGGTCGGTGATGATCCCCACCTACGAGTGCGCCGGCTACCTGCGGCAGGCGCTGGAGGGGGTGCTGGCGCAGGACCCCGGCCCGGAGCAGATGCAGATCGAGGTGGTGGACGACCATTCCACGCGCGACGACCCGGAGGCGGTGGTGCGCGAGGTGGGGGGCGGCCGGGTGGGCTTCTTCCGGCAGCCGGAGAACGTGGGGCACGTGCGCAACTTCAACACCTGCCTGCGGCGCTCGCGCGGGCGGCTGGTGCACCTGCTGCACGGCGACGACACGGTGCGCGACGGCTTCTACCGGCGGATGGGCGCGGCGTTCGAGGCGCGGCCGGAGATCGGGGCCGCCTTCTGCCGCCACCTGGTCATGGACGAGGACGGGCACTGGACCGTGGTCTCCAGGCTGGAGGAGCCCCGGAGCGGCGTGCTGGACCGCTGGCTGGAGCGGATCGCGGTGGGCCAGCGCCTCCAGGCGCCCTCCATGGTGGTGCGGCGCGAGGCGTACGAGCGGCTGGGCGGCTTCGACGCGCGCATCGCCGCGTACGGCGAGGACTGGGAGATGTGGGTGCGCATCGCCTCGCGCTACCCGGTGTGGTACGAGACGGAGCCGCTGGCGGTGTACCGCGTCTCCTCGCGCTCGCTGAGCGGGCGCACCGTCCGCAGCGGCGAGAACGGCCGCGACCTGCGCCGCGCCATCGAGATCAACCGCGAAGCGCTCCCCCCGGAGCGCGCCGACGCGCTTTCGCGCGAGGCGCGCCTTGCCAACGCGCACGCCTGCCTGCGCCGCTCCTTCCGCCTGGCGAACGCGGGGGAGATGCGCGCCTCGCTGGCGCAGCTGCGCGAGTCGGTGAGGTTCAGCCGCGCGCCCTCGGTGCTGGGCACGGCGGCGGCGGTGCTGGGGGTGTGGGTGGCGCGGCTGGCGCGCCCCGCCCGGAGGCGCGCGTGAGCCCCGTGGCACCGCGGATCTCCGCGTGCGTCGTGTGCCGCGACGAGGCCGACCGCCTGGGCCCCTGCCTGGAATCGGTGGCGTGGGCGGACGAGACGGTGGTGATGGACCTGCGCAGCGCGGACGGCTCGGCGGAGCTGGCGCGGCGCCACGGCGCGCGGGTGGTGGAGCGCGACCCGGTGCCCATCGTGGAGCGGGTGCGCAACGAGGTGGCGGGGCACGCGCGCGGCGAGTGGATCCTGGTGGTGGACCCGGACGAGCGCGTGTCCCCCGGGCTGGCCGCGGAGCTGCGGCGGCTGGCGGGGCGCGCCGACCTGGACGCGGTGGTGGTCCCCCGCATGAACCACGACTTCGGCTACCCGCCCGGCAACCCGCGCGAGCGCTGGGAGCCGCAGCTGCGCATGTACCGCCGCGACCGGGTGCGCTGGCCGGAGGCGCCCAACGCGCTCCCCGCCGTGCCGGAGGCGCGGCTGGCCCGCGTGGCCGCGCGCGACGAGCTGGTGCTGGTGCACCACCGCAGCCGCACCGTGCCCGAGGTGCTGGACCGCATCGTCCGCTACGCCCCGGCGCAGGCGCAGGCCATGCTGGACCGCGGCGAGGTGTTCACCGCGCGGGCGATGCTGGCGGACCTGGGGCGGCGCGCCTACCGGCAGCTGGTGCAGGGGCGCGCCTGGCGCGACGGCGTCCCCGGGCTGCTGCGCGCGGGGGTGCTGGTGGGATTCCACTTCTACGTGTGGGCCGCGTTCTGGCAGCTTTCCGGGGCGCGCCGCACCCCCGGGGACGACCGCACCGTGCGGCGGCTGGGGATGGTCCTCGCCCCGCTGCGGGGGGTGCTGGAGGGCGCCGGCCGCCTGGGCGGCGCGCTCCGCCGGGGCGGACGCGGCCGGTGAGCGCGGCCGCGGTGCCGCTCGCGGTGGTGATCTGCACGCGCGACCGGCCGGACGCGCTGGCGCGCTGCCTGGCGGCGCTGCGCGCGGGGGAGGTCCCCCCCGCGGAGCTGGTGGTGGTGGACCAGGGGCGCGGCGGGAGCGCCCGCCCGGTGGTGGAGCCGCTGCGTGCGGAGGGGTGGCGGGTGGCGTACCTGCCGCAGGAGCCGCGGGGGCTGGCCGCCGCGCAGAACGCCGGGGTGCGTGCCGCCTCGTCCGCGCACGTCGCCGTGACGGACGACGACTGCGTCCCCGACCGCTCGTGGCTCGCCGTGCTGGCCCGGAGCCTCGCGGCGGGGCAGGACGTGGTCGCCGGACGCGTGCTCCCCGCCGCGCCCTCGGGCGAGCGGAGCGTCCCCGTGTCCACGCGCGCATCCGCGGAGCGGCGCGACTTCCGCGGCAGGCAGGCGCCCTGGCACGTGGGGAGCGGCAACAACTTCGCGCTGGCGCGCGAGTGGTACCTGCGGGTGGGAGGGTGCGACGAGCGCCTGGGCCCCGGCGCCCCCGGCCAGGGCGGCGTGGACATGGACCTCTTCTACCGGCTGCTGCGGGCCGGCGCGCGGGTGCGCTACGAGCCCGACGCGCTGGTGCTGCACGAGCGCCAGACCCCCGCCGACCGCCGCGCCCGCCGCCCCATGTACGGCCACGGGATGGGCGCCGCGTGCGGGATCTGGCTGCGCGGCGGCGACGCGTACGCGCTCCCCGTGCTGGCCCGGTGGCTCCTCCTGCGCCTTGCGCGCGTGGCGCGCCCGGCCGACACCGGCCGCCTGGAGGCGGCGCGCGAGGAGGCCGCCGTGCTTGCCGGAACGCTGCGCGGCCTTGCCTTCGGCCTGCGCGGAGGGCCCGCCGCGCGCTGAGGGGCCCCGAACGCCGGTCCCCGCGGACGCCAGCGCGATCCCCGCGTGAGGGATTTCGGCCCGAAGGGGCGAGACCCGGCGGGGCTGTTTCCGCCGGGGCTCGACTCCGTTGCAGACGGTTGTTTCGTCTGCTACGGAGCCGAAGCCCGACCCCGGCGCCAGCCGGGGGCACGCCCGGACCGCAGTTCAAAGCCGTTGCCGTTCAGCGACCCGGTGCACACCCCGCACGTAGCGCAACGACCCGCTGGCGGCACGGATCACCAGGCTCTCGGTCGTGACCGCGGATTCGCCCGAGAACCGGACGCCACGCAGAAAGGGCCCGTCCGTGATCGCGGTGGCGGCGAAAAAAGCGTCGTCCGAGGCGACCAGGTCGTCCAGCCCCAGCACGCGGCCCATCTCGCCCGGCGGGAGCCCGGCGCGCAGGGCCTCGCGCTCGGCGTCCAGCTGCGGTGCGCGCACGCCCTGCATCCCGCCCCGCAGCGCCCGCACCGCCGCCGCGGAGATCACCCCCTCCGGCGTCCCCCCGATCCCCATCAGCGCGTCCACCCCCGTGTCCGGGAGCGCGGCGAGGAGCGCGCCCATCACGTCGCCGTCGGTGTGCAGCGCGACCCGGGCGCCGGCGCGGCGGATCTCGTCCACCAGGCCGGCGTGGCGCGGCTTGTCCAGCACGAACACCACCAGCGACGCCACCGGCCGCCCGAGCGCCTCGGCGATCGCGTGGAGGTTGCGCGTGGGGGCGCGGGCGAGGTCCACGGCGTCGCGCGCCGCCTCGCCCACCACCAGCTTGTCCATGTACAGCGACGCGCCGGGGCGCCACATGCTCCCCCGCGGCGCCGCGGCGATCACGGACACCGCGCCCGGCCGCCCCAGCGCCGCCAGCCGGGTCCCCTCCACCGGGTCCACGGCCAGGTCCAGCTCCGGCGCGGCGCCCGTTCCCACCCGCTCGCCGTTGAACAGCATGGGCGCCTCGTCCTTTTCGCCCTCGCCGATGGCGACCACGCCGCTCATGGCCACACCGGCCAGCGCGGCGCGCATGGCGTCGGTGGCGGCGCCGTCCGCGGCGTGGCCGTCGCCGCGGCCCACGTGCGCGGCCGCCGCCAGCGCCGCCGCCTCGGTCACGCGCGCCAGCTCCATCCCCAGGTTGCGGTCCATTCGATGGGTCGTCACGGAAAAGATTTAAAAGAATCGGGTTCGGGCGTGTCCCCGGCTGGCGCCGGGGTCGGGCTTCGGCTCCGTAACGCACGAAACAACCGTGCGTAACGGAGTCGAGCCCCGGCAAACTGCCGCCGGGTCTCGCCCCTTCGGGCCGAAATCCCTCACGCGACGGCAAGTGACCTCCCGGATCGCGGGCTTCGGGCGGGCCGGGCGAGGGCCGCGAATCTAGCCCCGGTCCCCCGTCCCCGCGACCTCCCGCCGCGCCCCTCCTCAAGTCCCGCCGCCCCCCTGCCGAAGCTATTCCGCGTCCGGCGCAGCATTCACGCGCCACGCCGCGCGTCGCCCTCCACGCGCACCCTACCCCCACTCCATTCCATCCATGTGCAAGTACGCGATGCAGCACCAGAAGGCGGCCGCGCCCGCGCCCGCGTCCCCGCCCCTCCCCTGTGACTGCGCCACCGACCCGGTGCAGGGGGTCAAGGAGATGTTCGTGGACATCTTCCAGGCGGGGCAGATCGAGTCGGGCGAGGTGCCCGCGGAGCGTCCGGTATTCCGGCGCATGCACGGCGTGGCGCACGGCCGCTTCGAGATCCGCCCCGACCTGCCGCGGGAGCTGCGCGTGGGCGTGTTCGGGCAGAAGGACGAGTACGCCGCCTGGGTGCGCTTTTCCAGCGACGTCCAGCCCGGCAGCTCCGACTACAAGGGTACCTGCGGGGTGGGGATCAAGCTGTTCGGCGTGGACGGCGAAAAGGTGATGGCGCCCGACCGGGAGGCCACCACCGCCGACTTCCTCTTCCAGAACTTTCCCGTGTTCTTCGTGGACACCGCGCGCGACATGTGCGAGTCCACCCGCGCCGCCCTGCAGGGGAGCGCCGCCAACGCCGCGTACCTCAAGGCGCACCCCGTGACCGCGGAGATCCAGACCGCCATGGAGGTGGTGGTCCCCTCGGTGCTGGAAAGCGACTACTGGAGCGTGATCCCCTTCCGCTTCGGCGAGGGACGCTTCGTGAAGTACAAGCTGGAGCCGGAGATGGTACCGCCGCGTGCCGGCGAGCCCGATTACGACGATCCGTTCTACCTGCAGGCCGACCTGCACCGGCGAATGGGCCACGGCGAGGCGCGCTTCCGCTTCATGGTGCAGCTCCGCACCGACGCCGCGAAGATGCCGCTGGACCAGGCCACGGTGCGCTGGAGCGAGACGCTCTCGCCCCCCATCCACGTGGCCACGCTGGTGCTCCCGGCGCAGGACCTGGACACGCGCGGGCAGGCCAACTACGGGGACAACCTGGCGTTCAACCCCTGGCACACCCTCCCCGAGAACGAGCCGGTGGGGAGCATCGCCGAGGCGCGCAAGGTGACGTACCGCGCCTCCGCCCGGGCGCGGCGCGACGTCAACGGCGTCCCGCTGGGCGAGCCGGTGGAGCCCCGCCCGGCCGAGTTCCGCCCCGGCGAGCCCTACCCCGCCGCAAAGGACACCGTGGTCGTGCGCGCCGAGATCCACCCGGCCATCGGCATCGCGCGCATGGGGAACAGCGAGGAATTCTTCGTGGGGCCCGAGGTGACCGAGCCGGAGCCGCGCCCCGCCGCCTTCTACCGGGACGGCGCGGGGGCGCTCAAGCGGCAGGCCGCGCGCTTCCGCGTCTACGGCTACAACGCCGCGGGCGAGGTGGTGCGCGAGCTGACGCCCGGCTGGGCGGACGTGCACTGGAGCGCGCACGTCGCCAACCGCAAGGCGAGCTGGTACCAGTGGGAGCTCGCGCTGGACATCCCCGAGGCGGCCGCGCTGAAGCTGCCGCTCCGCAACGCCACCGTGGCCGGCGCCGCGCGCGAGCAGCTCACCATCGAAGGCGGGACCCGCACCATCCAGGGCACCGGCACGTACGGGAGCGAGTACCGCTTCCAGGGCGAGTTCCAGGGCACCTCCGTGTACCTGGGCGAGCTGCGCACGGACGCGGACGGGCGGCTCCTGTTCCTGGGCGGCCGGGGCCGCTCCGGCTCGCCCACCAACACGCCCATCTACGACACCACCGATCCCAACGCCTTCATCAACGCCAACGGCTGGTACGACGACGCGTCGGACGGGCCGGTGACGGCGCGGGTGTTCATCGAGGGACGGGAGATCCCCACCGAGCCCGCGTGGGTGGTGACCGCGCCGCCCAACTACGCCCCGGACCTGGTCTCGGTGCGCACGCTCCACGACCTGCTCGTGGACCTGTACGTCCGCAGCGGGTGGATGCCGTTCCCGGACGCGGTCTCCTTCACCCGCGACGTGTACCCCATCCTGCGGCGCATGTCCGGGCTCCAGTGGGTCAACCGCGGCTTCGCCACGCAGTTCGGCTACGGGTCGCCCAACGACTTCCAGGACCCGGATTACGTGGCGCGGCTGGCCCGCGACCCCGCGGCCGGCGGCTTCGACACCTGGGGCGAGCTGCGCCGGCAGGTGTTCCGCGCCTTCCGCCACCCGCACCCCACCGACGACTCCACGCTCCCCTGGCCGTGGATCTACGGCGACGCGGACGACGCCCCGGGCTTCCCGGACTCGCCCGGGAGCAACCTGGCGGTCACGGAAACACAGTACCGCACGCTGTCGCTGTGGGCCGAGGGCCGGTTCGTGGCGGACTGGCCGGGCGCGGACCCGGTCCGCGAGGTGGGCGCGCTCCCCGTGGCCGAGCAGCCGGAGATGCTGACGCGGGCGGCGCTGCACTTCTGCCTGGCGGACGCCTTCCACCCCGGGTGCGAGGTGACCTGGCCGGTCCGGCACATCGGCCTGTACGCGTCGCCGTTCCGCGTCCGCCACCGCCCCGCCGGCGAGCCGGACCGCGACTACGGCCAGTTCCTCACGCAGGAAAAGGCGCTTGCGCCGGACGGGCCGCTGCACGGGCAGGGCCCCGGCGACCTGACCCGGTGGATGGGGCTTCCCTGGCAGGAGGACACGGCGTTCTGCCGCTCGGGGTACACGCCCTCGCCGGACCCGTACCTCCCCACCTTCTGGCCGGCGCGCGTCCCCAACCAGGTGCTCACCGAGGCGGACTACGCCGTCGTCATGGACGCGTCGCTCCCCCGCGACGAGCGCATGGCGGCGTTCTCCCGGCGGCTGGACTGGACGCGCATGCTGGACGACAACGCGCCGCCCCAGGACCAGATGATGGCGATGGTGCGCCGCTTCGGCGACATGGGCGTGGTGGCGGTGCGTCCGGGCCCGGTGGGCGACCCGGACTTCCCCGCGGTGATGATGGTGGAGACCACGGCCGGCGTCCCGGCCGGGAAGATCGCCTGGAGCCCGGCGCTGATGCAGAGCGCCGCGTCCGCGGCGGGTGCCGCGCCGTCGGCGGCGGCGCCGGAAAAGGCGGCGGGGCGGCGCGGGTTCGTCCACTTCCGCGCCATCGGCTCGCAGTCCACGGCGGTGCCGGACACGGACGCCCCCGCCCCGCCGGTCGCCGCCGGCTCGTGACCGGATCCCCACGCTTCGAGGCCGTGGTCGCCGGTGGCGGCCCG
>JBEVLE010000720.1:0-11097 GCA_040509335.1 Longimicrobiaceae bacterium | reverse complement strand
GCCCCCCGGCGGAACCGCCGCCGGGGCCGGGTCAGTTGGGCGGCGAGGGCGGCTTTTCCCCGCCGCCGTCCCCTCCCCTCACCGCCTCGAAAAGCTGGGCGGAAAGCACGACGACCGCCGCCACCGCACCCACCAGGAGGGCGGACTGCAGGGGCGCGATCCGCTTGCGCTGCAGCGAGGCGACGTTGCTGCGCGGGATGGTGATGGTTTCCCCGTGCCCCACGAACTCGTAGCCCGAGCGGGCCTGGAGCCGCGTGGCCGACAGGACGACCTCGCGGTCGTCGGCGCTCACCATCTCGCCGTCGGCCACGACCACCTCGTTCGCCGTGTACTCCAGGAGACGGAAGTCGGCCGGCGCCACGAGCGCGACGCGCACGCGCACCGCCCGGCCCGGCGTGCTCTGCGCGGGCGCGTAGCTGAAGCAGCCGTTCAGCAGGAGACAGAGGAGCAGTGCGGCCGCGATCGGACGCTTCGTTGCCATGCGTGCATCGTGGAACGGCCCGGGACCCGTCGTCCGCGGGCGTGGATCACGTGGAAAGGGTACCCGCCCCACAGGGAGCAGGTACCCTTTCCGGGGTGCTACCCGGCGTGGAGCGCTACGCGGCGCGCGGGCCGGTGCACGCCTTGGGGTCGTTGCGGTTCGCCACCGGCTGGCCTGCCGGGGCGGGGATGTTGGGGTTGTTGTTCCGCTCCGTGTTCCCGTACAGGAGGCGGGCGTACACCTCGGTCCCCCGGACCGGCACCAGGTTGGGGATGCAGGTGCGCTTGTAGTCGTTCCAGACTTCCGGGTTCTGGAAGAGCGCGATGTACTTTTCCAGCATGATCTCGGTGAACAGCCCCGTCCCCGAGACCCCGGAGAGCGCCGTCAGCCCCGCCGAGGTGCGGGCGGCGTTGAGGTTGACGAGCGCCGGCGCCTCGGTGCCCAGCCGGTAGTTGGTCTCCGCCAGGATCAGCTGCGTCTCGGCGTAGGTGACCATGGGCTGGTCGAAGCCCGAGTTGGCCCGGTCGGCCGAGAGCAGCGACGCGTTGGCCGGCCCCAGGTCGGTGGCGCCGACGTACTGCCCGCCCACCTGGGAGAAGTACGCGGCGCGCCGGGGATCGTTGCGGCTGTTCATCAGGTCCACCAGCGTCTTGCCGGCCGCGAGCTGCCCGGTCCGGTTCACGTAGATGAACTGGTACCACAGGTTCTGCTCGTTGGGCGTGGTCGAGAACACGGCCTTGAAATCGTTGGCCGGAGCCGTGATTCCCTTGAGCGCCGCGTCCCGCGCCTTGCTGACGCAGTTCCCGCCGCAGGCCACCGTCGCGGCCGCCTGGGTGGCGGCCACGCCCTGCGCCTCCACCCAGTGCATGTAGAAGCGGGCCTTGAGCGTCCAGGCGGTCTCGATCCACCGCTGGCGGTTCCCCCCGAACGACAGGTCGAACACGCCCGGTCCGGTCCCCGTCCCCGCGGACAGGTCGGCGATCCCGGCGTCCAGCTTCGCCTGCACGTCGCGGTACACCTCCTCCTGCAGGTCCAGCTTGGGACGCGTGGCGTCGCTGACGGCCTCGCTGTACGGGAGGGCGCCCCACATGGAGGACGCCATTCCCATGAGGAAGCCCTCGTACACCTTGGCGATCCCCGAGTACGTCTTGTCACTGGCCGAGTCCGCGCGCGCCTGCAGCGTGCGCAGGCCGATGAGCCCGCCGTTCGAGTAGATCTGGCTGAACGCGCCGTTCAGGTTCTGCTCGTTGACGACGTACTGGTACAGCGAGGTGGTCTGGTTGCCGATCCCACCCATCTGCTGCGTCCACATGGCGGCGTGGCGCGCCAGGTCGCCCGTGTGCCAGAGGTACTGCTGCTGCTGGCTGCCGTAGAACAGCTGGTCCAGGCTCGCCTGCGTCGGCTGGTTCGGGTCGTCGGTGATCCCGGGACCCGTGAGGTAGTCGTCGCAGGCGGTGAGGGTGCCCGCTACGGCGAGCACCACGGCCACGGCTCTGATTGATGTGCGCATGTCGTTGCGGCTCCAGTTAGCGGGTCAGTCCGACGCTGAAGATGAACTGACGCGTCTGGGGGTTGTTGAAGTAGTCGATCCCGCGCGCGTTGGTGTTGCCGGCCACGTTGGTCTCCGGGTCGATCCCGGTGTAGTCCGTCCAGGTGGCCAGGTTGCGGCCGGCGAGGCGCAGGTCGACGCCCGACATCGCGAAGCGGCGGGTGAACCGCTGCGGGACCCGGTAGCTCAGCGCGACCTCGCGCAGCTTCACGAAGCCGGCGTCCTCCATGTACGGCGAGTTGATGCCGGAGAAGCTGCTCCCCAGCCCGACGCGGTGCCAGTTCTCGCCGATCGGCACGGCCTTGCCGGCGCCCGGGCCCGCGACCGTCTCGTTCGGGTAGATGGTGTTTCCGAACGCCTTCTCGTTGCCGGAGCAGCTGAGGGCGCTGCCCACGAGCTGGCACGTCGCGCGCTCTTCCGTGTCCTTGTGCGTGCCGTAGTTGTAGAGCGCGGCCTTGGTGCCGTTCCACATGGTGCCGCCGCTGCGGATGTCCACCAGGCCGGAGACCTGGAGGTTGCCGAAGAGCGTGAAGGTGTTGCGGATGCCGGCGATCCAGTCCGGGTGCGGGTCCGCGATCACCCGCTCGGTGGCGTCCAGGCGCGGGAAGCCGTCGGCGCCGATGTACAGCGCGCCCTCGGGGGCTCCCTGGCAGTGCCCGGCCGCCCCGTCGATGGCGACGCCCTCGATGGTGAGGCCGCGGCCGCAGCGGGCGAAGTCAGGCCCGCGGATCACGCCGATGCGCTCACCGACCACGGCGGCGGTCGTCGCGTTGGCGAAGCCGCCGGTCATGGTGATGAACTGGCGGAGCGAGTCGCCCAGCGACAGCACCCGGTTGTCGTTGGCGGACCAGTTCAGCCCCAGCTCCCAGCCGAAGTTCCTGCGCTCCAGCGGGCGCACGTCCAGCGACACCTCGTACCCGCGGTTGCGGATGGTGGCGGCGTTCTGGAGCTGCGCGGTGTAGCCGGTGGAGGGCGACAGCTGGGTGGTGAGGATCGCGTCCTCGGTGCGGGCGTTGTAGTAGGTCAGGCCCAGGTTGGCGCGGTTCCCCAGCAGCGCGAAGTCCGCGCCCACCTCGAACTCGGAGGTCCGCTCGGGCTTCAGGTCCGGCTGGGCCTTGGTCGCGCTCAGGCGCAGGCCGCCGCGGCTGGCGTAGGTGGTGCTCAGCGACGTTCCCCAGCCGCCGTCGGCGATGGAGGCGGCGGTGAGCCCGCCGATCGTGCCGTACACCGGCGGCTCGTTCCCGGCCTGGCCCCAGGCGGTGCGCAGCTTGCCGAAGGAAAGGAACGGGTTGTCGGAGAGCCCGAGCGCCTCGGTGAACTCCCACGCGGCGCTCAGCTTCGGGTAGTAGGCGCGCTTGTCCGCCTCGCCGAAGGTGGAGAAGCCGTCGTTGCGGAGGGCGGCGGTCAGGTACAGCTGGTCGAGGATGTCCGTCTGCACCTGCCCGAAGAACGACTCCGAGCGGATCTTGTACTGGTAGTTGTCGGGCGTCCGGGTGACGGTGTTGTCCAGCTGGTACACCCCGGGCGCGATGATGTCCTGCCCCTCGACGAAGATGCGGTTGAAGTCGCGCGCGTTCCGGTTGTAGCCGAAGGTCAGCGACGCGCCGATCTGGCCGGGGAACGACGGCGTGATCGTGGCGACCGCGCTCTGGTCGAGCTGCTGGAAGGTGAAGTTGGACTCCGCCACGTAGCCCGGCTTGTAGGTCGCGTTCCCGGTGGGAAGGGCCTCGAGGCGCTCGTCGCTGGAGTAGTCGCTGCCGATGGTGTAGGTCAGCTTCATCCACTCGACGGGCGTGTAGTCCAGCATCACGTTGCCGAAGGCGCGCCCCACGTCGGTGGTGGAAAGGTTCCGGTTGATCACCCAGAACGGGTTGTCGAAGTTGCCCACCGCGGCGGTCGTGGCGGCGTTGGGCGCCGTGAAGGTGCGCTGGATCCCGAACTGGTTCAGGTAGCAGGTGTCAGGGACGCAGTTGTTGAAGTTGGGGGGCGTACGCAGCCCGCCCAGCAGCAGCCCGGACACGTTGGAGCCCTTCTGCGTGAATCCGCCCGAGCTCTGCGTGTAGGCGAAGTTGCCCGTCAGGGTCAGGTTGTCCAGCAGCATGTGCGAGCCCTTGAGGCGGGCCGTGGTGCGCCGGTAGTTGTCGTTGTCCTCCACGATCACGCCGTCGTGGTCGAGCCAGCCGAGCGAAAGGTAGTACGTGGTCCGCTCGGACCCGCCGGAAACGGCGAGGTTGTTTTCCAGGATCCGGCCCGACTCGAAGAGCTCGTCCCAGTGGTTGTACGACTCGGTGGCCGCCGCGCCCCAGCTGCGCAGGGCGCCGGCGTTGCCGATCTGCGTCACGCCGTTCTGCCCGGACGACCAGGCCCTCTGCAGCGGGTAGTCCGCCACCACCTGGTCGGCGGTGTAGGTGCTGTTCAGCGTGACCTGGGTCTGGCCGGGAGCCCCGCGCTTGGTGGTGATGAGCACCACCCCGTTCGCGGCGCGGGCGCCGTAAATGGCCGACGCGGCCGGCCCCTTGAGGATCTCGACGCTCTCGATGTCGTTGGGGTTGATGTCCGCGGCGCGGTTGGTCGCGGAGCTCCCCGAAAGGCCCACCGGGTTCGCCGAGGTGCCGCCGACGGTGCGGACGCTGGACGGGGTGACGTTCTCCTGGTTGTTCACGGGAACGCCGTCCACCACGAACAGCGGCTGCCCGTCGCCCGAGATGGTCTTGACGCCGCGGATGCGGATGTACGCGGCCGCGCCGGGCTCGCCCGAGGCGCTCTGCACCTCGACGCCCGGGGCCTTGCCCGCGAGGGCGTTCACCACGTTCGCGCTCTGCACGCGGGTGACGTCCTCGCCCTTGACCGAGGCGATGGAAACGCCCAGGCGCTCACGGGTGGTGGTCTGCCCCAGCCCGGTCACGACGAGCCCCTCGAGCTGGAGCGGGTCCGACCCGAGCTGGAAGTTCTGCGTCACGGCCGCGCCGGCGCTCAGCGTGATGGTGTGGGACTGCTGCGCGAGCCCCACCTGCGAAGCGACGATCTGCACCGGCCCCGAGCGCACGCGCGAGGCCGGGACCACGAGACGGTAGGTGCCGTCCTCGCCGGTCACGGCCCCCACGTTGAGCGAGGGGATGCGGACGTTGACGGACGCGACCGCGTTCCCGTTCTCCCGCGTGACCCTGCCCGTGACCGTCGCGGGCTCCTGCGCCGTGGACGGCAGCGGGGAGAGCGCGATGGCGAGGCAGACTGCCAGTAGCCAACGTACTGTTTTCATTCCTGTTCTCCTGGTTTGCCGCGGCGCCGCCGCGGCAGGATGGAGGACGAGTTCTCGCGGCGGACGCGGAAGCGCGTCACCGCCCGTTTCTGGGCTGCTCCAGGCGCCTCGCGGCTGCCGGGAATGCCCCAACGACGAGAATTCTACCGGAGCGCTCCTCCTTGCGGCGGGGGGGGAAGGAAAGGGCGCGCACGCCCCTGTATGAGCAGACGCCGTCTTGCCGACCAGCGTAACCGGACCGACCGAACCAGGGAATTGACGGGGAAGGACGATGTCTCAGACCTGCCCCGATCGAAGGAAGGGAGTTCGAGGGAATCGGGCAGGCTTCCAGAGACGGGTACTATCTTGCGGGTCGGGCAAACCGGTGTCAAGGCTGCGCCTCCGGCGTCCGGCCCGGCCCCCGGCCGGGCCGCTAGCGGGTGAGCGACACCGAAAGGGTCCAGGCGCGCGCCGGCGGATCGACGAACCAGTCGATCCCGCGGTTGGGCAGCACGGCGCCGCCGGTGCCCGCCTCCGGGTCCAAGCCGGTGTAGCGGGTCCAGGCGTACAGGTCGCGGCCCGCCACCCGCGCGTCGACGGCGCGCAGCCCCAGCGTGCGCCGCAGCCACGGGCGGTCGAAGGTGTACGCGAGCGAAACTTCCCGCAGGCGGGTGACGGAAGCGTCCTCCACGAACTGGGCGCGCGGCCCCGGCGCCCCGCCCAGGTTGCCGAACCACGCCTCGTCCAGCCGTACGAGCCGGTCCACCCCGGGGCCCACCACGGGGCCCTCCATCCGGTCCAGCCCGAAGGTGACCTGCGTCCCCCGCGCCTCGGTGTCCCGGTGGGTGCCGTACTGGTACATGAAGGCGCGGGTGAGGTTGAGCGCTTCCCCGCCCTGCCGCGTTTCCAGCAGCGCCCCCAGGCGCACGCCCAGCACCCGCAGCTCCGCCGTGAGCCCGCCCGTCCAGTCCGGCGTGGGATCGGCGATCACGCGCTCTTCGGGGTCGCGGACGGGAAAGCCGTCCGCGCCCAGGAAGAGCGCCCCGTCCGGCGCGCCCTGGCAGGCCGCGGCGACGTCGTAGGTGATCCCCCCCGTCCGGATGGTGGTCAGCCCCCGGCCGCACCGCGCGAAGTCGAACCCGCGGACGACGCCCGGCGGCAGGCCCACCTCGGCGACGCTGCGGCTCCCCGCCGGCGACGCCGCCTCGAAGGGGTACGCGAGGACGTCCGCGCCCCCCAGGCTCGTCACCCGGTTGCGGAGGCGGGCCCAGTGCACCCCCAGCTCCAGCGCCGCCCGGCGGCCGGTGTAGGGGCGCACGCCCAGGGCGACCTCCCACCCCTCGTCGTGGATCCCGCCCACGTTCTCCGCCCGCACCAGGCTTCCCGATGCCGTGGCGCGCGGGAGGAAGACGACCACGTCGCGCGAGTCCGCCCGGTAGTACGTCACGCCCAGGTCGGCGCGTCCCTGGAAGAGGCCCAGGTCCATCCCCGCTTCCAGCTCGTCCGTGGTCGCCGGCCGTGGGCCCGGGTCGCCCCGGAAGTCCGCGCGGGAAAAGAGGACCACGCCCGGGGAGGTGCGCTCCGGGGGAGGGGCGAAGAGGAGCAGGTCCTGGAGCAGGTACGGCCCCGCCTCCTGGCCGCTGCGCCCGTACGCGACGCGCAGGTCGCCGGTGCCCACGAGGCCCGTGGGCAGGCGCAGGGTGCGGGCGAAGCTCCAGGTGGCGCCCGCCGCCGGGTACCACGCGCGGTGGCTCCCCTCACCGGAGACGGCGACCGCGTCGCTGCGTACTGCCCCGAGCAGGAAGAGCTGGCCGGCCAGCTCCGCTCTCCCCCGCGCCCAGGACCCGTTCAGCGTGCGCACGAGCCGGTCTTCGAACGGGACCGGGGCCGGCTCCAGCGGCTGCCCACTCCCGGACAGCAGGGGCCCGCCGCGTCCGCCCCGCACCTGGCGCAGGTTGCGCAGCCCGCGCTGCGCGAGCTCGTGCCCCGCGGCGAGCGTCCCCGATACGGCGGAGCCCAGCGCGTACTCCGCGGTGATCCCCAGGGCGTGCTCCAGCCCCGTCTCTTCCAGCCGCCAGCTCCCCACCGTGCCGCCCGCGGGGGCGCCGGAGCTCTGGAGCGGGCGCGATTCAAGGCGGTCGTCCGCGGAATCGTCCACGCCCAGGGTGTAGTCCACCCGCAGCTGCTCGAGCGGCCGCCAGGTCGCGCCGAAGCTCCCGAAGGCGCGGGACACGTCCTGGGCGTACTCCCCCTCGCTCAGCAGGTAGAACGGGTTGTCGGTCCCGCGCGAGGCGAGCTCCGTCCCCGGCTGCGGGTTGGGAAAGCGGAAGCTGCGGTGCAGCCCCTGGTCGGTGAGGTACGCGCGGCTGTCGAACTCCGGCGGGGTGCGCAGCGCGGCCTGGAGGAGGTCGCTCGGGCTGGCCGCGCGCGGCGCGTAGCGCCCCTCCGAGCGCACCAGCGCCGCGTCGGCGCGAAGCTCCAGGCCGCCTTGGAGCCGGTGCGCCGCGGCGGCGCGCAGCGTGTAGCGGTCGTAGGTGTCGCCGCCCCCGGTGAAGTAGCCGTCCCGCGCCAGCGCCCCACCGGAGGCGTAGAAGGTGGTGCGCTCGTTCCCGCCGGAAACGGCGAGCGAGTTGTCGAGCAGAGTCCCCGTCTCGAACAGCTCGGCGGCGTGGTCGTACGTGGGGACTCCCGCGGCGAGCCGGGGCCCCCAGCTGAAGCCGCTCCCCGGGACCACGCAGTTGGGGGCGCTGCACGCCGTGGAGACCCCCTGCGTTCCCACCCCGAAGCTCCGCTGCAGGGGGAGGAGCCGGGTGGGCCGCTCCACCCCGGCGGACGAGCGCAGCGAGTACGTGGTGGACCCGGCCACGCCGCGCCGGGTGGTGACGAGGACGACCCCGCCGGCCCCACGCGAGCCGTAGGCCGCGGCGGCGGGGCCCCGGAGGATCTCCACCCACGCCACGTCGTCCAGGTCCACGTCGGCGGCGCGGTCGGTCCCGACGGTGCCACCCAGTGCCGTGCCGTTGCCGGACCAGGTGGAGTAGGCAGCGCCGCCGACCGGCATGCCGTCCACCACGAGGAGGGGGGCGCCGCCGGTGAGCGACCGATCGCCGCGGATGCGGATCACGGCCGCCGAGCCCGCCGCGCCGCCCGCGCGGATCGCTTCCACTCCCGGCACCCGGCCGGCGAGCGCGGCCAGCAGGTGAGTCTCGCCGCTGCGCCGCAGGACCTCGCCGGAAAGGACGACGCGCGCGGAGCCGGGCCGCGCTGGACCTCCCGCGGGCGCGGTGTCGGCGGACGCCGGGGCGGGCGCGAGCGTGTTCGCCCGCGTCGCGGGCTCCTGCGCCGCCGCCCACCCCGGCGCGGCGATTCCGGCGACGCAGGCGCCCAGCAGCCAGCGGATCAGGGTCATTCGGGTCTCCCCGCCGCGGAAGCCGCGGCCACCATCTGCACGGCCCGCAGCAGGGCGCGCGCCTTGTTGAGCGTTTCCTCGTACTCGGCCGCCGGCACCGAGTCCGCGACGATCCCCGCCCCCGCCTGCACGTGGGCCTCCCCGCCGCGCACCACCACGGTGCGGATGGCGATTGCGGTGTCCATGGTGCGGCCGCCGTGCGCGAAGTACCCCACCGCGCCGGCGTACGGCCCCCGCCGCGCCGGCTCCAGCTCGTCGATGATCTCCATGGCGCGCACCTTGGGCGCGCCGGACACGGTCCCCGCCGGAAAGGACGCGCGCAGCACGTCCACGGCCGAAAGGCCCTCGCGCAGCTCCCCCTCCACGGTGGAGACCATGTGCAGCACGTGCGAGTACTTTTCGATGACCATGCGCTGGGGCACCCGCACGCTCCCGTAGCGGGCGACGCGCCCCACGTCGTTGCGCCCCAGGTCCAGCAGCATCAGGTGCTCCGCGCGCTCCTTGGCGTCGGCGAGGAGGTCCTCCGCCAGCGCGGCGTCCTCCTCCGGGCTCGCGCCGCGGCGGCGCGTCCCCGCGATGGGGCGCACCGTCACCGTGCCCTCCTCCAGCCGCACCATCACCTCCGGCGACGAGCCCACCAGCTGAAAGCCGTCCAGCTCCAGAAAGAAAAGGTACGGCGAGGGGTTCAGGGTACGCAGCGCCCGGTACAGGTCGAAGGGGGGCACCTCCAGCGGGAGCGAGAGCCGCTGCGACAGCACCACCTGGAAGGCGTCCCCGGCGCGGACGTAGTCCTGCACCCGCCGCACCGCCGCCTCGAAGTCCGCGCGCGCGAAGGTGCTGCCGAAGGGAGGGTCCTCCGCCGTGGCCGCCGCCATGGCCAGCGGGCGCGGGCCGGCGGCGCCCTGGATCCGGGCGACGGCCGCCTCCACCTCCGCCCCCGCCGCGTCGTAGCGCCGGCGCAGCTCGGCCTCGTCCACGTCCCCGGTCTCCACCGCGGCGATGGCGCGCGCCCGCCCGAACAGGTTGTCCACCGCCACCACCACGCCGGTGAGCATGAACACGGCGTCCGGCAATTCCAGCCCCTCCGCCGGCGGGCGGGGGAGCCGCTCCACGTGACGGACCACGTCGTAGCCGAAGAAGCCCACCGCCCCACCCCAGAAGCGCGGCAGCCCCGGCACCTCCGCGGGGGTGTGCCGCGCCATCAGCCGGTCGAAGTCGGCGAGCGGGTCGGCGGAGCGCTCCCCCTCCGTCCACCCCTCCCCCGGCGTCCACCGGTCGATGCGGTCCCCCACCAGCCGCCACGCCCCGCGCGGCTCCGTCCCCAGAAAGGTGTAGCGCGCCCAGCGCTCCCCGCCCACCACCGACTCCAGCAGGAAGCCGAAGGGCGGGCGCGCGAGCTTGTGGTACGCGGACACCGCCGTGTCGGTGTCGAAAAGGAACTCGCCCGAGACGGGAACGAGCGTCGCTTCGCGCGCCAGCCGCAGGAACTCGGGGAAGGTGGGGTGGAGCTGCATGCGGGCCGCGCGGTCCGGGGTGCGGGAAACGGGACGGGGAATCTCCCGCGGCCCGCCACGCTTGTCAACGCGGCACGGCGGCACGCTTGCGCGCGCGCCCCCGCGCCACCATGATCCCCGCGAACCTCAAAAGGAACAACAGATGACCCGCAAGATCCTGTTCGCCGCGGCGCTGCTCGCCGCGCTTCCCGTCTCCCCCGCCGCGGCGCAGCTCGTGTCGGTGGAGCCGTTCGGCACGTACGGCTTCTACGGGAGCCTCCCGGAGACCAGCGCCCGCCTGGAGGGCGGCTGGGGCTTCGGCGCGCGCGCCACGCTGCGCTTCGCCCCGCGGCTGGCGGCCTTCGGCACGGCGCAGCGCTCGGCGCCGGAGCTGCTGGGCCGGCTCCCCTTCGGCGAGTCGGTGTCGGGCGACAAGATCACGGTGGACCACTGGAGTGCGGGGCTGGAGTACTCCCGCTTCCGCGGCGACGCCGGCCCCGGCGCGCTGCCGCTGGCGCTTTCCGCCGGGGTGGGCCAGGTGCGCTACGAGGACGGCCCCACCGACCTCGCCGCCAGCCTGGGCGCCGCCGCCGGCGCGCGCCTGGGCCCCAACTTCGCGCTGCGCTACGGGATCACCGACTACGTGTCCCGCTACGACGGCGAGGGCCTGGTCAACCAGCTGTTCGTGCGCGTGGGTGGCGAGTTGTCGTTCTGAGGTTCTGGCTCTGAAGGACGGGCTGAACTGCGGGCTCGGGCGTGCCCCCGGCTGGCGCCGGGGTCGGGCTTCGGCTCCCTAGCAGACGAAACAACCGTCTGCAACGGAGTCGAGCCCCGGCAAACTGCCGCCGGGTCTCGCCCCTTCGGGCCGAAATCCCTCACGCAAGCTCCGACGCAGCCGCAAGATCCAGCAGTTGCCCCCTCTTCCAG
>JBEVLE010000719.1:0-2654 GCA_040509335.1 Longimicrobiaceae bacterium | reverse complement strand
GGCAGACGCTCGCCCCGGGCGGTCTGCGTATGTGCCCGCTCCCGGCTGCGGACGAGCCGGCCGGCGGCGCGGCAAAGGCGAGGCATGTTCCGTTCGCGATCGGCCGCCTGGGTGTCAGTGGT
This sequence comes from Longimicrobiaceae bacterium, assembly GCA_040509335.1. GTDB lineage: Bacteria > Gemmatimonadota > Gemmatimonadetes > Longimicrobiales > Longimicrobiaceae > JAFAYN01. The sequence goes on along the minus strand of JBEVLE010000719.1, from coordinate 2,532 downwards.
GCGGGTCAAGTTTTTGCGAACTTTGCGGCTTGATATGCCTTCGTTTTGCTGATTTTTCAAAGATGTCCAGGGGTCCGATGCCCCGTCGATCCCGGGCCGGTTCGCCGGCCGGGCCGTGCAGCCTGCCTGGACCAACCCGTGAGCCAGAACTGTAATGGCGCACCCGGCATGGCCTCCATCAGGTGGCCCCGGAGCTCCCCGGAACGGGCTCCAGAGACTATTGTCCCCGTAATAGCGCCGGTTGCGCATAATATAAGGCAGGTATAGAATATAGAAAGCGATTGCCGGCGCACACATCGACTTCCTCTTTGGACCGCGGGCCAGGGCATTCTCCTGAGTCTGGCCACGGGTCGTCGCCCCTCGCATCTGCCCACCGCCTTCACCGGGTCTCCACGCCGCGGACGGATCCGCAGACCCGCGCACCGGGCCACCAGACACCGTACATCACCTGCTGGATATGAGTGAGCACACCGGGCACGCCGCGGACGTATCCTCTATCATGGAGAACGTTTACCCCCTTTCTCCCGTCCAGGCCGGCATTCTCTTCCACGAGCTCTATTCGCCGGACTCGGGTGCCTATCTAAACCAGTACACCTTCTCCCTTCGCGGAAGCCCGGACCCCGAGCTGCTGCGGCGGGCGTGGCAGCACGTCCTCGACCATTCCCCGGTGCTGCGGACGGCGTTCGTGTGGGAAGGGATCGACCAGGCCGTCCAGGTCGTCTTCCGGCGCGTGGCGCTGCCCTGGACCGTGCTCGACCTGCGCGGGTGCCCGCCCAACGAGTCCGGGGAGCGGCTTCGCCTTTCCCTGGAAGCGCAGCGGCAACCGAGCTTCGACCTCCGCAGCCCGCCCCTGATGCGGGTCGCCCTCGTGCGGACGGGGGACGAAGAGCACGAGCTCGTCTGGACCTTCCACCACCTGCTGCTGGACGGCTGGTCCATCCCGCTGGTGCTCCAGGACGTGCTCGCCAGCTACGACGGCCTGAGGCGGGGCAGGGCTCCCGTCCTGCCCCGCCGGCGTCCCTACCACGACTACATCGCCTGGCTGCAGCGGCAGGACCTCCGCGCGGCCGAGGCATACTGGCGCGGCGCGCTGGAAGACCTGGCGAGCGGGACGCAGCTGGGGCCGGAGCTGGCCCCCGACCGCGCCGCTCCGGCGGCGGGGCAGCCCGCGCTCGGCGCCGTGGAGCGGCTGCTGGGCGCCGGCACGAGCGCCGGGCTCCAGGCCTTCGCCCGCCAGCAGCGCCTGACGGTGAACACGCTGGTGCAGGGGGCGTGGGGGCTGCTGCTCTCGCGCTACTCGGGGGAGGAGGACGTGGTGTTCGGGGGCGTGGTGACCGGGCGGTCGCCGGAGCTGGCCGCGATGGAAGGGATGGTGGGGCTCTTCATCAACACGCTGCCGGTTCGCGTGCGGGTGGAGGGGGAAACGCGCGTGGACGAATGGCTCCGGAGGCAGCAGGCGCAGCAGCAGGAAGCGCGCAGGTACGAGTACAGCCCGCTCTCCGAGGTGCAGCGGTGGAGCGGGGTGCCGGCGGGCACGCCGCTGTTCGAGAGCATCGTGGCGTTCGAGAACCACCCCGTCGCGGAGATGGAAGGGTCCACGGACCGCGGCTTCCTGGTGGCGGGGTGGACCCGGAGCGGAACGGCCCACTATCCCATCACCCTGGTGGTGATGCCGGGAGAGCGGACGAGCCTGCAGCTGGAGTACGACGGGGGACGGGTGGCGGCGGAGGCGGCGGAGCGGATGGTGGACCACCTGGAAGCCGTGCTGGAGGCCATCGTGGCCGACCCGGCGCGCCGCCTCTCGGAGCTGTCGCTGCTGCGCGGCGCCGAGCGCGTGCAGCTCCTGGAGGAGTGGACCGACACCGCCCGCCCGTACCCCGACCTTTGCCTGCACGAGCTGGTCGCGGCGCAGTCGGCGCGCACGCCCGACGCCGTCGCCCTGGTCTTCGAGGGCGAGTCGCTGTCCTACGCCGCGCTGGAAGCGCGCTCCAACCAGCTCGCCCGCTACCTGGCCGGGCTGGGCGCGGGTCCGGAAATCCGGGTGGGCGTGTGCGCCGAGCGCTCGCTCGAGCTGGTCGTCGCCCTGCTCGCCGTGCTCAAGGCCGGCGCCGCCTACGTGCCGCTGGACCCGTCCTACCCGGCAGAGCGGCTGGCGTACATGCTGGAGGACTCCGGCGTGCCTGTGCTCCTGACGCAGGAGCGCCTGCTGGAGCGCATGCCCACGCACGACGCGCGGATCGTCTGCGTGGACGGCCACGCCGGCTGGGTGGGCGAGGAGAGCGCGGAGCCGCTGCCGCTGCGCGCCGACGCCGACTCGCTGGCGTACGTCATCTACACCTCCGGCTCGACGGGGCGGCCCAAGGGCGCGATGAACGCGCACCGCGGCATCGTTAACCGCATGCTGTGGATGCAGGACGAGTACGAGCTGACGTCGGACGACGTGGTGCTGCAGAAGACGCCGTTCAGCTTCGACGTCTCGGTGTGGGAGTTCTTCTGGCCGCTGCTGACCGGCGCCCGCCTGGTGCTGGCGAA
>JBEVLE010000718.1:0-3660 GCA_040509335.1 Longimicrobiaceae bacterium | reverse complement strand
TGAAAGCGCCCTCACGCGGGCCCTCACCCGGCGGCCTTGGAACCGCCACCCTCTCCCAATTCTGGGAGAGGGGGCAACCGCGGGGATCTTGAGCACGGGCAGGCAGTTGCGTGAGGGATTTCGGCCCGAAGGGGCGAGACCGCGCGGCTGTTTGCGCGGGCTCGACTCCGTTACGCAGCGTTGTTTGCTGCGTTACGGAGCCGAAGCCCGACCCCGGCGCCAGCCGGGGGCACGCCCAAACCCTGCTGTTTCAAGCCGTCAAGATCACGCCACCATCGGCTCGAGCGCCAGACGGGGCACCAGCGAAAGAGCGCCGTCCTCCGGAAACCCCTCCTCGTGGGCGCGCAGGAACGCGTCCACCACCACGGGATCGAACTGCGAGCCCGAGCACCTCCGGATCTCGCAGACCGCCACCTCGGGCGGCTGGGAGTCGCGGTACGGGCGCGTGGTGACGATGGCGTCGTAGGTGTCGGCCACGGCCAGGATGCGGCCCTCCAGCGAGATCTCCTCGCCGCGCAGGCCGCCCGGGTACCCGGCGCCGTCCCAGCGCTCGTGGTGGTGCAGCACGCCGGGGAGCGCGGGGCGGAGAAAGGGGCTGCGCTCCAGGATGGCGGCGCCGATGGTGGGGTGCTGCTGGATGATCTCGTACTCCTCGTCGGTCAGCCGCCCGGGCTTGCCCAGGATCTGGTCGGGGATGGCCACCTTGCCCAGGTCGTGCAGCAGCCCGGCCACCCACAGGTGCCGCAGCGAGTCCCTGCCGATCCCCATCACCCGGCCGGTGGCCACGGCGTAGTGGGTGACGCGCTCGATGTGGCCGCCGGTGTACCCGTCGCGCGCTTCCACCGCGCTGGCGATGGTCATCAGCGCGTCCACGAACAGCGTCTCGATCTGCTGGGCCTGCTCCTCCACGCGCCCCTCCAGGTGTCCCTGGTAGAAGCGGTTCTCCAGCAGGAGGCGCCGGTGCCGGAGCGCGCGCTCCACGGACAGGGTGACTTCGTCCAGGTTGAACGGCTTGAGGAGGTAGTCGTCGGCCTGGAGGCGGAGCGCCTCGATGGCGTTCTCCATCGTCCCCACGCCGGTGAGGATGATGAACCCCACCGCGTCGTCGTGGGCCTTGGCCAGGCGGAGCAGGTCGGTCCCCTTCATCCCGGGCATCAGCAGGTCGGACAGGACCACGTCCGCCCCCACCGTCCGCAGGATCTCGTAGGCGGTCTCTCCGTCCGGGGCCTCGAACAGGTCGAAGCCGCCGCCCGCGAGGGCGCGGCGCAGGAGGGAGCGGATGTTGGGCTCGTCGTCCACGATCAGGACGCGGGGGCGCTGCGGCGGAGTGGGAAAGATGGAACCGGGCAGGTTCGTCATTCGTCTCGTCCCGTTCTCGTGGGGGCGCGACCTTCGGGGATGCCGCTCCCGGCACGGCTTGCCGGTGGGCGTGGCGATGTGGGGTTTGGAGCGCGGACGCGGGAGCCGCATGGGCCCGGAAAGGGCCGGCGTGGGGTCCCTGCGCGACTTCGGATGGTTCCGGAAGCTTCGAAAGTACAACGGGGGAGCGGAGTTGTCGAGGATGCCGCAAACACGGGGTCCCCGCGCGACCGTGCGGAGCGCTGCGAGCGCTCAGAACACGCCAGCGTCCAGATGTGAAAAAATGGCGCGGATGCTCGTTTCGTCCACTTCGCACACCGTCACTGATTCGCGATATGGCCGTTTGTGCGCTGCCGCTCCGGCGGGCTCAGAAAAGGGTGGTCTGCTCGCCCAGCTCGCCCGGCTCCACGGGCTGCTGGCCGAGCAGGCGCTGCATGATGCGGGCGGAGCCGGGGGCGTGCCCCGCCCAGTAGTTGCTGAAGTAGGCCCACACTTCGGTCCCGCGCGCCGCAATGCGCTGCAGCGCCTCGGCCCAGGCGGCCTCCTCCTCGCCGCGGTCGGCCTGGAGGTGGGAGTGGTCGGTGATGGAGCGGTCGGGTCCCATCCAGCGCACGTAGTGGAAGCCGGCGGTGGGGCGCGCGGCCAGCGCCAGCAGCACGTCGCGGGGGATCCAGGGGCCGTCGCTGAGCGCCAGCGCCACCTCGTGCGCGGCGAGCAGCGACAGGAGGCCGGGGAGGACGCGGCGGTCCACCCAGCGGCGGTTGCGGAACTCCACGGCGACGCGCAGGTCGCGCGGCAGCCGGGGGAGGAAGTCGGCGAGGGCGGGGAGCTCGTCGGGGACGAAGTCGGGCCCCAGCTGCACCAGCACGGGGCCGAGCTTGCCGTCCAGCTCGCGCGCCCGCTCGAAGAACTCGGCGGTGACGTCCTCGGCGCCGCGCAGCCGGCGCTCGTGGGTGACCTCGCGGGGGAGCTTGAGGGCGAGGGTGAACTCCGGCGGGGTCCGCTCGGCCCAGCCGCGGACGCTCCTGGAGGGTGGTACGGCGTAGAAGGTGGAGTCCACCTCCACGCTCTCGAAGCCGCGCGCGTAGGTGCCCAGGAAGTCGGCGGGGCGCGTCCCCTCGGGGTAGAACGTGCCGAGCCAGGCGTCGTAGTTCCACCCCTGGGTCCCCACCCGGATGCGTCCGGCCTCCATCAGCGGCCCCGCACCAGCTGGGTGACGCCCGGGAGGAGCGGCTCCAGGCGCCGCCCCGGGCACGCGGTCTGCGCGAAGTCGTTGTGGTCGCCGATGCGCGAGGCGGGGACGCTCCACCTGGCGGCGGCCCACACGACGAGGCGGCGCAGCGCCTCCATCTGCGGGGCGGTGGCGAACTCGCTCTCGAAGTTGCCCTCCAGCACGATGAGCAGGTGTCCCGCGGGGTCGTACGCGGTGTTGGAGTCGCCGGCGTATCCCACGTCGCGCGCCTCGGCGACCTGCCCCTGCAGGTCCACGTAGAAGTGGTAGGGGATGTCGGGCCAGGGCTCCTTGATGCGCCCGTCGCCCAGCGGGCTGCGCGTCTGCGAGAACTCCTGGAGCGCGCGCAGCTTGTCGGCCAGCGTGCGCTCGGGGCGCTGGAGCCCGGCGGTGTGGTGGATGGTGATGCGGCTGATGTCGTGCGCCCGCATGGGCCCCGCCGCCGGCCGCGCGCCCCACGCCTCGCGGGGGACGATGGGCGGCGCGGGCGGGACCGGCGCCGGTGCGGGTACGGGCGCCGCCGCAGCGGGGGCCGCGGCGGGCGAGCCCGGGGCGCACGCGCCGCCGAGGAGCGCGATGAGGCAGGGGAGGGCGAGGGATCGGAGCGTCACGGGTGCATCCGGTGCGTCGGGTGGCGCCTGCGCGAAGTGGACACTATACGCGCCGCGGCCCGCCGCCGCACCTGCCGGGCACCGGACGCGGGCGCATTCACCCGGGCTGAAACCTTTTCGCGGGGTGCCCCGTACGGGTTCCAGACCGGACGACAAACGATCCACGGCAACTTCCAGGAGCCCCGACGATGAAGGACAAGAACCTGCTCAGCACCCTGCTCACGTGGCTCGCCGTGGGCGTACTCGCGGTCATCGCCCTCAAGGTGGTCTTCTTCCTGCTGGGCGTGACGATGGCCCTGGTGGGGATCGCCTTCCGGCTCCTCCCGCTGGTGCTCGCGGGGCTGCTGGTGTACATGGTGATCCGCTGGTTCCGCAGGGAGCCGAGCACCGCGATGGCCGGCGACGACTCGCTGGACATCTGACGGGCGGGTCGGAAAGCAGGATGCACGAGGGGGGCGC
>JBEVLE010000717.1:0-3316 GCA_040509335.1 Longimicrobiaceae bacterium | reverse complement strand
GGCCAGCGCTTCCTTCCACCAGCCGGTCTGCGCGTCCAGGATCCCGCCGCTCAGCCACTCCCGCTGCCAGACCGCGAAGTCCGCGTACTGCACCGGCAGCTCCCCCAGCCCCGGCTCCTCGCCCCGGCTCAGGGCCGTGTAGAGCACCGACACCTCCCGCACCAGCACGTCCATGCTCCACCCGTCGCCCACCACGTGGTGCAGCGTGACGAGCAGCACGTGGTCGTCCTCTCCCAGGCGCAGCAGCGCGCCGCGCAGCAGCGGCCCACCGGCCAGGTCGAACGGACGCAGCGCCTCCTCGACCGCAAGCCGCTTGGCCTCGGCCTCGCGCGCCGCCTCCGCGACCCCGCCGAGGTCCAGCATCACCAGCGCGGCGGGCGCGGCCGGGTGGACGACCTGCACGGGCGCGCCGCCCCGCTCCGCGAAGGTGGTCCGCAGCGACTCGTGCCGCGCCACCAGCGCGTCCAGGCTCGCCCGCAGCGCGGCCGCGTCCAGCGCGCCGCGCAGGCGCAGCGCGGCCGCCATGTTGTAGGCCGCGCTCCCGGGCTCCAGCCGGTCCACCAGCCACAGCCGCTGCTGCGCGAAGGACAGCGGCAGCGCTCCCCCGCGCGGGACCCGCTCGATGGGCGGCGCCGGCGAGACCCCGGCTCCGCGCAGCTCCTCGACGCGGGCGGCCAGCGCTGCCACCGTGGGCGCCTCGAAGAGCGCCCGCAGCGGCACCTCCACCCCGAACGCCTGCCGCACCCGCGAGATCACCTGCGTCGCCAGCAGCGAGTGCCCCCCCAGGTCGAAGAAGCTCTCCTCCACGCCCACCCGCTCGGTCTTCAGCACCTCCGCCCAGATCCCCGCCAGCACCTCCTCCACCACCGTCCGCGGCGCCACGTACGCCGCGATGCCCGCCCCGAGCTCCGGCGCCCGGAGCGCCTTCACGTCCAGCTTCCCGTTGGGCGTCAGCGGCAGCTTCTCCAGCACCACGAACCCGCCCGGCACCATGTACTCCGGCAGGCTCCGCCGCAGGTATGTCCGCAGCTCCTCCACCTCCACCTCGCCCACCACGTACGCCACCAGCCGCTTCTCCCCCGGCATGCCGAACGCAGGATCCTCCCGCACGATGACCCGCGCTTCCCGCACCGCCGGATGCGCCGCCACCGCGCTCTCCACCTCGCCCGGCTCGATCCTGAAGCCCCGGATCTTCACCTGCTCGTCCACGCGCCCCACGAACTCCAGCACCCCCGCCGACCTCCACCGAAGCCGGTCCCCCGTCCGGTACATCCGCCCGCCCGGCTCCCCGCCGAACGGGTCCGGGACGAAGCGCTCCGCCGTCAGCTCCGGCCGGTCCAGGTAGCCGCGCACCACCCCGTCGCCGCCCACGTACGCCTCCCCCGGCACCCCCACCGGCACCGGCTCCAGCGCCGCGTCCAGCAGGTAGATGCGCTGGTTCCCCGTCGCGCGCCCCACCGACACGGTCAGCGCTCCCTCGACCACGTGCTCCACCTGCTCGTACGAGCACCAGGCCGTCGTTTCCGTGGGCCCGTACATGTGCAGCAGCCGCCGCGGCCCCCCCGCCTGGAGGATGCGCCGCACGCTGTCGGCGTCCACCGCCTGCCCGCCGAAGAGCACTTCGCGCAGCGGCGCGAAGATGTCGGGCTGCTCGTGCGAGAGCTGGTTGAGCAGCGCGGTGGTCTGGTAGAGCGTGGTGATGCGCTGCTCGCGCAGCGTGTCGCGGAAGGCGGGGGGCGAGAGCAGCACGTCGCGGGGGATGCCCACCAGGGTGGCGCCGTTCATCAGGGCGCCCCAGGCCTCGAAGGTCAGCGCGTCGAAGCTGGCGTTGGAGGCCTGCGCGACGCGGTCGCCCGGCTGGAAGCGGACGTAGTCGGTCTCCACTGCGAGCTGGACGACGTGGCGGTGGGCGACCATGACGCCCTTGGGACGCCCGGTGCTGCCGCTGGTGTAGACGATGTACGCCACGTTCTCCGCCGTGGCCCCGCCGCGCGGCGCCTCCGTGGACCGGCGGGCGAGCGCATGGGCCGCCTCGTCGAGCCGGACGACCGACAGGCCGCCCGGGTCCACGGCGGCGGCGGCGTCGCCGCGGCCGAGGAGCACACGCACGCTGCTGTCCTCCAGCATCATGCGCAGGCGCTCGGCGGGGTAGGCAGGGTCCAGGGGGACGTAGCAGCCGCCGGCCTTGAGGGTGGCCAGGATGGAGACGATCAGCTCCGGGCCGCGCTCCAGCAGCACGCCCACGCGGCGCTCCGGCCCCACGCCGAGGGAGCGCAGGTGGTGCGCAAGCTGGTTGGCCCGCGCATCGAGCTGCGCGTAGGTCAGCTCCACCTCGTCCCACACCAGCGCCGGCGCCCGGGGCCGCTCCCGCACCTGCGCCTCGAACAGCTCGTGGATGCAGACGCCGCGCGGGTACGGCCGCTCGGTCCGGTTCCACGCCTCCACCACCTGCTCGCGCTCGGACGGGCGCAGCAGCGACAGCTCGGACACGCGCCGCCCCGGCTCGGCCGACAGCGCCTCCAGCACGGCTTCCAGGTGTCCCGCCATGCGCGCGGCGGTCGCGGCCTCGAACAGCGCGGCGCGGTAGCCGAGCGCGCCGGTGAGCACGTCGTCCTTTTCCCGGAGGGTCAGGTCGAGGTCGAACTTGGCGACCCCCTCCGCCGCCCCGAAGGTCTCCACCGCCAGGCCGCCGAGCGCCAGCGCCTCGTGCGGGGCGGTGCGCTCCAGCGCGAAGACGGCCTGGAAGACCGGCGTGTGGGTGAGGCTGCGCTCCACGCCCAGCTCCTCCACCAGCTTCTCGAAGGGGAGGTCCTGGTGCGCGTAGGCGCCGAGCGCCGCTTCGCGCACGCGGCCCAGCAGGTCGCGCCAGGTCGGGTCGCCCGCGAGGTCGCCGCGAAGCGCCAGCATGTTGACGAAGAAGCCCACGAGCCCCTCCACCTCGCGCCGGGTACGCCCCGCGCTGGGAGTGCCGACGACCACGTCGTCCTGGCCCGCGTAGCGGCCCAGCAGCGCCTGCCAGCCGGCGAGCGCGGTCATGAACAGCGTCGCGCCCTCGCGCCGCGACAGCGCCCGCAGCCGCCGCGTCACCCCGCCCGGGAGCGTGAACCGGTGCGCGCCCGCTCGTGCGCTCTGCCCCGGGCCGCGCGGGCGGTCCGTGGGGATCTCCAGCAGCGGCGGCGCGCCGGCCAGCGCTTCCTTCCACCAGCCGGTCTGCGCGTCCAGGATCCCGCCGCTCAGCCACTCCCGCTGCCAGACCGCGAAGTCCGCGTACTGCACCGGCAGCTCCCCCAGCCCCGGCTCCTCGCCCCGGCTCAGG
>JBEVLE010000716.1:0-5891 GCA_040509335.1 Longimicrobiaceae bacterium | reverse complement strand
GGGAAGCCCTCTCCCGGAACGGGGGAGGGTGGCGAGCCTAAGCGAGCCGGGTGGGGGCCCCCGCGGACGCCAGCGCCACCCCCGCGTGAGGGATTTCGGCCCGAAGGGGCGAGACCCGGCGGGGCTGTTTCCGCCGGGGCTCGACTCCGTTGAGCAGCGTTGTTTGCTGCTCTACGGAGCCGAAGCCCGACCCCGGCGCAGCCGGGGGCACGCCCGAACCCGGCCGTTGCAGTTGGGCCGTTACATAGAGACCACGAAGATTCCTGGAACGATAGATGACGACCATGCAAGTTCCGCTGCTGGACCTGACCGGCCAGTACCAGGGCATCGCGGAGGCCGTGCAGCAGGCCGTGAAGACGGTGATCGAGGAGCAGCGCTTCATCCTGGGCCCCACGGTGGACCGCTTCGAGGCGGAGATCGCGAGCTACCTGGGCGTGGAGCACGCGGTTGGGTGCGCCAGCGGGACCGACGCGCTCCTCCTGGGGCTGCGCGCGCTGGGGGTGGAGCGCGGCGAGGAGGTGGTGACCTCGCCCTTCACCTTCTTCGCCACGGCGGGGGCGATCCACAACGCGGGCGGGCGCACGGTGTTCGCGGACATCGACCCGGCCACCTTCAACCTGGATCCCGCGGCGGCGGAGGCGGCCACCACGGAGCGCACGCGGGTGGTGGTGCCGGTGCACCTGTTCGGGCAGATGGCGGAGATGGAGGCCTTCCGCGCGCTGGGCGACCGGCGCGGCGTGGCGGTGCTGGAGGACGCGGCCCAGGCCATCGGGGCGCGGCGGCGGCTGGAGGACGGCCGCTGGATCACCACCGGCACCCTGGGCGACGCCTGCGCCTTTTCCTTCTTTCCCACCAAGAACCTGGGCGCGTTCGGGGACGCGGGGATGACCGTGACCCCGCACGAGGCGACGGCCGAGCGGCTGCGCAAGCTGCGGGTGCACGGCGGGCGGCAGATGTACCACCACGAGGAGGTGGGCTACAACTCGCGGCTGGACGCGCTGCAGGCGGCGGTGCTCTCGGCGAAGCTCCCGCACCTGGCCGGGTGGAGCGCGGCCCGCCGGGAGCACGCGCGCTTCTACGACGAGGCGCTGGCCGGGCTGGAGGGCGTGTCCACGCCGGCCCTGCTCCCGGGGAGCGAGTCCATCTACAACCAGTACACGCTGCGCGTGCACGGCGGGCGCCGCGACGAGCTGGCGGCGTTCCTCCGCGAGCGCGGGGTGGGGAGCAACGTCTACTACCCGGTGCCGCTTCACCTGCAGGAGTGCTTCGCTTACCTGGGATACCGCCAGGGGGAGTTCCCGGAGTCGGAGCGCGCGGCGGCGGAGGTGCTGTCCATCCCCGTGTTCCCGGAGCTCGCGGAGGCGCAGCGGGAGCACGTGGCGGCGTCCATCCGCGCCTTCTTCGGGGCGTGAGGATCCTGGTCACCGGGGGGGCCGGCTTCATCGGCTCCCACCTCTGCGAGCGGCTGGTGGCGCGCGGCGACGACGTGGTCGCGGTGGACAACCTGGACCCGTTCTACGACCCCGCGACCAAGCGCCGCAACCTCGCCGCCCTGGAGGGGGATCCCCGCTTCCGGCTGGTGGTGGGCGACGTGTGCGAGCCGGAGGCGCTGGACGCGGCGCTGGGCGAGGGGGCGTTCGACGTGGTGGTGCACCTGGCGGCGCGGGCGGGGGTGCGCCCCTCGCTGGAGCGGCCGCTGGACTACCTGCGCACCAACGTGGAGGGGACGGGCGCCATGCTGGAGCTGGCGCGGCGGCGCGGCACGGGCGCGTTCGTGCTGGGCTCCAGCTCCAGCGTGTACGGCGACGCGGCCCACGTGCCGTTCTCGGAAAGCGACCCGGTGGGGCGGCCCATCTCCCCGTACGCGGCGAGCAAGCGCGCGGCGGAGCTGCTGGGGCACACCTACGCGCACCTGTACGGGATGTCCGTGCTGTGCCTGCGCTTCTTCACGGTGTACGGCCCGCGGCAGCGCCCCGACCTGGCGATCCACAAGTTCGCCCGTCTCATGGCGGAGGGCGGCGAGTTGCCGGTGTACGGCGACGGCGGCACGGAGCGCGACTACACCTACGTGGACGACATCGTCCAGGGGGTCGAGGGGGGGATCCGCTTCGCGCGGGCGCACCCCGGCGCCTTCGAGCTGGTGAACCTGGGCGAGAGCCGCACGGTGACGCTGGCCGAGCTGCTGGCGCTGCTGGCGGCGGAGATGGGGGTGGAGCCGCGCATCCGCCGATTCCCCGCGCAGCCGGGCGACGTGGCGCGCACCTTCGCCAGCATCGACAAGGCGCGCAGCCTGCTGGGCTACGACCCGCGGGTCCCCGTGGAGGAGGGGATCCGCCGCTTCGTGGGCTGGCTGCGGCGCGAGGGCACCTGCGCCGCCTGATGTACGTCCTGGCGCACAACGGCTCCGCCATCCTGGGCGGGGGCGAGCTGGGGACCGCGCACCTCCTGGCCGGGCTCCAGGAGCGCGGGCACCGGGTGAAGATGCTGTGCCGCGACGAGGGGATGGCGGAGCGGATCGGCGGCTACGGGATCCCCACGGGGGTGGCGCGCGTGGGCGGGGACGCCATGCTCCCGGACGCGCTCCGCTTCGCCGCCGTGCTGCGGCGGGAGCGGCCGGACGCGCTGGTGCTGACCACCTTCAAGAAGGTGTTCCTTGCGGGGATGGGCGCGCGGCTGGCGGGGGTCCCGCGGGTGGTGCAGCGCATCGTCCTGTCCACCGACGTGCCCCGCGGCGCGCGCTACCGCCTGGCGCTGCGGCGCTTCGTGGACGTGATCGCGCTGAACGCCGGGGTCATGCGCCCCGCCTTCCTGGCGGCGGACCCGGAGCTGGACCCCACCCGCGTCCGCACGGTGTACGACGGCGTCCGCGTCCCGCCGCGCTCCGGCGAGCCGGGGGCCGTGCGCCGCGCGCTGGGCCTCCCCGCCGGCGCGCGGGTCGTGGGCGCGGTCGCCCGCCTGGCGAAGCAGAAGCGCTTCGAGCGGCTGCTGGGCGCCGTGGCGCTCCTCCCGGCGGACGTGCACTGCGTGCTCGCCGGCGAGGGCGACGAGCGGGCCGCGCTGGAAGCGCTCGCGGCGGAGCTGGGGATCGCGGAGCGCGTGCACTTCCTGGGCTTCCGCGGCGACGTGGGCGACGTGCTGGACGCGCTGGACGTGCACGTGGTCTGCTCGGACCGCGAGGGGATGGCGAACGCGATGCTGGAGGCCATGGCCGCGGGGGTCCCCGTGGTGAGCACGCCGGTGAGCGGCGCGGAGGAGGCGCTGGAGCCGCTGTCCGACGGGCGCCGCCCCGGGCTGGTGGTCGCCCCGGGGCCCGCGGAGATCGCCGCCGCGCTGCGGGGGGTGCTGGACGACCCCGCCGGCCTGGCGGAGATGGCGGCGGCCGCGCGGGAGCGCGTGGAGGAGCGCTTCTCGTACGAGGGGTTCCTGGACCGCTGGGAGCGCCTGCTCGCGGAGCGCGCGTGAGCGGCCGGGCGGACGCGCCGCCGCGGCAAAGCCTCAAGGTGGCGATGCACGTGGACGGCCCCTCGGTGCGCGGCAACGAGCGGCAGAGCCTGCTGGTGGCGGAGGAGCTGCTGGAGCGCGGGCACCGGCTGGTGGTGTCCTGCCGCGAGCAGGGGCCCGTGCGCGACGCCTTCGCCGCGCTGGGGATCCCCACCACGGGCGCCCGCCCGCGCGGCGACCTGGACCCGTGGAGCGCGGCCCGCTTCATCGCCTGGCTGCGGCGGGAGCGGCCGGACGCGGCCCTGCTCACCTCGTGGGTGCGGCTGCTGGGGGCGGGGTGGAGCGCGCGGCGCGCGGGGGTCCCCCGCATCGTCCTTCGCCTGGGCGCGGTGCAGCCCATCCCCGCGGGAATCGAGGGGTGGAAGCACCGCCGCTCGCTCACGCGCTACACCGACGCCGTGGTCGCCAACTCGCGCGCCGTGCGCGACCACCTGCTCGCCTCCGTGCCGGGGCTGGCGCCGGAGGCCGTGTACTACGTCCCCAACGGCGTGCGCCTGCGCCCCGCGCCCCCCGCTCCGCTCCGCGCCGAGCTCGGCATCCCCGCCGACGCCCTGGTGGCCGCGGGCGTGGGCGGGCTGGAGCGCCGCAAGGGCTTCGACGTGCTGGTGTCCGCGCTGGCGCAGGCCGCCGACCCGGGCCTGCACGTGGTGCTGGCCGGCGAGGGCCCCGACCGGGAGGCGCTGCGGGCGCGGGCGGAGTCGCTGGGCGTCGCGGACCGCGTGCACCTGCTGGGGCAGCGCGCCGACGTCGCCGCGGTGCTGGCCGCGAGCGACGTGTTCGTGCTGAGCAGCCGCAGCGAGGGGATGTCCGTGGCCATGCTGGAGGCGGCCACCGCGCGCAGGCCGGTGATCTCCACCGACGTGGGCGGCGCGTGGGACGTGCTCGCCCCCCGGGAGGGGCGTCCCGCCGCCGGGTGGATCGTGCCGCCCGACGACGCGCCCGCGCTCGCCGCCGCGCTCCTGGAAGTCGCGGCCGGCCTGCGCGCCGGCGGCGCGGCCGTGGGCGCCCGCGTGAGCGAGGCGGCGTGGCGGCTGGAGCACTGGTTCAGCGTGGAGCGGATGATCGACGGCGTGGAGGCCGCGCTCCTGGGGCTCCCCTTCGGCCTGCCGGGGGCCGCGTGACGCCGCTCCGCTATCCCGGGCGGCGCGTGTGCGTGGTGCTGCTCACCGGGCTGGGCGACGTGGTCAACGGCCTTCCCCTGGTGAACGCGCTCAAGGACCACGACCCGTCGCTGCACGTCACCTGGGTGGTGGAGCCCATGGCGGCGGTGATGCTGCGGCCGCACCCCTCGGTGGACGACGTGGTGGTGTACCGCAAGAAGCTGGGGGCGCGGGGCGTGTGGGAGCTGGCGCGCGAGCTGCGCCGCCGCCGCTTCGACGTCACGCTCAACCTCAACGTGTACACCAAGAGCGTGTGGCCCACCCTGCTGTCCCGCGCCCGACGCCGGGTGGGGTTCGACCGGGGGCGGGCGTTCGAGGGGGTGTGGCTGGCCGCCAACCACCACCTGGAACCGCGCCCGCGCGGGCACACGGTGGACATGTTCCTGGAGTTCGCGGAGCACCTGGGCGTCCCCGTGCCCGCGGAGCCCGAGTGGCGGATCGAGTTCACCGCCGGGGAGCGGGCGGAGCAGGCGGCGTTTTTCGCGGCGCTGGACCGGCCGGTCGCGGCGGTGGTGCCCGCCTCCGCCATCCACCGCAAGGACTGGCGCCCGGACCGCTGGGCGCGGGTGGTGGACGCGCTGGAGGGCGACTTCGGCTTCCGCGCGGTGCTCATGGGCGGCCGCGGCGAGCGCGAAAGCCGCATCGCGCGCGAGATCGAGGAGATGGCGGGCGTCCGGCCGCTCTCCGCCATGGGCGACCCCATCCGGCGCATGGCGTGGATGATCCAGCGGAGCGCGCTGGTGCTGGCGCCGGACACGGGGCCGCTGCACATCGCGCGGGCGCTGGACGTGCCGGTGGTGGGGCTGTACGGGCACACCAACCCCTGGCGCGCGGGGCCGTACCGGCGGTACCAGGACCTGTGGGTGGACCGCTACACCGAGCCGGGCGAGGAGCCCGATCCCTCCGGCTTCGCGCCCAAGCGGGAGCGCATGGAGCAGATCACCGTGGACGACGTGCTGGAGCGGGTGCAGCGTGCCGTGGACCGGTACGGGGTGCTTGATTCCGTGGAGAAACGGCCTTGAACGGCCACTGCGGGCTTGGGCGTGCCCCCGGCTGCGCCGGGGTCGGGCTTCGGCTCCGTAGCACACGAAACGACCGTGTGCAACGGAGTCGAGCCCGCGCAAACTGCCGCGCGGTCTCGCCCCTTCGGGCCGAAATCCCTCACGCGGGGGTGGCGCTGGCGTCCGCGGGAGGCCCCCACCCGGCTCGCTTAGGCTCGCCACCCTCCCC
>JBEVLE010000715.1:0-4438 GCA_040509335.1 Longimicrobiaceae bacterium | reverse complement strand
TGCCGGCGAGTCTCCCTCCGAACAGATTCTGGGGGATACTGCGGGAACTGCGAACGACAACGAGCCCTCCCCCAGAATTGGGGGAGGGTGGCGGCTCTAAGGCCGCCGGGTGGGGGCCGCCGTGGCGCTTCACGCTGCGCGTGAACCGAATGAAGCAGGCTGTTCCCTGTTCCCTGTTCCCTGTTCCCTGCCGTTCCCCTACAGCAGCGACAGCTGCGTCGGCTGCTTGGCGATTCGCAGGCGGCTCACGTCGATGCACTCCATGGGCTGCTCCTGCGAGGCCACCTGCACGGGGCCGCGGTAGCGGCGGCGCTCCAGGGCGGCGGCGACGGTGTCGCGGGCGATCTCGGGCTCGTTGGCGGCCTCGCTCAGGTGCGCGAGGACCACGGAGGCGAGGCCGGGGTGGTACAGCTCCAGGGCCAGCTCGGCGGCGGCGCGGTTGGACAGGTGGCCGTGGGCGGAGGAGATGCGCGACTTCACGCTCCAGGGGTAGTGGCTGTCCCGCAGGAGGATGGGGTCGTGGTTGGACTCCAGGATCAGCAGGTCGCAGCCCTGCAGGGCGTGGCGGACGGAGGTGGTGGCGCGGCCCAGGTCGGTGGCGATCCCCAGCTTCTCGCCGGTGCCGCGCTCCGTCACCGTCACGGCGATGGGGTCCACCGCGTCGTGCACCGTCAGGAACGGCGCCACGACGAGGCCGGCGATCTCCACCGGCTCCTCGGAGCTGTAGCGGCGCACCCGTTCGGAGCCGTCCAGCAGCTTCGCGCAGGCGGCGCGCGTGGGCTCCGTCATGTACAGCGGCACGCCCCAGCGGCGGGCGAACACCCCCATGCCGCGCGTGTGGTCGCTGTGGTCGTGGGTGATGAGCAGCGCGGCGACGGACTCCGGGGCGACCTCGGCGGCGGCCAGGCGGCGCTCCATGTCGCGCCCGCTGAAGCCGGCGTCCACCAGCAGCCGCGCCCCGCCCGCCTCGATCAGGACGGAGTTTCCCCGGCTGCCGCTCCCCAGGACGGTGACCTTCACGCGAGTGCTGCCTCGGATCCGCTGATGACGGGGTGGGAGTCCATCCACGAGTGGGAAAAGAAGTTAACGATGGTCCGGCGGTTTGTCATCCCGCGTCCGGGCGGGCGCGCGCCCAGGCGCGGCCCAGCTGCTCGCGCATCCCGTCCGACATCGCCACGTCGCGCCGGCCCATGGCCCTCTCCGCCACTTCCAGGAACTTGTCCACCCGGTACGCCGCGAGCTCCTCGCCGGTTCCCCAGCTGAAAGGGGGGACGTAGCGGGGGGGCATCGCCGCGCCGTACAGGTTGCTCCCCGCGCCGATCACCGTCCCCGTGTTGAGGAGCAGCCCGATCCCCGTCTTCACGTGGTCGCCCAGGAAGCACCCCATCTTGATCTCCCCGGTGTCGGTCTCGCCCTCCGGGGTCCACAGGCGCACGGTGCCGTAGTTGTTCTTGAGGTCGCTGTTGGTGGTTTCCGCGCCCAGGTTCACCCAGGCGCCCAGGTACGCGTGGCCGATGTGCCCGTCGTGCGCCTTGTTCACGTAGGCCAGCGCCACGCTTTCCGCGAACTCCCCGCGGATCTTGCACACCGGCCCGATGGCGCACGCCTCCAGCGAGCCGCCCAGCACCGTGCTCCCGCGCCCCACGTACACCGGCCCCGCCATGCGGGTGAAGGCCCGCACCTTCGCCCCCGCGTCCAGCCAGACGGGCCCCTCCGACACGTCAAGGACCACCCCCGGCTCGATACGCGCGCCCTCGCCCAGGATCACCGGGTGCCCACCGATGCGGTGCACGCCCGCCGGCAGCTCCGCCGGGGCGGGGGAGGGGAAGAGGGCGGCCACGTCCTCCGAGATCTGCTCCGGCGTCGCGGACATCAGCTCCCACACGTGGCGAAGCACGCGGCCGGGGATGGCGGCCGCTTCTCCGGGCCACCCGGCGGTCTCCGAGGACGGGCTGCGCAGGAACTTGAGCGGGGGCCTGTCCGCGCCTGCGGGCGAGTACCAGCCCACCATCTCTCCGCCCATGGCGACGGGACCCTCGCGAATCGCGAGCGCCTCGCCGGCGCCCCAGGCGGGCACCGCGCGCGACGACAGGAAGAGCCTCGCTCCCTCCGCCGGGACGTCGGCCCGGCCGCGCACGGGGGGCGTGCCCTCCTCCGCGAAGCCGGCCAGGTGGTCCGCCGCGACGTGGGCGGAGCAGCGCGCGCCGAAGACGCGCTCCGCCCGCTCGCGCAGGCGCATGGTCCCGAAAAGGAGCTCCCCCGCGGGGCGGGTCAGCGCGAACGGCTCCCACCGCTGCGCCACGATGTCGTCGAAAAGGACCAGCGTGAAGTCTGCCATGGGGTCGTCGGTCGCGTTTCTGGGATCCCGAAAAAGCGAAGCGCGGAAGCGCAGCCACTTTCGCACTCCCGCACTTTCGCACTCTCGCACCGCCGTTTTTCAGTCCAGCGTCCGTAGCTCCTCGGGGAGCTGCGCCAGGAGCGACTTCAGCTCCGGGGCGCGGTCCCGGTGGGCGACGAAGGTCACCCCGGCGGTGCGGACCACGATCAGGTCCTCCACGCCGAACGCAACGATCGGACCGTCGTCGGCGTACAGCGCGGTCCCCCGCGACTCCACCGCGTACGCCTCGCCCAGGGTGACGTTGCCCTGCGCGTCGGCGGGGCGGGTGCGGTACAGCGCGTCCCAGGCGCCCACGTCGTCCCAGTCGAAGGTGGCCTTCACCACCCCCACCCGGTCGGAGCGCTCCAGCAGACCCTCGTCGATGGAAAGGGTGGGCGCGCGGCGGAAGAACTCCTCCGTGCCCCCCTCGCGCAGGATGGGGATCAGCTCGGCCAGCTCCGGCGTGTGCCGCTCCAGCTGGTCCAGGAGGTCCGCGGCGCGCCACACGAAGAGCCCGGTGTTCCACAGGTACTCCCCGGAGGCCAGGTACTCCCCGGCGGTGGCGCGGTCGGGCTTTTCCACGAAGCGGGCCACCCCGTAGCCGGCGGCGCGCCCCCCACGGGGCGGCTCCTCGGCGGCGAGCGGCGGGCCCAGGCGGATGTAGCCGTACCCGGTCTCGGGGCGGGTGGGGTTGGCGCCGATGGTGAAGAGGCGCCCGTGCTCCACCGCAAGCTCCGCGGCGTCCGCGATCAGCTGCCGGAAGGCCGCCGCCGGGTGGATGACGTGGTCGGCGTGCAGCGACACCATCACGGCGTCCGGGTCGCGCCGCTCCAGCTCCGCCGCCGCCCAGGCGAGCACCGGGGCGGTGCCGGCGGCGCGCGGCTCCAGCAGGAAGTTGCCGGGCTCCAGCCCGGGGACCGCGTGCAGGATTGGGTCGGCCAGGTGCGCGCCCGTGAGGATCCGCAGCCGGTCCTGGGGGACCAGCGGGAGGATGCGCTCCACGGTGTCGCGGATCAGCGGCTGCTCGGAGGCGAGCGGGAGGATCTGCTTGGGGCGGGCGGGCGTGCTCACCGGCCAGAACCGGGAGCCGACCCCGCCGGCCAGGATCACCGTCCAGATATGGGAATCAGAAGAGCTCGTCGACGCGCGCAAGGAGCTTCTTGGGGCTGAAGGGTTTGGTGAAGAAGTCGGTCGCGCCCAGCTCCAGCGCCTGCGCGCGGTCGGACTCCTGCCCCTTCGCGGTCAGGATGATGACGGGCGTGTCGCGGCGGTGCGGCAGCTCGCGGAGCTCCTGGAGGACCTCCAGGCCGCTCGCGTACGGCATCATGATGTCCAGCAGGACCACGTCGATGGGCTCCGCCCCGCGCAGGTGCTCCAGCGCCTCCCGGCCGTCGGGGACCAGGGTGACGTGGTAGGGGCCCTGCTCCAGCTTGAGCTGGATGATGCGGCCGATGTGCGGCTCGTCGTCCGCGACGAGCACGTTGCGCGTCCTGGTCTGGGCGTCGGGAGTCATCGGGGGGGACGAACGGATTCGGACGATCGGGCGGGTCAGACCAGCGCGGCCAGCCGCTCGCGGCCGCTCGACAGGTCGCGCAGGAGCGGCGCGAACCCCACGCCGTCGCGCAGGAGCACGGCCAGGAGCAGCTCGGGGGAGAGCGCGTCCACCACCGCCACCCCGTCCCCGAAGCGCACCACCACCGTGGACGGCTCCCCGTGCCCGGCGGCGGCGCCGAGCCCGCCCGCTGCCGAGGCGATCCCCGGCACCATGGCCGACACGGTTTCCGCGTCCAGCGCGCCGCTGCCGGAGTGCTGGATGAGGAGCCCGTCCCGGCCCAGGATGAGGACGTGCTCCACGCCTTCGTGACCGCGCAGGGAGGCCATGGCCTGGTCGAGCTCGGACATCGCGAAACTCCGGGAAATGGACGGTGTAGAGACCCGGAGCAACGTACCCCGGCGAAATTCCGAAGTCAAGGCCGGACAAGCCTTGCGCGGCCTTGACGCGGTCCGCCCGGCCCCCCTAGGTTTGGCCGGAATCCCGCGCGGGCGGCGCCCCGGCGCCAC
>JBEVLE010000714.1:0-11358 GCA_040509335.1 Longimicrobiaceae bacterium | reverse complement strand
CCCCGCGTGAGGGATTTCGGCCCGAAGGGGCGAGACCCGCGGGCAGTTTCGCGGGGCTCGACTCCGTTGCAAACGGTAGTATCGTTTGCTACGGAGCCGAAGCCCGACCCCGGCGCAGCCGGGGGCACGCCCGAATCCGGCAGTTCAGTCTGTCAAAGCTTGGGTTCAGTCACAGGCATTCGCCAGGCGCTTCGCGGCCGCCGCGCTCGGGTACAGCGCGTGCGCCGCACGGGCGTGCTCGCAGCGCGACTCGCGGGTGCGCCGGCCGGAGCCCCGCGCAAGGCGCAGGTGAATGCGGTAGCTCCCCGGGTCCAGCCGGGCGGCGCGCTCCAGCGACTCCCGCCCGCCGCCCTCCGCGTACACGGACATGGCCGCGAGCTGCGCCGCGCTCTTCGCCGCGCCCGCCCCGGCGGCCAGCGCCACCAGCAGCAGCGCCGCCACGCGCGCCCCCGGCGCGGCGGCCACCGGGCGGAGGTCCTCCGGCCCCGACAGCGCGCCCAGCGCCGTCCACACCAGCAGCGCCGGCAGCGCCAGGAGCAGCACCGCGTCGAACGCCCCCACCACCGCCACGGCCGCAAGCGTGGCGAGCAGCGTCAGCGCCACCAGCCCCTCGTCCGCGTCGCGGGCGGCGCGCATCCGCCGCCAGGCGCCCAGCGCCAGCGCCGCGAACGCCCCCGCCAGCAGCAGGAACGCGGGGATGCCGCGCTCCGCCAGGAAGGCCACCCAGTCGCTGCTGGGCCAGGGGTTGGAGGTGGTCCCCGCCTCGTCCGGGGCGAGCGAGGGGTCGCGGCGGGCGGCGTGCTCCGGGTACTCCACCGGCCAGTTCCCCGGCCCCACCCCCAGCAGCGGGCTGCCGAGCGCCATCGCGGCGCTGTTGCGGTACTGGATCAGCCGCCCGCGCCCGCTCCCCTCCTGGTAGTTCACCAGCCCCTTCGCCGATTCCAGGTACGGGTTCTCGCTCTTCCAGCGCAGGCGGTTGGGGAGCAGGAGCGCCGCCGCCACCCCGGCGCCGGCCAGCAGCAGCAGCGCCAGCAGCCGCCCCAGCGTGCGGCGGTGCCGCCGCAGCGGCGGGGTCAGGGGAACGCCCAGCACCAGCACCACCGCCACGGCGGCCACCGCCAGCCACGCCGCGCGCGAGCGGGTGAGGAAGAGCGCGCCCGAGGCCAGCGCGAGCCCCGCGCCGCCCAGCAGGAACCCCGCCGGCCGGTACGCCCGCAGCGCGGCAAGGAGCACCAGCGGCATCCCGAACGCCGCCAGGTGCGCCACGAAGTTGCGGTTCCCCAGCGTCCCCCCGGGCGCGCGGTTCAGCGAAAAGAGCTCGGTGCGCACCCCGTACGCCTGGAGCAGCGCCGTGGCGGCGCCCAGCACCACCGCCGCGGCGAGCGCCGCCAGCAGCGGCCGGGCGAGCCCCGCCCGCGCCACCCCCCGCGCCGCCCAGAACACCCCCGCCGACGAAACGCTCACCGCGAGCGCCCGCGCCGCCGCCCACGGGTTGGTGGCGAACACGGCCGAGGCCGCGCCGAGCGCCAGGAACCCCAGCAGCAGCGCGTCCACGCGCGTGGCCTGCACCCGGCGCGCCGAGCCCAGCGCCAGGATCCCCGCCAGCAGCGCGGCGAGGTGCAGCACCATCTCCTTGGGGACGAAGAAGCGGTCCAGCTCGAACACCTTGAAGCGGACGGCGGCGAGGACCACCGCCAGCGCGCCCAGCTGGAGGACGCGCAGCGCCAGGCGCTCGGCGCGGCGGGGTGCGGCGGGGACGGGGGCCGGGTGGACGGGCGGGGCCGTCAGCGTGGCGTCGAACGGGTTCACGGGGCGGGCCTCGGTCGGGGCGTGGGTGGACCCCGCTAGAATACGGCCTCCGCGCCCCGCCGTCCACCGCGCGGCGGCGGGCGCGCCCTCAGGGCACCCCGATCCGCAGCCGCACCTCGGCGAGCACGGCGTGCGGGTCGCACGGCTTGGTGAGGTAGGCGTCGCACCCCGCGCGGCTCGACCGCTCGCGGTCCTCTTCCAGCGCCGCGGCGGTGAGGATCACCACGGGGATGGCGGCCACCCCCGGGTCGGACTTGAGCCGCGCGGTCGCCGTCCATCCGTCCATCACCGGGAGGCGGGCGTCCATGAGGACCATGTCGGGGCGGTGGTGCGACACCGCGTCCACGCCCGCGGCCCCGTCCGCCGCCTCCAGCACGGCGTAGCCGTGGTGGCGGAGAAAGGTCACGACGATGTCCCGCTGCTGCGGATCGTCCTCCACGACGAGCACGGTCTTCCGCGTCATGGTCACCTCGCGAGCGGGGAGGGGTCCGGGCGCCTCCGGAAAACACGGAATGCCGCCAGCGCCTCGACGGACCCGAGTTTGCTGGCGGCCCGGCTGGCGTGGCGACGATCGTCGCGGTAGCCCCGTGGCTCTGCGCCCCCGGCTTTCGCCGGATTTGCTCTGAGCAGCACACGTTTTAGTGCGCCCTTCCCACGGCGGGGCGAACGCGTCCCGAAGCCTTTGCAAGAAGCGTACACCCCCGCCGCGGCGCGGAAGTGCCCGGCGGGCTACCCGACCGCCTCCGCCTCGCGCCGCAGCATGGCGTCCACGCGCTCCCGCAGGCGCGGGTCGCCGGGGCGCCGCGCGAGGTAGAACTCCTCGTAGTACGCCTTGATGAACCCGGCCGCGGGCGCGGCGACCAGCACCCCCACCAGCCCGAACGCGACCGCCATGGCCATGGTGACGAAGAGCAGGAACACCGGGTGCACGTTCATGGTCCCGCCCTGCACGCGCGGGGCGATCAGCGACCCCAGCACCTCGCTCCAGACCAGGAAGAACAGCGCCGTCCACGCCGCCTTCACCGGGGAGATGGAGAGCGCCACGAGCACCGGCGGCACCGCCATGAAGTAGAAGCCGATGCGCGGCACCAGGGCGCTGAAGAACGCCAGCACGCTCCACACCAGCGCGCCCGGGATCCCCGTGAAGTACAGGAACAGGAAGGTGGGAACGGCCTTGAGCGTTCCCAGCACCACGTTGGCCTGCATCCACCCCACCGTCGCGTCCGATGCACGGGCGAAGGCGCGGGCGGCCGGCGCGCGCAGGTGCGGCGGCATGGCCCGCACGTACCCCTCCAGGAACGGCCGCGGGTCGCTCACCAGGTACACGACGATGCTGAGCAGGAGCAGCCCCAGCAGCAGGGCGCCCAGCAGCGAGAACCCGTACGTCCACAGGTCGCCCAGGAGCCCGATCCCCCACTCCGTCAGCCGGCTCCCCCCGTCGGCGCGGATGCGCGCCTCCAGCTGCGGGTAGTCGGCGAGGAGGACGGAGGCGCGCGCCTCCAGCCCGGCGACGATGTCCGGCACGGCGCGCACCAGCGCCGTCGCCTGGCGCGCCACCGCCGGCGCCACCAGCCACCCCACCAGCGCGAGCGCCGCCAGCACCGCCAGCGTCGCCGCCACGGTCGCCAGGCCGCGCCGCCACCCGCGCCGCTCCAGCCAGGTCACCGGCGCGTTGAGCGAGATGCCGAGCACCAGCGCCAGCGCGAAGAACATCAGCACGCCGCGGATGCGCAGCAGCAGCCACAGCAGGACGACCAGCGCGAAGGCGAGGAGGATGGCGCGCGTGAGCGCCGCGCCGAGGTCGCCCCCGGGACGGCGGGGCGCGTCTCCGGCGGCCTGCTCTCCGGCAGCGGCGGGGGGGCTGGGGATCTCCACGTGACCGGGACGGTGCGGGTGGGGAGGAACCTGCCTCTGCGGGACAGTTTAGGGCGGACAGCCCCGGCGGCGACAGGGGAGCGGCCCCCGCCCCGGCGAGGAGTGGCACCCGCCCTGCACCGGCGGGCCGGTCGAACAGGGATGGAGGTGGACGGCAACGGAGCGATACCGATGGCGGACGATCGACACGAAGACGCGGACGGCGGTCCGCTCGCGGTGGCGCTGGGGGAGTACGACACGGGCTGGCACGACCTGGCGGGCTCGCTCGCCCGCGCGGCGGAGGTGGTGCGGCGCGCGGCGGCGGCGGGCGCGGAGCTGGTGGTGCTCCCGGAGATGTGCACCACCGGCTTCACCATGGATCCGGCTGCGTGGGCGGAAACGCAGGCGGGACCATCGGTGGCGGGGCTCGCGGAGCTGGCGCGCCGCCACGGGGTGCACCTGCTCGCCGGGGTGGCGACGCGCGTCCCGGAGGAGGGCGGCGGGGAGCGCTTCTTCAACTCGGCGCTGCTCCTGGGGCCGGACGGCGCGCCGCGGGCGGAGTACCGCAAGCAGCGATTGTTCGCCTTCGCGGGGGAGCGCGACCGCTACACGGCGGGGGAGGCGCCCGTTGTGGCGCGCGTGGGCGGGGTGCGGCTGGCGCCGTTCATCTGCTTCGACCTGCGCTTCCCGGAGCTGTTCCGCGCGGTGGCGCCGCGGGTGGACGCGCTGGTGCTGCTGGCCAACTGGCCGGCCGCGCGCCGCGCGCACTGGGACGTGCTGGTGCGCGCCCGCGCCATCGAGAACCAGTGCTACGTGGTGGCGGTGAACCGCACCGGCGAGGGCGGCGGACTGGAGTACGACGGGGGCTCGGTGGCGTACGATCCGTGGGGCGACCCGGTGGCGGAGCCGGCGGACGGCGGGCTGCTCGTCGCCCGCGTGGACCCCGCGGAGGTGACGCGGGTGCGGTCGCGCTACCCGTTCGTGGAGGACCGGCGCGCCTGAGGTCCGCCCGGCACGGCTCGGGAGGGGATGGGCCCCGGGAGGGTGAAGCCGCAGCGTTGGCAGAGGTGGCGGAAGAGACGCGGGACGGCGGGGCACGTCGGCATTGCTCGTGGGACCGCGCTCCCTACATTGGGGCGGGCAGGACCTTCCCCCCTTCCCCGCCCGGAGGTCACAATGTCCAGACTCGCGCTGGTTCTCCTCCTCCTCTCCGCCTGCGCCACCGTCGTGCCCGACCCGCCGGCCGCGCCGCCCGCCCCCGACGCCACGGCTGCACCCATGGCTTCTGCCGCTGCGGCGGGCATCATCGGCGAGTACACGGTGACCATCGCCGCGGCCGACATCCCCGCCGAGATGCCGGACAGCATCCGGCAGCAGATGATCGGGACGTGGAACATCGGGCTCCACGAGGGCAACCACGTCCTGGTGACCTACAACGGACGGGAGGTCGTCTCGGGCCCCTACATGGTCTCGGGCAACCAGCTGACGCTCCCCGCCAACGACACGGGGCCGTACGCCTGCCGGACCGCGGCCACGTACACCTGGCAGACGAGCGGCGACCAGCTCGCGCTCACCCGCGTGCAGGACGCCTGCGACGGGCGGGCCGTGGTGCTGACCAGGCACCCGCTGATGCGGCGGGGGTAGCGCATCCGCCAGAAGTGCGAGACCCCGGCTGCCATGCGGCGGCCGGGGTCTTTTCCGTGCGTAGGTTCTATCATCATCGCGCGATGGCATGCTTCAGCCCGTTCGTCTCACGATACATGACTTTACGCTGAACGGAGTTTCGCCTCCGTCAGCTGCGTGGCGCGCCCCCCTGAGCCCGCGTGTCCGCCCCTGCCCCGTCTTCAAGTCCCAGGTTGGCGAAGTACTGCTTCCTCCCGCCCTCCGCCGCCGCATCCGGCGCCCGGATCGGCCGCACCGACGGCGGCAGGCACGCGCGCAGCGCCTCCAGGAACGCGTCCACCAGCGGGCGCTTGAGGTAGATGCGCCGCCGCACCATCACCACCTGCCGCGTGGGCACCGGGTCCGCGAAGGGGATGATGCACGCCCCCGGGTGCTCGCCGCGCAGCTCGTCCACCGCGAGCGCCGGCAGCAGCGTGAAGCCGTCCCCGTTCTCCACCAGCCGCTTGAGCGTTTCCAGGTTGCCGCTTTCCATGCGGATCCCGTGCGTGCAGCGGCCGTGCTCCCCCTCGCGCCCCTCGCAGAGCTGGAGCGTCTGCGCGCGCAGGCAGTGCGCCTCCGAAAGCAGCCAGAAGTCCTCGCGCGGCAGGTCGCGCGGCGTCACCCGCGACTTCGCGGCCAGTGGGTGGCCGCGGCTCACGTACGCCACCAGCGGCTCGTCGAAGAGCGGCTGGAACACCAGCTCCGCCGCGTCCGCGGTGGCGATCAGCGCAGCGTCCAGCGTCTCGTTGCGGATGCGCTCCAGCAGCGTGTCCGTGAGCCCCTCCTCCAGCACCAGCTCCAGCCGCGGGTGCAGCCGCGCCAGCTCGTGTACGAAGCGGGGGAGGAGGTAGGGCCCCAGCGTGGGGAGCACCCCCACCCGCAGCTCCCCCGCCGTCTCGCCGCGCGCCTCGTCCCGCAGCTCCGGGATGCGCGCCGCCTCCCGCAGCACCACCCGCGCCTGCTCCACCACCCGCCGCCCCAGCTCCGTGGGCACCACCGGCGTGCGCGACCGGTCGAAGAGCACCACCCCCAGCTCGCTTTCCAGCTTGCGGACCTGCATGGACAGGGCGGGCTGCGTCACGTAGCACGCATCGGCGGCGCGGCCGAAGTGCCCGTAGGTGTCCACGGCGACCACGTAGGTGAGCTGGGTGAGCGTCATGCGACAAGGATAAGCATTCCTGATCGTCCGGTAAACAGGTTCTATTTCCGTTAACGAAAGGCGCGCGCTATTCTCGCCAGCTCGGGAGCCGGGCCGCGACCCGGCCGCCACCCACCTCCCATGTGGAAACGACGCGAAAAACGGAGCGGAGCGATGGACACGAAGGACGACGGCGCGCGGCAGGACGAGCGGACCCTGACCACCCGGCAGGGACACCCGGTCTCCAACAACCAGTCGCAGCGCACCGTGGGGAGCCGCGGGCCCGCGACGCTGGAGAACTACCACTTCCTGGAGAAGATCAGCCACTTCGACCGCGAGCGCATCCCCGAGCGCGTGGTGCACGCCCGCGGCTTCGTGGCGTACGGCGAGTTCGAGGCGACGGGAAAGATCGGCGACGAGCCGGCGTCCACCTACACCCGCGCAAAGCTGTTCCAGCAGGCCGGGAAGAAGACCCCGCTCGCCATCCGCTTCTCCACCGTCATCGGCGGGCGCGACTCCAGCGAGACCGCGCGCGACCCCCGCGGCTTCGCGGTGAAGTTCTACACCGAGGACGGCAACTGGGACCTGGTGGGGAACAACCTGGCGGTGTTCTTCATCCGCGACGCCGTCAAGTTCCCCGACGTCATCCACTCGCTGAAGCCGGACCCGGTGACCTTCCGCCAGGAGCCCAACCGCATCTTCGACTTCATGAGCCAGACGCCGGAATCCATGCACATGCTGACGCACCTGTTCAGCCCGCGCGGGATCCCGGCCAGCTACCGGCACATGGAGGGCTTCGGCGTCAACACCTACAAGATGGTCAACGCCGCCGGCGAGACCGTGCTGGTGAAGTACCACTTCCACCCGCGCTGCGGGCTGGCCAGCCTCACCGCCGAGGAAGCCGGCAAGGTGCAGGGGCAGGACCTGGGCTCCGCCAGCAAGGACCTGTTCGACGCCATCGAGCGGGGCGAGTACCCGCAGTGGGACATGTACGTGCAGGTCATGGAGGACCACGAGCACCCGGAGCTGGACTGGGACCCGCTGGACGACACCAAGATCTGGCCCGAGCACCAGTTCCCGCTGCGGCACGTGGGCGTGATGACGCTCAACCGCAACGTCGACGACTTCCACAACGAGAACGAGCAGATCGCCATGGGCACCGGCGTGCTCGTGGACGGACTGGACTTCTCGGACGACAAGATGCTGGTGGGCCGCACCTTCTCGTACTCGGACACGCAGCGCTACCGCGTGGGCACCAATTACCTCCAGCTCCCGGTGAACCAGCCCAAGGGGGTGGACGGCCGCGTGCACACCAACCAGCGCGGCGGGCAGATGGCGTACGGCGTGGACCTGGCCCCCGGGCAGAACCCGCACGTCAACTACGAGCCGTCCATCCACGGCGGCCTCCGCGAGGCGGAGCGCAGGCCGCACAACGCGCCGGAGATCCACGGGCGGCTGACGCAGAGCGTCCTGGAGCGCCGCAACGACTACGTGCAGGCGCGCGGCCGCTACAACACCATGATGGACTGGGAGCGCGACGACCTGGTCGCGAACATGGGTGCCCTGCTGGGGCAGTGCCAGCGCGACGTGCAGGAGCGGATGCTGTGGCACCTGCTGCTGGTGCACGACGACTACGGCACCCGCGTGGGCCGGGCGCTGGGCATGACCGCCGACGACGTGAAGCACCTGGAGCCGCTCCCCGGCCAGGTGCTCACCGACGAGGACCGCGGCCGCCTGGCGAAGCTGGGGAGCAACGGCGACGTCATCGACCCCACCGTCTGGGGGACGTGGACCAGCTCGGTGACCAACTACCAGGCCAGCGCCGAGGAGGTGCTGGGCGGGATGCGGGTCAAGCTGGAAGGCGCGCAGGGCCTCACCCGCGACGAGCTCGCCGGCGCCGGCAACGCGCCCAACCCCATCAAGTAGCTCTTCGGGCGGCGCCGGGTTCGGGATACGCGGGCGGGGGCCGGGATTCGTTCCCGGCCCCCGCTGTGCCTCCAGGTCCGCCGCGGACCGGCAGGACCCGCCGGAGCTAGTCCTCCTTGAAGGTCACGTCCACGAAGTAGATGCTGTTGCTCCCCTGCGTGGGCATGCTCCCGGTGGGCTGGCCGTAGTAGCTGTAGCTGGCGGTCAGCGGCCCACGAGTGATGGAGCCGTTGGTCGTGAAGTAGTCGTAGGTCTTCGCCTGCTTGGTGTTGGTGTTCACCGACACCCGGTAGTAGGTGTTCGCCGGAATGCAGACGCTGGAGTCGATGGGGGGGCCCACCCCGGGCGGGGGCGTCAGTTGCACGGTGTTCCAGCCCGTCACCGGGAAGTACACCGGCCAGCTGAGAAGTTGTGTGCCCGAGTTCGTCCACAGCTTGATGTAGTTCAGACCCGTCTCTCCAGGCGCGCGGTAGAAGTGGAGTTCGGTGATGCACCCCGGCACGCTCGCCTTGAACCGGGTGGCGACCTCCCATCCCCCCGTGGCGTCGAGGATCTCCGCCGGTGTCTGCGTGGTGAAGACCCGCCAGGTGTCGCCGGTGGCGAGGCGCGGGGCCGCGGGCGCGACCGGGGTCTCCCCGGTGTCGGCGCAGGCGGTGAGGACGAGCGCGGCGGCGGCCGCGAGGACGAAGCGCTTCATACGTGAACTCTTCCGGAACGGGTGATGGAGACACTGCGACCGGTATGCTACCGGAGCATGAAACAACGTTTCCCCTACCATCGCCGGCAGGGGCTCGCTCGTCGTGGGGCTGGTACGAAGCGTCCGTCAGGGCAGCACCCGCAGGGGGTGGACCGCCTCCGCCTCGCCCAGGGGCGTGCCGTCCTCGCCCAGGAGGCGGCCCGACACCCGGTACTCGCCCGGAGCGACGGGCCGCCCCTCCCCGTCGCGCAGGTCCCAGGCGGCGGCGAAGTCCGCGTGCCCGCCGGGCTCCAGCACCAGCTCGTCCGCGGTGCCGGCGAGCAGGCCCGGCCCCCGCCGCCACACCTCCCGCCCACCGGCGCCGCGCACGACGGGCTCGAACGCCCACCCCCCGCTGGCGAAAAGGGCGACCCTCGCTTCCCGCGCCGTGGGATTGCCCACCCGCAGCGCGAGCACGGCGCCCGCGCCGGAGCGGACCTCGCCGTCGCACGTCAGGGTGAGGACCAGCGAATCGGGGGGATGCATCGCGCCTCCGGGCAAGGTCATCGAGGGTTCGTCCGGAGCAATCCCGCGTGAGGGATTACGGCCCGAAGGGGCGAGACCCCGCGGCAGTTTGCGGGGGCTCGACTCCGTTGCAGACGGTCGTTTCGTCTGCAACGGAGCCGAAGCCCGACCCCGGCGCCAGCCGGGGGCACGCCCGAACCCTGCCGTAACAGCCGTTCCGTCAGAACGCCGTGAACGTCGTGCCCAGGTCCGTCTCGATCTGGGAAAGGCTGTTGAAGTAGATCTTGTACGTCTCGCCCGCCCCGGGGACGTACGTGCCGAACAGGATGCCCACCGTCGCCCGGTACTGCGGCTGGAGGACGAGCGGGAAGTAGTACACCGGCGAGCCGCTGTCGCCGCCGTTGGCCCGCGCCTGCGCCTCGTACGCGCACGGCACCTCGGTGTTCACGGGCGCGAACACGCCGGCGTTCACGCAGGTGCCCGTGACGGGTCCGCGCGTGGTGCCGGTGGTGCGGCCCGTCTTGTGGACCTCCTGGCCCACGCCCACGCCGCCGGACCCGCCCACCCCGTACCAGGTGCCGATGGTCAGGTTGCCCGAGCCGTTCCCGGTGCCCACGGTGGACGACTGCGCCACCCGCTTCTGCGAGCTGATGTTGCTGTCGTAGAGGATCGCCGCGGCGTCGGTCGCGCGGCAGTAGCTGGCGCCCGCGCCGCAGCCGGTGGTGCTCCACGCGGGGTTGATCGCCTCCGCGCCCACGCGGTCGGCCGTGCTGTTGCCCGGCTGGTAGAAGACGCGGCCGGTGGGGCCGGCGTAGTTCTGCGTGCAGTGGCCCGCCGTCAGGAAGTAGCGCTGCCCGTTGGCGGCGGTGACGTTGAAGCCCATGGTGCAGGCGCCGGCCTCGGTCCCCACATTGACGTTGACCTGGGTTCCCGCGCCGGTCGGCCGGATGACGTCGCGCAGGGTGGCCGCCAGCTCGTTGTGCCCCCGCCGGATCTCGAAGTGGAGCGCGCCGCGCGGCACCCCCAGGCTCTCGGCGAGCGCCTGGACCCCCGCGGCCCGGGCCGGGTCCGCGATGCCGATGCGGACGCGGTTGCGCATCTCGTCCGCGTCGTACAGCGAGATCCCGTCCGAGGGCCGCGCGCCGCGCTGCAGCTTCTCGTTCCACTCCACCAGCTGGGAGAAGCCGTACTCCCCCTTGCGCACGTGCACCGCCGGCTGCGAGCCGTCCCTGCGGGCGAAGCGCCGGGTGTCGCGCAGGAGCAGCCGCTGGATCGCCCCGCGGGCGCGGCCCTCGTTGGCCGTGTCGGTCACGTACGCGACGATGTCGCCGGCATCGTCCACGTAGAAGCCCCCGAAGCCGGGGACCTCCGCGGCTTCCATCTGCAGGAACTCGTCCTCGATGCCGCGCGAGAACTTGCGGGCCTGCGGCGCGGCGCTGGCCGCCGCGGCGACGCCGGGCACCGTGGCCTCGGAGGGGGAGGGGGTGTCCGCGCAGGCCGCGAAGAGCGCGAGCGCGGAAACGGGAAGGAGCGACCGGACCATCCTGAGCGACGTGCGTTGCATGCTTTCACCCTCGTAAAGCGGTTGTGCGGGCGTGCGGCACCGGCCACCTTTCAGAACCGGCGCGCCGCCTCTACCTCTCGTCGTGTCTCTCGTGGCAGCGCCCCGCCGCTGACCATTTAAAACACGACACGTTTTCAACTATAACACGTCCGGAGAGAGGAACACAAGGCGTCGCCGATTCCGATAGGCGCAAACGGATCGGGG
>JBEVLE010000713.1:0-3893 GCA_040509335.1 Longimicrobiaceae bacterium | reverse complement strand
GGGTGCCGCCGCGCTTCTACGGGCGGCGGGGGCGCTTCTGGCTGTTGTCGCCGTTGACCGGCCGGTTCGCGCCGCCGACGCCTCCGGGCGGGGAGCTGCTGTTCAGCCCCTCCGCGTCGGCGTTGCCGGGGCGGCCGCCCTGCACGCCGTTTCCGCGCCGCACCTGGCCGGGGAGCGTGCGCAGCGTTTCCGGGTTGGCGAGCGCGAGCCGCACCCGCTCCAGGGCCCGCTCCGACCCGTCGCCCTCCTGGACGAGCTGCGCCAGCACCGCGATGGCCACCGCGCGGCGGTCGCCGGGGGCGCTGCGGGTCAGCGAGCCCAGCGCTTCCGTGCTCACGCCCGCCGCCAGGGCGTCCGCCCCCGCAGACAGGTCGGCGGCGGTGAGGGTGCCGCGGCCCGCCCCCGCCATGGCCTCGCGCGCCCGGGACAGGAGCGACAGCCGGATCTCCACGGCGCCGGCGATCCGGTCCGCCGGGATGCCCTTGGCGCGGCCCTCGGCCACCTTGAGGTCGAGCAGCGCCACCGGGATCCCGGTGGCGTCCGCACGGCGCCTGGCGGCTTCGATCCTCTGCGCCGGGTCTCCCTGTCCCTGCGCGCCCAGCGAGAGCGGCGCGAGGACAAGGAGGACGGCGATGAACAGGATCCGCTTCATCGTACCAGTTCCTCGACTGATCGGGATGGGCCCCACCACGGGGTCCTGAACATGAGACGAATGACCCATCCGCGGGGTCACAAACGCGCTTCCACGGTCACTGGACCACCAGCACCGCCGACTTGCCGCCCATCCCGTCGTCGGCCGAGGGAAGGTGGTCGGGGACGAACACCTCGCCCGCCGCGGTGCGGAAGGCGTAGTGGTGGATCCCCGGCGGAATGGCGAGGCGAAGCTCCCAGAACGGGCCGTTGCGCACCATGGGCACCGGCTTCCACTCGGTGAAGTCGCCCAGCACCGAGGGCGCCTCCGCCACCGCGGCCGCGGGGATGCGGATGGTCGTGCTCCCGTCCGCCGGAGCCGGGGGGGCGAGGGCGGGGAGCGCGGGCGCGGACCTTCCCAGGGCGCGGCTCACCCGCAGGCTCCAGGTGCGCCGCGGCGCGTTCAGGTAGAGCGGGTCGCTGGGCTCCTGCTGCCACCCGCCCATCACCTGCAGGCCGCGAAGCACCGCGACGCTCGCCCCCACGCCGTAGCCCTCGCGCGGCGCGGCCAGCGAGTCCGACATCCAGCGGCCGGCGAACGCCCACAGCGTGCCCGGCCCCCGCGCGAGCTGCACGGAGCCGCCCAGGTACGGGTAGCCGCCCTCGGGAAAGCGCATGTAGCGGCCCACCGCCCCCACCTGTACCCCCCGCGCGACCGCGGCCGAAACGGCGGCGCTCCCGTCCAGGGCGGTGACGGCGAGCCATTCCCCGCCCTCGACCGGGCCGAAGGTGGTGACCACGCCGGACTTGAGCTCCGCCCCCACCGGCCCGCGGCGGAGCTCCAGGGTGGGGGCCGCCGCGACGGTGCCTCCCCAGTCCTTTTCCTCGTCCACCCTCACCCGGACGCCGTTCACCTCCACCTCGTAGGAGGAGGCGGTGTAGCGGTAGAAGTCGGCGCCCGCGTCCACCCCGAGCTCCCAGGCGGTGCCGCGGAGCAGCGAGAGCCGCCCTCCGGCGCCGGCGGCGCCCCACCGCAGCCCCTGCGATCCCAGGTCGGTCCCCCCGGACAGGTACAGCCAGCGCTCGGAGGTGTGGAGCCGGAGCCCCGTCCCGCGGTAGCGGAGCCCGAGCGAGGCGTTGACGGCGCCCACCCGCGCGTTGACCGGGTCGTAAACGGCGCGCCCCACCGCGGCGTCCGCGATCCACTGGGCGGCTGCGGCGGTGGGGGCCAGGCAACAGAACAGCGCGGGGAGGAGCAAGCTCCTCCCCGCTTTTGGAGACCGGAACGTCATGCGGAGCCGGGCGGGGGGATCGAGATGCGGCTGTTGGTCCCTCCGAAGTCGTCCCTCACCTGGGTGGCGTTGGCGTCGGGGATCCACTCCTTGCCGTCCACCACGAAGGCGTAGTCGTGCACCCCGGGGCGCAGCGGGATCAGCGCCGTCCACACGCCGGGCGCCGTTTCCTTGAGCACGTCGGCGGGCTTCCAGCCGGTGAAGGTGCCGGCGATGGCCACGTCGTGGGCCTGGGGCGCCTCCACGCGGAACTGCACGTACACGGTGGCGGGCTCGCGCGCCTGCTGCGGCGCCACCACCGCGGTGCGCGGCGCCGCCGGCGCGCCGGGCCGCGGCACCTGCACGATGGCGAACGCGGCGAGCATGGCCCCGGCCAGCGCGTACGCGGGCCGGAAGGTGAAGCTCACCTGGCGCGCTCGCCACAGCCACTCCGACACCCCGCGCCACAGCGCCGGCCCGGCAGCGGGCGAGGCCGCGGCGGGCGCCTGGACGGGGCGCGGCGGGAGGCTGCGCATGACCGCCGCCCGGAGGTCCGGGGCGGGCATGGCGCGCAGGTGGCCGACCACCGAGCCCAGCGCGTCCTCCATCTCCGCGAGCGCGTCGCGCTCCGCGGGAGAAAGGTCGTCCAGGGGCAGGTCGCCGTCTAAATAAGCGTGGATGCGGTCGTTCATGGCACTGGCGGCGGACAGGGGGGTCGGCGGCACCCGCACACGGGGTCCACACGGACAGACGACCCGACCCCCGACCGGGTCACACGCCCCACCGGGGCGCGCGGACCCTATATTCTACACCCCGGGTTCCCGGGTTCCAACCTTTTCCCGCCCCCTCCCGTCCAACCGGGTGAACCTGAACCCGGACCGCCCGGAGTGACGACCCTGACCAGACCACCGCAAGCAGCCCCTTCGGGAGACGCCGTCGATGCGCTGCTGGCCGCCAGCGGCGACGCGGGCGCCTTCGAAAGGCTGTACCGCGCCCACGCCGCCCGGATCCACACGCTCGCCCGGCGGATGATGGGGCCGGACGAGGCGGACGAGGCCACCCAGGACGTGTTCGTGCGGGCCTGGGAGAAGCTGAAGACCTTCCGGGGCGAGGCGGCGTTCGGGACCTGGCTGCACCGGCTGGCCATCAACCTGATCCTCGCCCGCCGGGCCTCGGCGGCGACGCGGCGCGACCGGTTCCGCGAGGACGAGGCGGCGATGGAAACGGCGGCGGCCCGCCGCAGCACGCCGGAGCTGGCCATGGACTTCGACGTGGCGATCGGCCGGCTCCCCGACGGCGCGCGGCAGATCTTCGTGCTGTTCGACGTGGAGGGGTACCGCCACGAGGAGATCGCTGAGCTGCTCGGGATCTCGGTCGGAACGTCCAAGTCGCAGCTCCACCGGGCGCGCATGATACTGCGCGAGCACCTGAAGTGAAAGAGGAGACCCCAATGAGTGATCGCTGGACGGATCGACTCTCGGAATACCTGGACGGCGAGCTCGGCGCGGACGAGGCGCGGGAGCTGGAAGCGCACCTGGCTGCGTGCGCCGGGTGCCGGGAAGTTCTGGCGGACCTGCGCCGCATCGTCGGCGGGGCGGCCGCGCTCCGCGACCGGGAGCCGGAGGCGGACCTGTGGGCGGGGATCGAGCGGCAGATCCGGCGGGAGCCGCCGGAAGCCCGGGTGATCTCCCTCTTCGACGCGAAGCGGGAGCGGCGCCGGGTCTCGTTTTCCGTTCCCCAGCTCCTCGCCGCCGGCCTGGTGCTGGCGCTCGCCTCCGCCGGCTCGGTGTGGCTGGCGCTCCGCGGCGGGCCTGAGGGCGTCCCCATGCCGGCGACCGTGGCCGCGGTGCAGGTGACCCGCGACGGGCCCGCGGGCGCGGAGCCTGTCCCGGCCGCCACGGACCCCGAGGGGGGCGGGAGCCCGGCCTCGGCCGAAAGCGGCCTCGCCCCGGCCATGCCCGCCCGCGACGCCTCCGGCGCCTCCGGCGCGGC
>JBEVLE010000712.1:0-5218 GCA_040509335.1 Longimicrobiaceae bacterium | reverse complement strand
CCCCTTGCGGGGGAGGGGGCCGGGGGGAGGGGGGTAGACCCGCGCGCCGAATCCAGCCTCTACCGTGTCGTTCTCCCCCTCTCCCAGGATTGGGAGAGGGTGGCGGCGATAAAGCCGCCGGGTGAGGGCCGTCGTCGTTCTCCCCTCCCCCTTGCGGGGAGGGGCCGGGGGAGGGGGTCGCCGTCGGACCGGCACCGGACAGACTTCTACTCACGTTGACGAGCCGTGTCGAAGTTTTTATCTTACTGACCGGTCAGTTATTTGTTTTCACGTCCCGCACATCGCATGAGCAGACCCACCTCCGCAGAGCCCGCGAGCGCAGAGCCCGCGAAGCGCCGCAGCTGGGAGCGCCGCAGCGAGGCGCGCCCCGCCGAGATCGTGGACGCGGCGCTCGACGTGTTCGTGGAGCGCGGCTACGCCGCCGCGAAGATGGACGAGATCGCCGAGCGCGCGGGCGTCACCAAGGGCACCGTGTACCTGTACTTCCAGGGCAAGGAAGACCTTTTCCGCGCCGTGGTGCACCGGACGGTGCTCCCCAACCTGGAAACCGGCGAGCGCCTGGTGGCCGAGTTCACCGGGAGCACCCCCGAGCTGTTCCGCACGCTGGTGCGCCGCTGGTGGCAGTCCGCCGGCGAGACGCGCCTGGCGTGCCTCCCCAAGCTGATCATGGGCGAGGCCGCCAACTTCCCCGCGCTCGCCGGCTTCTACGTGGAGGAGGTCATCCACCGCGGACGGCGCATGTTCGCCGCGGCCATCCGCCGCGGCATCGAGCGCGGCGAGTTCCGCGAGGTGGACGTGGACACCGCCGTTCGCCTGGCCATGGGCGCCATGACCGGCGCGCTGGCCTACCGCCGCTCCCTGCTCGCGTACGACACCGAGCCCTTCGACTTCGAGGCGTACGTGGAGATGCACATCGACTTCTTCCTTCGCGGCCTCGCCAAGGATCCCACGGACCCCGACGCTTCCCATGCGTAGACAGATCGTCATCCTCCTGGGGGCGGCGCTCGGCGCCGCCCCCGCCGCCCTCCGCGCCCAGGCGCCGGAGGGCGTGCCCCTGTCGCTGGCGCAGGCCGTCGCCGTCGCGCGCGACACCACCCCCGGCGTGCGGCTGGCCGCGCTGCGCGTGGAGGAGAGCGAGGCCCGCGCCCGGCAGGCGCGCGGCGCGCTGCTCCCCACGGTCGGCGCCACGGTGGGCAACCTGGACCGCACCTTCAACCGCGCCTCCATGGGGATCGAGTTCCCGGCCATCCCCGGCCAGGCGCCCATCCCCGACCTGATCGGCCCGTTCGACAACTTCGACGCGCGCCTCAAGCTGACGCAGACGCTCTTCGACCCGGCCGGCTTCGTCCGCACCCGCGCCGCCCGCGAAGCGGTGGCCGGGAGCACCGCCGAGCGCGACGTGGCCGCCGAGGCCGCCGCGCAGCGCGCCGCCGCCACCTACCTGCGCGCCGGCCGCGCCGGGGCCGTGGTCTCCGCCCGCCGCGAGGACGTGCGCCTGGCCGAGGAGCTGGTGGCGCTGGCCCGTGAGCAACTCGCGGCCGGGGTGAGCACCGCCATCGACGTGACCCGCGCCGAGAGCCAGCGCGTGGCCGCCGTGGGGATGATGCGCGTGGCCGAAAACGGCGCCGCGCAGGCGCAGATCGAGCTGGCCCGCGCCCTGGGCGTGGACCCCGGCACCCGCTTCGCCCTGTCCGACACGCTGCCGGGGGACGCCGGCGCCGCCGCGGCGGACGCCGGGGAGGCCACGCGCCGCGCGCTGGCGGCGCGCCCCGACCTGCGCTCCGCCGCGGCGCTGGAAACGGTGGCGAAGACCCAGCGCCGCTCCATCCGCGCCGAGCGGCTGCCGCGCCTGGACCTGGTGGCCGACTGGGGGGTGAACGGCCCCTCGGTGGAGGACGCCATCTCCACCCGGCAGGTGGGCGTGCAGGTGTCGCTGCCGCTGGTGGACGGGCTGCGGCGCGAGTCGCGCCTGGCCGAGCAGGACGCCGTCGTCCGCGAAGCGCAGCTCCGCCACGTCGACCTGCGCCGGCAGATCGAGGCCGAGGTGCGCTCCGCCCTTCTGGACGCCGAGTCCGGCCGCGAGCAGCAGGAAGTGGCCGCGGAGCGCCTCCGCCTGGCCGAGGAGGAGCTGGGCCAGGCCCGCGAGCGCTTCGCCAACGGCGTGGCCGGCAACATCGAGCTGATCAGCGCGCAGTCCAGCCTGGTGCGGGCGCGCGACGCGGTGATCGACGCGCGCTACGCAACGGCGCAGGCGCGCGTGAGCCTGGCGCGCGCCGTGGGCGCCGCCGGCGCGCTCCGCTAGTCCCGACCCTACGCAGCATCCACACGGACCGACATACACCGAGAGACCAGACCGACATGGCCACCCTGCTGGAGACCGAAGAGACCGCGCCCGCCGCCGCCGGCCGCGCCCCCGCCGCCCCCCCCAGGCGGGGCGGCCGCAAGCCCGCGCTGCTGGCCGTCGTGGCGCTGGCGGTGCTCGCCGTGCTGGGGTACGGAACGCGGCAGTACCTGTACGGCCGCGCCCACGTCACCACCGACAACGCCCAGGTGGAGGGGCACATCACCCCCGTGCTGCCGCGCGTGGGCGGGTACGTGGCCCAGGTGCGCGTGCAGGACAACCAGGCGGTCAGGGCCGGCGACACCCTGGTGGTGCTGGACGACCGCGACCTGCGCGCCCGGCTGGCGCAGGCCGCCGCCGAGCTGGAAGCGCTGCTGGCGCAGGTGGGGAGCGCCGGGCGCGCCGGGCAGGCCACGGCGCAGGTGGAGGTGGCCCGCTCCGGCGCCGCCGCCGCCGCCGCCACCGTGGAGCAGGCGCGCGCCAACGCCGGCCGCGCCCGCGCCGACCTGGAGCGCATGTCCCGGCTGGCCACGCGCAACATCGTCAGCCAGCAGCAGCTGGACGCCGCCCGCGCCGCCTCGCAGGCCGCCGACGCGGCGCTGCTCGCCGCGCAGGGGAGCGCCCAGGCCGCCCGCGACCAGATCGTGGGCGCGCAGGCCGGGCTTCACGCCGCGGACGCCCGGGTGGCCGCCGCCCGCGCCGCCCGCGACCAGATCGCGCTGCAGCTCTCGTACACGCGGCTGCTGGCCCCCGCGGCCGGCGTCGTGGCAAAGCGCAGCGTGGAGCCGGGGCAGCTGGTGCAGCCCGGCCAGCCGCTGATGACGGTGGTGCCCACCCGCGACGTGTGGGTCACCGCCAACCTCAAGGAAACCGACATCGACCGGGTGGCGGTGGGGCAGCCGGTGGAGTTCACGGTGGACGGCTACCCCGGCCGCTCGTTCCGCGGCCGGGTGGAGAGCCTGAGCCCGGCCACCGGCGCCAGGTTCTCGCTGCTCCCGCCGGACAACGCCACCGGCAACTTCACCAAGGTGGTGCAGCGCATCCCGGTCAAGGTTCGCCTGGAGGGCGGCGAGGACGCCGCGCACCCGCTGCGCCCGGGGATGAGCGCCGAGGTCGCGATCGCCACGGGAAGCTGACATGTCCACGGCGACCCTGGAGCTCCCCGCGGGGCTGGCCCCCCGCGAGGAGAGCGACACCTACCGCCGCCGCTACGTCATCGCCATGACGGTGACGCTGGCCTCCATCCTGGAGCTGCTGGACACCAGCATCGTCAACGTTTCCATCCCGCACATGATGGGGACGCTGGGGGCCACGCTGGACCAGATCACCTGGGTGTCCATCGGCTACGTGGTGGCAAACGTCATCATCCTCCCCATCACCGGGTGGCTGTCCGCGTTCTTCGGGCGGCGGCGCTACTTCGCCTTTTCCATCGCCCTGTTCACGGTGGCCTCGTTCTTCTGCGGGCAGGCCAACACGCTGGAGGCGCTGGTCTTCTGGCGCATCGTGCAGGGGCTGGGCGGCGGCGCGCTGCTTTCCACCTCGCAGGCCATCCTGTACGAGGTGTTCCCCAAGGAGGAGTACGGCACCGCCATGGCCATCTTCGGCATGGGGGTGATGGTGGGGCCCACGCTGGGCCCCACGCTGGGCGGCTACATCACCGACGCCCTCAACTGGCGCTGGATCTTCTTCATCAACATCCCCTTCGGGATCCTGGCGCTGCTCCTCACCCTGGCGTTCATCCCGGAATCCAGGTGGGCGCAGAAGGCCGAGCGGGTGGACGCCTTCGGGCTGCTGCTGCTGATCCTGGGGATCGGGTCGCTGCAGATCATGCTGGAGCGCGGCGAGCGGCTGGAGTGGTTCGCATCGCGCGAAGTGGTGGCCTACGCCGTCACCAGCGTGGCGTCCACGGTGCTCTTCGTGTGGCACGAGCTGCGCACCGCGCACCCCATCGTGGACCTGCGCATCCTCAAGCACCGGCAGTTCACCGCCGGTGTGTCGTTCGGGGCGATGATGGGGATGTGCCTGTTCGCGCCCATCTTCATCCTCCCCGTGTACCTCCAGACGCTCCAGGGCTACACCGCCGAGCAGACCGGCTTCGTGATCCTCCCCGGCGCGCTCGCCAGCGCCTTCACCATGGCGGCCATGGCGCGCCTGGGGCGCAAGATGGACGGCCGCATCCTGGTGGTGATCGGGTCCATGGTGTTCGCCTACGCCATGTGGCTGCACTCGCACTTCACCACCCAGAGCGGCTACGGCGACTTCCTGCTCCCCAGCCTGCTGCGCGGGGTGGGGATGGGGATGCTGTTCGTGCCGCTCTCCATCCTCGCCATGGCGGACCTGCCGCCCGAGAAGATGGCCAACGGCACCGGCCTCTTCAACCTGACGCGGCAGCTGGGGGGGAGCGTGGGGATCGCGCTGGCGGCGACGCTGGTGTCGCGCTTTTCGGGGATGCACCGCGCCGAGCTGATCGGCAACGTCACCGTGTTCAGCGAGGCCACGCGGGAGCGCATGGGCATGCTCACGCAGGGGATGATCGCGCGCGGGATGCCGGCGTCGCTCGCCGAGTCGCAGGCGCTGCGCATCCTGGACATGACGGTGCGCAAACAGGCCAGCATGATGGCGTTCGAGCAGATCTTCCTGTACTTCGGGTGCGGGCTGGCGCTGGGGCTGCCGCTGCTGTTCTTCATGCGCAAGGGCAGGGTGGAGGGGGCGGTGGACGTGGGGCACTGACTTTGGACGGCAGGTTCGGGCGTGCCCCCGGCTGGCGCCGGGGTCGGGCTTCGGCTCCGTAAGCCCGCAAACAACGCGGGCTAACGGAGTCGAGCCCCGGCAAACTGCCGCCGGGTCTCGCCCCTTCGGGCCGAAATCCCTCACGCG
>JBEVLE010000711.1:0-12046 GCA_040509335.1 Longimicrobiaceae bacterium | reverse complement strand
AAGGCCCTCACCCGGCGGCCTTAGAGCCGCCACCCTCTCCCAATTCCGGGAGAGGGGGCAACTGCTGGATCTTGTGGCTACGTCGGCGTGTGCGTGAGGGATTACGGCCCGAAGGGGCGAGACCGCGCGGCTGTTTGCGCGGGCTCGACTCCGTTGCAGACGGTTGTTTCGTCTGCTACGGAGCCGAAGCCCGACCCCGGCGCCAGCCGGGGGCACGCCCGAATCCTCCATCCGTAAAAAAAGCCGGGGCACCCCTCGCGAGGCACCCCGGCATCATGAACCATCCGTAAGACAAAGCGGTCAGGGCGCGATCAGCCGCGACAGCACCGTGTACGAGAGCGCCGCCACCAGCGCCGAGGCGGGAATGGTCATCACCCACGCCCACACGATGCGCCCGGCGATCCCCCAGCGGACCGCGGACAGCCGCTGCGTGGCCCCGACGCCCACGATGGACCCCGTGATGGTGTGCGTGGTGCTCACCGGGATCCCGAACTTGGTCGCGATCAGGATGCTTAAAGCGCCCCCCGTTTCCGCGCAGAACCCCCCCACCGGCCGCAGACGCGTGATCCGCGAGCCCATGGTGTGAACGATGCGCCACCCGCCGAACAGCGTGCCGGCCGAGATGCACGAGTAGGCGGTGATCTCCACCCAGAAGGGGATGTGGTCCGCGTTGGGGAGGTAGAAGTGGCGCAGCCACCCCGTCTCCGCCGCGAAGAGCGCCTGCGTGGACACCAGCAGCCCCGCGATGATCCCCATGGTCTTCTGCGCGTCGTTGGCCCCGTGCGACAGCGAGAAGAGCGCCGAGCTGGCGAGCTGCGCCCCGCGGAAGAAGCGGTCCACCCGCCAGCGGGGCACGCGGTGGAAGATCCAGGCGACCGCCACCATCAGCCCGAAGCCCAGCAGCATGCCGATGAGCGGCGACAGGACGATGAAGGTCAGCGTCTCGATCCACTTGCGGCCCCACTCGATGGCGTCCCACCCCGCGCGGGCCACCGCCGAGCCGGCATAGCCGCCGATCAGCGCGTGCGACGAGCTGGACGGAAGCCCGAAGTACCAGGTGATCAGGTTCCACACGATCGCGCCGAGCAGGCCGCCCAGGATCACCGTGGGGGTGACGATCGCCAGGTTGATCATCCCGGAGCCGATGGTCTTCGCGACCGCCGTGCCCACGGTGAACAGGGCCAGGAAGTTGAACGACGCGGCCCACAGCACCGCCGCGAACGGCGAGAGCACCCGCGTCCCCACGACCGTGGCGATGGAGTTGGCCGAGTCGTGGAAGCCGTTGATGAAGTCGAACAGGAACGCGATCAGGACGATGACGACGACGTAGGTAAGCACGGTCAGCTGTTCTTGATGGAGATGCTCTCCAGCACGTTCGCCACGTCGTCGCACTGGTCCAGCGCGTCCTCCAGCTTGTCGTACAGGTCCTTCCAGCGGATCACGTCCAGCGGGTTGGGCGTGCCCTGGAACAGCTCGCCGATGGCCGCGTGGTAGATGGCGTCGCCCTCCTCCTCCATCAGCTTGATCTCGCGGGCGCGCTCCTGCACCAGCTTGGGCTTCTTCATCGCGCCCACCGCGACCACCAGGCAGTCCGCGGCGCGCACCAGCACCTCGGTGAGCCGGCGGGCCGGCTCGCGCGTTTCGGTGAGGTGGAACATCTGCGCCCGGCGCGCGGTGCCGTCCAGGAGGTCGATGACGTCGTCCAGCCGCGAGGCCAGGAGGTGGATGTCCTCCCGGTCCAGCGGGGTCACGAAGCTGCGGTCGATGCGGTCGATCACGTCGTGCGTGAGGTGGTCGGCCTGGTGCTCCAGCTCCTTGATGGCCGCCACGTGCTCGGCGATGTGCGCCGGGTCGGCGAACAGCTTCTGCAGGAGGCGGGCGGAGGCGGCCAGCTTCTCCGCCAGCTGGTTGAAGAGGTCGAAGAACTGCTCGTCCTTGGGAATGAGGCGCACCTGGGCTCCTCCGAATAGGTGATTTGTAACGAGGGTGCAACGCGCGGCTACAACCTATGCTGCGCCGCCCGCGGAGGGAAGAACCCCTCTTCTCCAGCCACGGTCCGGCTTTCCGGAGGCCGGCGGCGGCCTCCGGCGCGCAGGGGTTACGCGGAAGTGGACGCCGCGTTACAGAACCGTTACCGCCCGCCCCTACGTTTCGGCGTCGTTCAACCACAACTCGCTCACGGGGACATCCTGACGATGAAGCGATTCCGGACCGGAACTCTCGCCCTGGCGCTCGCGTCGGGGCTGGCGGCGTGCGGCGGCGGGGAGGGCGGGGAAGGGGGAAGCGCCACGCCCGGCGGCATGGCCAAGGGCGCGGCCGCGCCCGGGGGCACCGTCGCCCTCACCGGCGCGGGGGCGACCTTTCCGTATCCCATCTACTCCAAGTGGTTCGACAGCTACGGGCGGGAAAACCCCGTCCGCGTCACCTACGGCTCCATCGGCTCCGGCGGCGGGATCCGCCAGGTCACCGAGGGGACGGTGGACTTCGGCGCCTCGGACGCGCCGATGAACGACGAGGAGCTCGCCCGGGCGCCGGGGATGCTGCACATCCCCACGGTGCTGGGCGCCGTGACGGTGGCGTACAACCTCCCCGGCGTGCAGCAGCCCATCCGCCTGAGCGGCGACGTGCTTTCCGACGTGTTCCTGGGGCGCATCACCCGGTGGAACGACCCGCGCATCGCGGGGCTCAACCCCGGGGCGGCCCTCCCGGCGCGCGACATCCTGGTGGTGTACCGCACCGACGGCAGCGGCACCACCTACGTGTTCACCGACTACCTGTCGGCGGTGAGCGCGGCGTGGAAGCAGCAGGTGGGCGTCGGCAAGTCGGTGAAGTGGCCGACCGGGCTGGGCGCCAAGGGCAACGAGGGCGTCGCCGGGCAGGTCAGGCAGACCGAGGGCGCGGTGGGCTACGTCGAGCTGGCCTACGCCCGCCAGACCGGCCTGCAGACGGCGTCGGTGCAGAACCGGGCGGGGCAGTTCGTGCAGCCCTCCGTGGCCGCGACCACCGCCGCCGCCGAGGGGCTCGCCGCCCGGCTGGGGCCCGCCTCCGACTTCCGCGTGTCCATCGTGAACCCGGCGGGGGCGGCGGCGTACCCCATCGCCTCGTGGACGTACCTGCTGGTGCCGCCCCAGATCGGGGACTGCGCCAAGGCGCGCGCCCTGGTGGACGTGGTCCGCTGGGGGATGGGCGCGCAGGGCGACGCCCAGGCGAGCGAGCTGCACTACGCCCCGCTCCCCGCGGACGTGGAGCGGCTGGTGCTGGCCCGGCTGCAGACCGTGACCTGCGGCGCCGACCGCCAGCCGGTGGCGGCGGCGGCGGGCTGAGCGTGGCGATGCAGGCCGTCCCGGAGGAAGCCGGCGCGCTCGCCGGCCCCGCTCCGCGCCGCCCGCTGACGCTGGCGGGCGGGCGCGGCAACCTCGCGGACCGCGTCTACGGGTACGCGCTGCTGGCGATGGGGATGGTCATCCCCCTGCTGCTGGCGTTCCTGCTTCTCCGGGTGGGCGCCTCCGCGCTCCCCGCGGTGCGGGAGTTCGGGTGGGGGTTCCTGACCAGCAGCGAGTGGAACCCGGTGGAGGGCCAGTTCGGCGCGCTGCCGTTCGTGTTCGGGACGCTGGCCTCGTCGCTGCTGGCGGTGCTCATCGCGGTGCCGCTGGCGGTGGGGCTCGCCATCTTCCTCACCGAGCTGGCCCCCCGCTGGGTCGCCGCGCCGGTAGCCTTCGGCACCGAGCTGCTGGCGGCGATCCCCAGCGTGGTCTACGGGCTGTGGGGGATCTTCGTGCTGGTGCCGTGGCTGCGCTCCGCCATCCAGGAGCCGCTGGCGAACGCGCTGGGCGACAGCATCGGGCTGTTCCGCGGCCCGGCGTACGGGGTGAGCATCCTGTCGGCCGGGGTGATCCTGGCCATCATGATCGTCCCCTTCATCTCCGCGGTGTCGCGCGAGGTGCTGGCCGCGGTGCCGCGCGTGCAGCGCGAGGGCGCGCTGGCGCTGGGCGCCACCCGCTGGGAGATGACCTGGCAGGTGGTGCTCCCGTACGCCACGCCGGGGATCATCGGCGCGACCATCCTGGGGCTGGGGCGCGCCCTGGGCGAGACCATGGCCGTGACCATGGTGA
Source organism: Longimicrobiaceae bacterium (assembly GCA_040509335.1). Classification (GTDB taxonomy): domain Bacteria; phylum Gemmatimonadota; class Gemmatimonadetes; order Longimicrobiales; family Longimicrobiaceae; genus JAFAYN01. Next base: position 7,934 of record JBEVLE010000711.1, on the reverse strand, counting down.
TCGGCAACCGGCCGGAGATCGCCACCTCGCTCTTCGCGCCGGGCTACACCATGGCCAGCGTGCTCGCCAACGAGTTCTCGGAAGCGAGCACCGACCTGTACCTGGCGGCGCTCATGGAGGTGGCGCTGATCCTGTTCGGCATCACCGTGGTGGTGAACACCTTCGCGAGGCTGCTGGTGTGGCGCGTGGCGCGCCGGGAGGGGCGGTGAGCGCGGCCGCGGCGAGCGCCGGGCGCGACCGGCGCCGGCGCGCCACCAGCGCCCTGATGCTCACCCTCACCGGGGTGGCGGCGCTGCTCACCGTGGTGCCGCTGGTGCTCATCCTCTTCCACCTGCTGCGGGCGGGGGTGTCGTCGGTGAACCCGGCGTTCTTCACCCGGCTCCCGGCGCCCGTGGGCGAGACCGGCGGGGGGATGGGGAACGCCATCCTGGGGACCGTGTTCCTGGTGGGGCTCGCCGCGGCGCTGGGGCTCCCCGTCGCCATCGGCGCGGGGCTCTTCCTGGCCGAGGCGGAGGGGAGCCGCTTCGCCGGCGTGGTGCGCTTCCTCACCGACGTGATGAACGGGATCCCGTCCATCGTGGTGGGGATCTTCGTGTGGGCGTGGGTGGTGGTGTCCATGGGTCACTTTTCCGCCCTGGCGGGGGGGATCGCGCTGGCCATCATGCTGCTCCCCATGGTGACGCGCACCACCGAGGAGATGATCCGCCTGGTGCCGCGCGAGCTGCGCGAGGGCGGGCTGGCGCTGGGCTTCACCCGCTGGCGCACCACGCTGGGGATCGTGCTCCCCGCCGCGCGCAGCGGGATCCTCACCGGCGTCCTGGTGTCGCTGGCGCGGGTCGCGGGGGAAACCGCGCCGCTGCTGTTCACGGCGTTCGTGAACCCGTACTGGGGGTGGCGGCTGGACGAGCCCATCGCCGCGCTCCCGGTGCAGATCTTCCAGTACGCCACCTCGCCGTTCGAGGAGTGGCACCGGCTCGCCTGGGCGGCGGCGCTGGTGCTCATCGGCCTGGTGCTCGCCGTCAGCCTCACCGCGAGGTTCCTGATCCGCAGTCCCTACAAGGACCGGTAGCATGCCCGAAACGTCCATCCAGGCGTCCACCATGCCGGCTTCGCACACCCCCGCTCCCCGTCCCGGGAGGACCCAGCCGCAGGGCGGCGAGCCCTCCCAGCCCGTCCCGGCGGTGGAAGCCCGGGACTTTTCCTTCTGGTACGGCGGCGCGCGGGCCCTCAACGACATCAGCCTGGTGGTCCCCGAGCGCCGCGTGACCGCGCTGATCGGGCCCTCCGGGTGCGGGAAGAGCACCTTCCTGCGCTCCATCAACCGGATGAACGACCTGATCCCCGGCACCCGCCACGACGGCGACATCCTCATCCGCGGCGCCCCGGTGTACGACCCCGGGGTGGACGTGGTGCAGCTCCGCAAGCGCGTGGGGATGGTGTTCCAGAAGAGCAACCCGTTCCCCAAGTCCATCTACGACAACGTGGCGTACGGCGCGCGCGTCAACGGCATCGCCCGGGGGCGGCGCGAGCTGGACGAGATCGTGGAGCGGTCGCTGCGGCAGGCCGCTCTCTGGGACGAGGTCAAGGACCGGCTGGACCGCAGCGCGCTCGGGCTTTCCGGCGGGCAGCAGCAGCGGCTGTGCATCGCGCGGGCGCTGGCCGTGCAGCCGGACGTGCTGCTCATGGACGAGCCCGCCAGCGCGCTGGACCCCATCGCCACGCAGAAGATCGAGGAGCTCATCTACGAGCTCAAGGCCGACTACACCATCGTCATCGTGACGCACAACATGCAGCAGGCGGCCCGCGTCTCCGACTTCACCGCGTTCTTCTACATCGGCCAGCTGGTGGAGGTGGGCAGGACCGACGACATCTTCACCAACCCCCGCGAGGAGCGCACCGAAGCGTACATCACCGGGAGGTTCGGATGAGCCCCGCCCCCGGCGTCCGCCACTTCCACGAGGAGCTGGCCCAGCTCAAGAACCGCCTGCTGGACATGTCGCAGCTGGCGGAGGAGCTGGTCAAGGCCAGCGTGGAAGCGCTGCTGGAGCGCGACGAGGCGAAGGCGCAGGCGGTGATCCTGGGCGACAAGGAGCTGGACGCGCTGGAGGTGGAGGTGGACGACGCCTGCATCCACCTGCTGGCGCTGCAGCAGCCCATGGCGCGCGACCTGCGCCTGATCACCATGTCCATGAAGATCTCCAACGACCTGGAGCGGGTGGGCGACCACGCCGTCAACATCGCCGAGGCGGTGCCGCACCTGGCGGGCAGCCAGCCCTTCGCGCAGTTCCCCGAGATCGAGGAGATGGCGCGCCTCGCCCGCGGCATGCTTTCCGACGCGCTGGACGACTTCGTGCGCGGCGACGCCCAGGGCGCCCGCGAGGTGTGCCGCCGCGACGACCGGGTGGACTCGCTGCACGAGTCGCTGTTCAGGATCCTGCTCACGCACATGATGGAGGACCCGCGCCGCATCGGGCCGAGCATGTCGCTCTTCCTGGTGAGCCGCAACCTGGAGCGCATCGCGGACCTCGCCACCAACATCGCCGAGGACGTGGTGTTCCTGGTGGAGGGCCGCACCATCAAGCACCACGCCGAGGACGGAGTTCGCTGACGGCCTGAACTGCTTGAACAGCGGGTTTGGGCGTGCCACCGGCTGGCGCCGGGGTCGGGCTTCGGCTCCGTAAGCCCGCAAACAACGCGGGCTAACGGAGTCGAGACCCGGCGGAAACAGCCCCGCCGGGTCTCGCCCCTTCGGGCCGTAATCCCTCACGCGGGGATCGCCGCGTCAACTGCGCTGTCGGCAATACAGGAGCGCGACGTTCACCGGGCGGCTCTCGGAGGGTCCTCCGTTCTCCTGCGTCGGCGTGTTGGCCTCCCCGGCCGCGTTGCCGGTCCAGTAATGGCAGAGATGCCAGTTGGACATCGGACTGCAGTAGTTGTTCGCGCCCACCGGATTCCGGTCCCGCCGTTCGGGTTGTGCATACGCATGCGCGTGCTTCCCGACTGCAAAACCCTGCAAGCTTCCCACCGCGCGTGTGGTGTCTGGATCCACCTGGCGGGTGGGGTCCAGGCCGCGCACGAACCGGCCGAACGCGGGCTCGTACGGCTCCCACTCCGGGGGGCACTTCTCGTCAGCGAAGGCTACGACCGAAGTGCGAAGCGCGGTGAGGAGCTGTTCGTAGCGACTGCGTACCTGGGCCAGGAGATCGAGAGGGAGGCCGTCGGCGTCGTGGGCACCCCAGTTCAACGCGAGCGTCTGGTTCGGTCTTCCGCTGGTCTGGTTGGTGATGCGCACGACGCCGCCTTTCGTCGGTTGACTCTTGCGGCATCTGAGGTCGGCCGTTTGACCGTTGATGAGGATTCTCCGGGTGCCTCCTACGCCTTCCCAGGTGCACTGGATCCCATCCGACGGAGTGGCGAGGAGATCCGCCCTCGTGGTAGATGACGACGAGGTAAACGAGGTCGAGATGAAAAACTCCCCGGCAAGCATGGACGGGTTCTGGAACCGGACCCCTTCTTGGCCGAGCGCGATGCATTGCTCGTACGCCTTGTAGGCGCGCTCGTCCACGGACGAGAGATAGCTGCTGTAGGCGTCAGCCCGTGCCGTCTTCAAGTCGTTCGTGCTGCATACGCGAGTTGCCACTGCCGCCTGACTCGACTTGGAGGAGCCGAACATCCCGGACAGCGCCTCGTAGGCCAGGTTGAAGCTCTGGCTCTTGGCTCCGGTATTCGTGCTGCTGTACTCGTTGCAGAAGGCGGCAGCCTGAACCTGGAACTCTGCTTGATTGAAGCTCGTGGTTCGCACCTCACGGGAAAGCGCGATCACGTCCGAGCAGTTCTGCGCGAGGGCGGCACCCCCATACAGAGTGGCGAGTGCTACCGGGAGCAGGAGCTTTCCAGTCATGGTTCAGCCTTGATGAGGTGGGTTGGCTCGCGCCGCTCAGTGTTGAGCGGCGGGGCCGCAGTGGAGTGCGAACAGCACGGACATCCGTGGCGAACCGCCTTCGAGAGGCGAGACAAAGACCGTCGACGAACACTCGAGGCGAATTTCCGTCCGGCCAAGGTTCGCCTGCTCGCATCCTCCCTCGACCCTGCCTCTCCAACCCTCTTCGATCTGCCACCAACAGATTGGATGGTCGTGGCCGCTCCGTTTCTTCCGCGGCCTCCAGCTCCCTCGTCCAGCCGCCTGTCGGGCAGTGCGTGTCCCCGAGCCGCACACCAGGGGCACGGGGCAGGAGCACATTCGGGAGGTCGGGAGGCGAGTGCGCCCGGGCGCACTCCTTGCGGCTCGGTCCGTCCGGCCCGCGCCGGCTGCGCCCGGAGGCGGTGCCGCACCGCTTGCCGGGGGGGCGGGGGGGGAGGTACAATCCCCGCCTGCGCGCCCCGCCGGCGGCGCACCACCTGACCGCAACCCCCACCGCCCATGCAGCGTTCCCACGGGTCGTCGCCGCCGGATCTCCAGGGCGGCGAGCCCGCGTCCTCGACCACGCCGCCCCCCCTCCAGGAGATCGTCATCGCCGACCCGGTGGAGATGCTGCTGGAGGAGGTGGTGGAGGAGACCCAGCCGCAGGGGCTGATGTACGGCTCGTCGCTGCGGGGGCGCGTCGCCATCGTCACCGGGGGCGCCACGGGGATCGGGCGGGCCATCGTGCTGGAGCTGGCGCGGCACGGCGTGCACGTGGCGTTCAACTACTTCTCGTACGACGACTCCGGCGACATGGCCCGCGAGGCCGAGCGGACCGCGCGCGAGGTCGCGCAGCTGGAGGTCCGCTGCCACCACGCCGAGTGCGACGTGCGCGACTCCGCGGCGGTCGGGAGCTTCGTGGACGACGTCCTGGAGCGCATGGGCGGGCTGCACATCCTGGTCAACAACGCCGGCATCGGGCGCGACGGGGCCCTGTGGCGCCTCAGCGACGAGAAGTGGCGGACGGTGCTGGACACCAACCTCACCGGCGCCTTCCACATGATCCGCGCCGTCGCCCCGCACTTCCGGCGGCACCACGACGGCAAGATCGTCAACGTGTCCTCGGTGCACGGGCTGCGCAGCGAGTTCGGGCTTTCCAACTACTCCGCCTCCAAGGCCGGGGTGCTGGGGCTGACCCGCTCCGCCGCGCTGGAGCTGGGCCCCAGCAACGTCAACGTCAACGCCGTGGCCCCCGGCTACATCCGCACCACCCGGCTCACCAGCGGCGTCCCCGCCGAGATCCTGGACAGCGCCCGGGAGCGCGCCGTGCTGGGCCGCCTGGGCGACCCGCAGGACGTCGCCAACGTGGTGGTGTTCCTGTGCTCCGAGCTGGCGCGCCACATCACCGGCACCGTCGTTCCCGTGGACGGGGGGCACCTGCTTTGAAACGACAGGGAACAGGGAACAGGGGACAGGGAACAGCCGGCAACGGCAACGGCGCAGAGCGGCACCACGGTCCCCAGGGTCGGGAAGCCCTCCCCCAGAATTGGGGGAGGGTGGCGAGCCTAAAGCGAGCCGGGTGGGGGCTGCCGGCCTTCGCACTCGCCGTCTCCCTCGCCGCCTGCGCCTCCGCGCCCCCGCCGGCCGCGGGCGCGCCGGACGCCGCCGCGCCCGCCGCGGCCCCCGCGCTCGCGGCGACGGCGCCGCCGCTGCGGCTGGCCGGGCTGCGCCTGCTGGTGCTCCCCTTCCAGGCCATCAGCGGGCTCCCCGGCGACGCCGACGAGCGGCTGGGGCGGGAACTGCTCTTCGCGCTGGGGGAGCGGGAGCCGCGGGCCACGCTGGTCGCGCCCGACGTGCTGGAGCGGGCGCTGCGGCGCTCGCCCGGCTTCGCGGCCGACCCGCGCGCCCTCCCCGGCGACCCGCTGGTGCACCACCGCGTGCGGCAGGCGGTGGAGCCGCTGGCCGGCGAGCTGCGGCGCTACGCCGCGCTCACCGACGTGCGGCTGATCCTGCTCCCGCGCTCCGCCGCGTTCTCGCGCCCCGCCGGCGCGGCCGAGGGGCGCGTGCGCATCGACGCCGCCATCATAGACGCGCGCAGCGGCGACGTGGTGTGGTGGGGGGAGGCCGAGGGCGACCCCCGCCCCGAAGCCGACGCGCGCGCCATCGGCAGCGCCGCGGCGGCACTGGCCGCGCGCATGGCCGCCGCCGGCGCGCGGTGACGCCGCGCCCGGCCCGCTGGAACGCACCTTGCCCACAGCGCCTGTGCCCGGACCCGGCGTCCGGGCCGACGCATCACACCTGACGCAGGTCCAATGGCCCAGACCGTAACCCTGATCCCCGGCGACGGGATCGGCCCGTCCATCACCGACGCCACGGTCCGCGTGATCGAGGCCGCGGGCGCCGACATCGAGTGGGACCGCCGCGAGGCCGGCATGGCCGCGCTCTCGCTCCACAACACCCCCATCCCCGACGAGACGCTGGAGTCCATCCGCGCCAGCCGCGTGTCGCTCAAGGGGCCGCTGACCACCCCGTCCGGGACCGGGTTCCGCTCCATCAACGTCGCGCTCCGCAAGGAGTTCGACCTGTACGCCAACGTCCGCCCCGCGCGCACCATCGTCCCCGGCGGGCGCTACGAGGACATCGACCTGGTCCTCATCCGCGAGAACACCGAGGGGTTGTACAGCGGCGTCGAGCACTACGTCGGCATCGGCAGCGACCCGCGCGCCGCCGCCGAATCGGTGATGCTTGTGACCCGCTTCGGCGTGGAGCGCATCGTCCGCTACGCCTTCGAGTACGCCGTGTCGCACGGGCGCAGGAAGGTCACGCTGGCGCACAAGGCCAACATCCTCAAGTACACCCAGGGGCTCTTCCTGGACATCGGCCGGGAGATCGCCAAGGAGTACGAAGGGCGCGTGGAGTTCGAGGACCGGATCATCGACGCCACCGCCATGATGCTGGTGATGGACCCGTACCGCTTCGACGTCATCGTCTGCGAGAACATGTTCGGCGACATCCTTTCCGACCAGATCGCCGGGCTCGTCGGCGGGCTGGGGCTGGCGCCCGGCGCCAACATCGGCAAGGACGCCGCCATCTTCGAGGCGGTGCACGGCTCCGCCCCCGACATCGAGGGGAAGGGGATCGCCAACCCCGCGGCGCTGATCCTGGCCGCGGTGATGATGCTGCGGCACCTGGGGATGCACGAGCAGGCCGCGCGGATCGGCACCGCGCTGGAAGCCGCCATCCGCGAGGGCGACCGCACCACCCCCGACCTGGGCGGGACGGGGACCACGGACACCTTCGCCGACGCCATCATCGAGCGCCTGTGACCTCCGCCCCCGCGCACTCCGCCTGCCGCCAGTGCGGCCGCGAGCCCGCCGAAGGAAAGACGGACGCGGCCGGGTGGTGCGAGGAGTGCCGGGCCGGCGTGGTGCGCCGCGCCACCCCCCTCGCCCTCGCCGCCGCGGCGGCGTTCTCGGTGGCGTACCTGCTGGCGCTCTGGTGGACCGGCGCGCTGCACTCCACCAACTTCGTGGTCTTCTGGCTGGCGGTGGGGGCGCTCCTCGCCTTCGGCACGTACAAGGTCGCGCGGCGGGTCGCCTTCGACGTGATCCGCTCGCGCGCCGCCCGCACCCCGGGGTAGCCGCATGAGCCGCCTCGACTTCCTGCGCTCGCCCTGGATCACCATCGCGGTCGTCGCCGTCGGCGGACTTTCGCTGGGGCTGGGGATCGGCCGCATGCTGGAGCGGCCCGACGTGCTCGCGGCGGTGTACGGCGTCCTGGGCGTGGTCCTCCTCTGGTGGGGCATCTCCGACTACCGCAAGACGCTCCCCGGCGCTCCCGAGAGCGAGGCCGACGGGTCGCACACCATCGAGTAGTTTTACCGCATTTAACAACAGATTCGGGCGTGCCCCCGGCTGGCGCCGGGGTCGGGCTTCGGCTCCGTAGCAGACGAAACAACCGTCTGCAACGGAGTCGAGCCCGCGCAAACAGCCGCGCGGTCTCGCCCCTTCGGGCCGAAATCCCTCACGCGGGG
>JBEVLE010000710.1:0-3136 GCA_040509335.1 Longimicrobiaceae bacterium | reverse complement strand
GTCCACGGCGGCGGCCAGGGCGGCGTCGTCGCGCACGAGCGCCACCTCCACCGCCAGGTCGGCCACGGGGACGCCGGGGTCCGACCGGAACGCCTCCGCCTCGCCGGACGCCAGGGGGAGCGGCCGACGCACCCGCACCCGCAGCGCGCCGCGGCCGCCGGGGGCCAGGGCGTCGCGAGCGTTCTCCAGGCGCACGAACTCGTTCAGCAGCAGTGGCTGCGGCCACTCCGTCCCGGGTTCCACCTTCACCACTCCCGCCGGGCCGCCCAGCTCCACCGCGCCGGAGAAGGGGTCGGCAAGCGCCAGCGGGCCGCCACTCTCGGGACGCAGCTCCGCCTCCATCGTGAGTCCGTCGGGCCGCAGGGTGACGCGGCTGGCGCCGACGGCCAGGAAGAGCGGCGCGTCGGAGAGGTTCTCGAACACGAGCGACGCCTCCACCGGCGCCCCCGCCACGGCCGACGCGGGGACGCGCAGCACGGCGCGCGCGGACCGGCCCGCGTGCTCCACGCGGACGGAGTGCTCGGCGGTGCGGGGCGCGTCGTCGTCGCTCATGGGCGCTCAGCGGAAGCGGACGGTGGTGGAGGCGGTGCGCGCGGTCAGCACGCTGTCGCTGGCCGTCACCGTCACGGTGCCGGTGAACCCCGCCGGCCGCGTGACCGTGGCGGTGCGCGCCGCGGCGGCGAGCGCGGGAATCGCGTCGGGCGCCACGGCCACTCCCGCGGCGGCCGCCGCCGGGTCCACCGTCCAGCTCAGCGTGCGCCCGCCGGGGTCGGCGTCCACCGAGACCACCATGGTGAGGGTGCCGGCGGGAACGCTGCGCACGGCCGGGCGCATGCGCAGCAGCCGCACGGGCACCACGCGGATGGTGCCCTCGGTGCGGCGGTTGGGGAACACCGCGTCTTCCACGCGCACGCGCACCCGGCCCGGGGCCGCGCCGGCCTGCAGGGTGGCGGCCGTGCCCCCCGGGTTGGCCGTCGCGGCGGCCGCGGTGAAGGCGCCCGGGCCCGAGAGGACGCTCCAGTTCACGCTGCGCCCCGGGTGCGTGCCGACGACGGTGACGTTGGCGGTGGCGGTGCCGTCGGCGGCGAGCCGCGCCGCGGCTGGCGCGGCGGGGGCCGAGGCCACGTTGGACAGGATGATGAGCGGCGAGGCCACGCCGGCGTACGGGCTCACGTACGGGTCGTCGTCGGCGCGGGCGCGCGCGCCGGGGAAGATGTGCTCGGTGCGGAAGGCGAAGGCGTTGGCGCCGGTGCGGATCAGCGAGCGGCGATGGATGCCGCGGTCGAACTCGGGTCCGACGTGGGCGCCGTCCCAGCTCCACCAGTGGAAGCCCTGGCGGATGACGATGACGCGCGGCAGCGTGGCGGCCACCCCGGGGCCCACGTACATGTTCACGTTCATGGTGTTCGCGTCGGGCGCCGCGCCCGGCGGAAGCACCTGCGGAGTGAAGAGCCTGTCCGTCCACTGGTCGGCGGGGGCGGTGAGCGCCGGGATCGGCGCCGGGTTCGGCCCGCCGGCGGAGGTGTTGAGGACAGGCGCGAGGCCCAGGTCGTCTCGGGGGACCGCGATGGTCTCGCCCACCTGGCGGGTGAGCGGGTTGGCCCGGTCCGAGGGAGCGAACCGGAGCGGGTTCTGACAGCCGTACAGGCCCGCCGGCACCGCGTCTATCTGCGCCCCGAAGCCGCGCAGCCTGAGCGGCACCGGGTTGATGGGGAGGGTGGCGTCGCGGCGGCTCGCCGTGGCGTCGTCGGTGATGCGGACGCGGATGTTCCCCGTGGTGCGTCCAGGGGTGACCACGTTCCCCGCCGCGGTGGCCCCCAGCGCGCGCGTCAGCCGCACGGTCACCGGGCGTCCCGCGGGCGCCGTCACGGCGTTCACCGTGACCGTGTTCCCCGTGACCCCGTCGCGGTTGGGCTCGCCGGTGTCGGGAGGCCCGGTGGTGGGGATCGCCGTGGCCATGAGAGGGAACTCCGGGGTGGGGACGAAGCCGACCGCAGTGATCCCCACCAGCATCACCGGCGCCGATATGGCGGTGTCTAGCGGCGCCCCGTGCACCGTGGCCTGTACCTGGAAGGTGCCCCCCGCGGCCGTCAGGGTGGGCACGCCGGTGCCGGCGCGGACGGTGACCCGCCGCCCGCGCCCCTGGATGGTGACGCCGGCCGGCGCCCCCACCAGAGACCAGTCGAGCCGCGTGCCCCGGGGGGAGCCCGGCGTCAGCTGCGCCTCCACCCCGATGCTGCGCCCCACCCCCAGCTCGCCGGGCGCGTTCACGGCCGTCACCAGCGGGAGCGCCTGGACGCCCTCCGGCGCGGGCGAGAGCCCGCCGGCCAGCCCGCCGCCCTTCTCCTCCTCGCGCCGGCGCCCGCCCTCCGCCTCCTCCGCCCGCCCGCCCTCCCCCTCGCCCGTCCGCCCTCCTTTCTCCTGCTGCACCACGTGCGCGAGCTCGTGCTGCAGTACCGTTTTTCCCGCGGCCGTCTCGGGCTCGGGCATGCGCTCGCCCATCACCACGTCGCGGCCGCGGGTGAAGGCCTGGGCCCCCGCGTCACGGGCCGCGCGCTCGCCTTCGGGGCCGGTGTGCAGGCGCACGCGCGAGAAGTCCCAGCCGAAGGCTTTCTCGGCCTCACCACGCATGCGCGGCGGGAGCGGGCGGCCGCCTTCGGGAGCGCGCGCCGTGGGCGGGCCCGGGGCGGGCTTCTCGGCGCCGGGCTTCTCGGCGGCAGGCTCCGGAGGGCCGGGCTCGACTCCGGGCTCCCCCTCCTCCGTCGCCTCGGAAGAGGGGGCCTTCTCCTCGCCCACCACCTCCTCCGGCTCCTTTGGCGCACGTTCGCCGGTGGTCTCGGGGTCGCGGGGCGCGCCGGGCTCGGGAGCCGCCCGCCGTGCCGCTTGGTCCGCCTCCTCCTCGCGCCGCTCGCCCGCCACATCGGCCGCCGGCGTCGCCGCCCCGGCCGGGGATGGCGCCTCGTCGCGCTTCTCCCGCTGCTCCGGCGCGGGGGCGGCGCTCGCTTCATCCCCATTTTCCCGTTCCCCGCCGTTCACGGGCTCGCCGCCCGGTCCGCCGGGCGGCACCGCGGCCGCGGTTGGGCTCCCGCCCCCGGCCTCCTCCTCGCGCTCCCCGGCTTCCGGCTGCGCGGCGGCC
>JBEVLE010000709.1:0-6518 GCA_040509335.1 Longimicrobiaceae bacterium | reverse complement strand
TTGCGGGCTGTGACCTCGAGGTGCTCTCGCTCCGCATCCGAGAGGAGAACGACGTTGGGACTCGATCGCGGCATGTCCACCTCCTTTCGGACGATGAATATAGCCGCCGACGACGCATACGTCCCGATATTTGGGTGCACGTGTACTTAGGCTCGCCACCATCCCCCCATTCTGTGGGAGGGCTTCCTGACCCCCTTGTGCGTCGTGTCGTTCTCCCCTCCCCCTTGCGGGGAGGGGTCGGGGGAGGGGGTCGCCGTCGCCGTTCCCCGTGGCTCCGTAGCGGCCCGTCCCTACTCTACAAGTCTGACCTCACTGCGTTCGGTACAGACGGTACGGCCGCGTCTGCTGGAGCCACACCCGCATCTCCTCGTCCCAGCGGCGCTGGATCACGCGCGGGTCCTCGCCGCGGTCGAACGCCTCGCGCGCCCAGGTGGAGCCGATCATCTGCGTGAAGCCCGTGTTCTGGATCCGGAAGCGCTGCGGCGCCTGCTTCTTGGCCTCGCTCAGCAGCACCAGCGTGGTGTACACCGGGCGGAAGGCGGCGCGGTCCGTGACCTCCAGGCGCAGCGTGGTGAACGCGGTGTCGCGGTACTGCGTGTACACCGCGGGGTCGCGCGTGGGGCGGATCTGCTGCGGGACGAAGCGCACGCCGGGCAGGTCGTACTTGGCGATCGCCTGCAGCAGCCTCGCCGCGTCCAGCCAGGGCGCGCCGAAGGTGGTGAACGGCTCGTCCGTGCCGCGCCCCGTGTGCACGTTGGTGGCGCCGTCCGCCAGCACCAGCCCGGAGTACGTCAATTCCGCCGCCACCGAGCGGATGTTGGGGCTGGGGCGCACGAAGGGCAGCCCCGTCGCGTCGAAGAACACGTCCGGCCGCCACCCCTCCGCCGGCACCACGTGCAGGTCGGCGCCCACCTTCGCGTCGGCGTTGTAGTAGCGCGCGATCTCGCCCGAGGTCATCCCGTGGCGCAGCGGCACCGTGTAGTAGCCGGTGATCACCTGCGTCACGTTCCTCACGTCCAGGTGCATCACCGGGCCGTCCGCCGCGTCGGTGATGGGGTTGGGGCGGTCCAGCACCACGAAGGGGATCCGGCGCCTGGCCGCCTCCTCCATCGCCATCGCCATGGTCCACACGAAGGTGTACGGCCGCGCGCCGATGTCCTGGATGTCGTACACCAGCACGTCCACGTTCGCCAGCTCCTCCGCGGTGGGGCGCTGGGTGCGGTCGTACAGCGAGAACACGGGCACGCCGGTCCTGGAGTCGCGGCCGGCGGTCACGGTCTCGCCCGCCTCCAGCTCGCCGCGGATCCCGTGCTCCGGCCCGAAGAGCGCCACCAGCCGCACCCCGGGGGTGCGCGCCAGCAGGTCGGCCGCCAGCTCGCCGGAGCGGGTGACGGCGCTCTGGTTGGTGATCAGCCCCACCCGCTTGCCGCGCACCAGGTGCATGGAGTCGCGCACCAGCACCTCCAGCCCCGGCACCACGCCCGCCTGGCGCGATGGCGCGGGGGGCGTGGCGGCCTGCGCGCCGCCCGTGGGCTGCGCCGCGGGCGTGCTGTCGGCCGGGGTGTCGCTGGGGGGCGCGGCGGTGCCGCAGGCGGGGGCGCCGGCCAGCAGCAGGGCGCCCGCGAGCAGGGCGATCCGGGGGAGCGGGGTCGGTTGGCGGTGCGTCATCGGCGTCCGTATCTTGGGTGCGTTCCGTCGGGGCGCGTCCCGCGCGCCCGCGGCGTTCCCGCGAATCCCGGACCAGCCCGCCCGCCGGGCGCCGGGCGCGCCACCCCTGGAGGGAGAGGGAGCTTGAGCGAAACGTTCCGCCTGGCGCGGGAGGAGGAGATCCCCGAGCTGGCGCGCCTGGTGACGCACAGCTTTCCCGCGCCCGGCCGCACCGTGGAGTGGTGGGCCAACGCCCTGGTGGACGACCCGCGCGGGGCGCTGGAAGCGCTGTGGGTGGGCGAGTCCGGGGGGCGGCTCGCCGCCGCCTGCCAGATCCTGCGCTTCCGGCAGTGGATCGCGGGGACGCCGTTTCCCAGCATGGGGCTGGCCATGGTCTCCATCTCCCCCGTGCACCGCCGCAGGGGGATGGCGGGGCGGATGGTGCGCGAGGCGTTCCGGCACTCGCTGGAGCGCGGCGACCTGGCCTCCGCCCTGTACCCCTTCCGCGTCACCTTCTACGAGCGGCTGGGCTACGGGCTGGCGGGCGAGGTCTTCCAGTACCAGCTCCCCCCCGAGTCGCTCCCCGACGACCCCGAGGAGCGCGGGCGCGTCACCCAGGTCGTGGACGACGCCGACCGCGCCGCCCTCCGCTCCGTCTACGACCGCTGGATCCGCACCCAGACCGGGCAGATGGAGCGCGCCGAGCGGAGCTGGCACTCCACCTGGGACAGCCCGCTCCTGGCGCCGGTGGTGTACCGCGGGCCGGAGGGCGAGCCCGAGGGGTACGCCATCGTCCGCTACCGGCCGGACCTCCCCGTGGCCTCGCGCTTCGCCGAGGTGGAGGAGCGCGCCTGGCTCACGGAGCGGGCGCAGCGCGGCATCTACGCCTGGCTCTCCTCGCTGGGCGACCAGCACCGCCAGCTCGTGTACCGCGCGCACCCCGAGGAGGACTTCGGCGAGCGCGTGCAGGAGCCCCGGCTCCCGCTGGGCGGCGCCCCCAACTGGGGGATCTGGTTCCCCTCCGCGTCACTGATGGTGGGGCCCATGTTCCGGCTGCTGGACGTCGCCGGCGCGCTGGCGCTGCGCTCCGCCCCACAGGACGCCGCGCTCACGGCCACGCTGGTGGTGCGCGACGAGGACCTGCCCGAGAACGACGGCCCCTGGCGCCTGCGCGTGGAGGGCGGGCGCATGCACGCCGGGCGCGCCCTGGGAGGCGCGGCGACGGGGCCCGTGCTCACGCTGCCGGTGCGCACGCTGTCGCGCATCTTCGTGGGCGCGGTGGCCCCGTCGCAGGCCGTCGCCACCGGGCACGCGGCGGTGGACGACGCTTCGGCACTCGAAATGCTTGACCGCGTCTTCCGGGTGCCGCGGCCCTGGACCTTCGAGCGGTTCTGAGCCGGCCCCGTCCACCACCAGCCACCGGGCGACCGGAACCTCGATGACCCAAACGCACAGCAGGCTCCCGCTCTCCCGCGTCGCCGCGCCCGCGGCGGCGCTCCTGATCCTGGGACTGGCCGCGTGCGGCGGCGGCGGGGGCGACGCCGGCTCCGGGGGCGGCGCCGCCGCCGCCTCCAACGTCAGGACCTTCGCCGGGGGAGCGCCCGGCGGCACGCTGATCGTCCTGTCCGACGGCGAGCCGGACGACCTCAACCCGCTCACCTTCGACAGCAACCCGTCGTACCAGATCGTCCACCTCACCTTCCGGGCGCTGGCGCGGCGCGACAGCACGCTGAGCAGCTACGTCCCCGACCTGCTGGAGCGCTGGGAGCAGCCGGACAGCGCCACCGTGCTCCTGCACGTGCGCCCCGGCCTCAAGTGGCACGACGGCAGGCCGGTCACCGCCGGGGACGTGGTCTTCACCATCGAGCGGCAGAAGGACCCCAGGACCGCCTCGCCGCGGCAGCAGGACGTGATCGCCGTGGAGTCCGCCCGCGCCGTGGACTCCGCCACGGTGGAGGTCAAGCTCAACCGCACCGGCCCCTCCACGCTCAACGCGCTGCTGGAGGTGATCCCCGTCCCCCGGCACCTGCTGGACAGCATCCCCGCCGACCGCATGCGCTTCGCCGGCTTCGGGCAGCGCCCCGTGGGGAACGGGCTGTTCCGGTTCGAGCAGTGGCAGAAGGGGCAGCAGGTGACGGTGCAGGCCAACCCCGACGCCCCCGAGGGCCGCCCCGCGCTGGAGCGCGTCATCATGCGCCTGGTCCCCGACCCCACCGCGCGCACCACCGAGCTGCTCAACGGCAACGGCGACATGGCAAAGGTGGCCGCGCACCAGCGCCGCGAGGTGGAGGGCGCCCGCGGCGTCAAGCTGTACACCGCCGCGCAGGTGCGGCCCGCGTGGATCGCCTGGAACACCGGCAAGTTCCCGGTGGACGACCCCGCCGTGCGCCGTGCCATCCTCATGGGCATCGACCGCCCGGGGATCGTGCGCGGGCTCTTCGGCGACCAGGGGCAGGCCGCGCTCACCCCCATCCCGCCCAAGCTGCGCGAGCACGGCGCCGGCGTGCGCCCCATCCCCTACGATCCAAACGGGGCGAAGCAGCTCCTGGCGCAGGCCGGCTGGACCGACGCCAACCGCGACGGCATCCTGGAAAAGAACGGGCGCCCGCTGCACGTGGACGTGGAGTACAGCGCCAGCGACCCCATCCGCGGCGACGTGCTGGTGGCCATGCAGGCGCAGCTTCGCCGCATCGGGGTGGACATGGCGCCCCGCTCGTACGAGCGCACCACCTGGGTGGAGCGGCTGCGCGGCCGCGAGTTCACCGGCTCGTTCTGGGGGTGGGGGTGGGGTCCCGGCGTCATGGGCCCCAACGCCGAGCAGCTCTTCCACTCGCGCTCCATTCCGCCCAACGGGCCCAACTTCGCCGGCTACCGGAGCCCGCGGGTGGACGCGCTGATCGACTCCATCCTCGTCCAGAACGACACGACTCGCGCCCGGGGGCTCTGGCAGCAGCTGGAGCAGCAGGTGACCGACGACGCCGTGTACGCGCCCATCTTCCTGGACCCGGAGTTCTACGCCGTCAACGACCGGTTCGCGAACGTCAAGTTCCGGGGTCCCGAGTGGTGGGAGGACGTGATCTTCTGGAACGTTCCGGCGGACAAGCGGCTGCCCCGCGACCGCATGCGCTGAGGTTTTCCTCATGATCTAGGTGTGGGCCGCTACGGAGCCCGGCGGAAACAGCCCCGCCGGTCTCCTCCGCGGGCTCCGGGAACCCCGGGAAACTGCCCCCGGGTTTCCCTCCGCCGGGGTGAGCCTCGCCAAACCGCCGGCGAGTCTCCCCCCGAACATCTTCTGGGGGATACGACGGAACGGCAAACGACAACGGCGGAACGGCGCGTATGGCTGTCGTTCCGCCGTCGTCGTTCTCCCCTCCCCTGCTTGCGGGGGAATTGGAGGGGGCAGGCCGTGGGGGTGGGGGCCCTGCCGTTCCGTACTCCGTACCGCCGTTCACTTTCGCACTTCCCCTCCTCACCCCCGCCGCCCCCTCGGCCTCCGCGTGGGCCGCGGGCGCTGCTTCTGCCTCCGGATCCGCTCCCGCTCCAGGCGCGCCTTGCGCTCGCGCTCCAGCTTCTGTCTGCGCGCTTCCTCGATCGCCGCGGGGCTCCCCGGGCGCGGGCGGATCGCCGCGTCGGTGATCGCCTTCGCCACGGCGTCGTGCACCGCGACGCGCACGTCCAGCATCGCCGCCTGCGAGGCGTTGTCCCAGGTGCGGTTGGCCAGCAGCACCACGAACAATTGCTGCGTCGGGTCGATCCAGATCGAGGTGCCCGTGAAGCCCGTGTGGCCGTACGACTGCGGCGAAAAGTAGCTCCCCGCCGAGCTGCGCGCCGCGGGGACGTCCCACCCCCAGGCCCGGTTCCCCACCCGCGTCCGCACCGTGGTGAAGCGCCTCACCGTTTCCGGCGAGTACACCCGCTGCGTCCCGTAGCTCCCGCCGTTCAGCAGCGTCTGCGAGTACACCGCCAGGTCGCGCGCCGTGGCGAAGAGCCCCGCGTGGCCCGCCACCCCGCCCAGCCGGTACGCGTTGGCGTCGTGCACCACCCCGCGCAGCACGTGGCCCTGGTTGGAGCGCGAAGCCCCCGGCGCCGTCAGCGGGCGCAGCGCCGCCGGCGGCAGGTACAGGGTGGACGACATCCCCAGCGGCGCGTACACCCGCCGCGCCAGGTACGCGTCCAGCGGCATCCCCGCCACCTCCTCCACCACCTTCGCCAGCAGGATGAAGCCGAAGTCGCTGTACACCATCCGCTCCCCCGGCCGCGCCTCCAGCGAGGCGCGCATCGCCTGCCGCAGCGCCGTGGCCGGCGAGCGCGCGTCGCCGTACAGCCACTCCCCCGCCGGCAGCCCCGAGGTGTGCGTGAGCAGGTGGCGCACGTTCACCTCGTCCTTGTACCTTCCCGTGAAGCCGGGGAGGTAGCGCTGCACCGGCGCGTCCAGGCGCAGCCTGCCGTCGTCCACCAGCGCCATCACCGCCGCCGTGGTCCCCGCCACCTTGGTGAGCGAGGCGATGTCGTACAGCGTTTCCGTGGCGCGCACCGCGCCCGCCCCGCCCGGCAGCCGCCCGTACCCGCGCAGGCGCACCAGCGTCCCGCGGCGCCCCACCGCCAGCGCGGCGCCGGGAAAGGTCCCCGCCTCCACCGCCGCGCGGATCACCGCGTCCGCCCGCTCCAGCCCCGCCTCGCTCATCCCCACCTCCGCGGGGTCGCCCTCGCGCAGCGTCGGCGCGGCGGGCCAGCGCGCCGGCGGCGCGTCGCCCCCGTCGGGGAGCACGTCCGGCGACAGCGCCTCCGCGGCCGCGCGCTGCGCCTCCGGCCCCGCGCCCCACGCCAGCACCACCGAGCGCGCCGGCGGGAGCGAGTCCGGCACGGCGGCG
>JBEVLE010000708.1:0-4052 GCA_040509335.1 Longimicrobiaceae bacterium | reverse complement strand
GATGACGTACGCCAGGTTGTCGGAAACGACCCCGGTGTGCGGCGCCTCGTCGCTTTCCCGCGCCAGGCGCTCGGCCTCGGCGTCCACCAGGAACAGCGGGAGGCCGCAGTCGGCGAGCCGGTCGGCGAGCGCCGTCTGCGTGAGCAGGAGCACCGGGGCGGTGTCGCGCAGCATGTAGGCACGCCGCTCGGCGGGGAGCTCGGGGTCCAGCGGCAGGTACGCGCCTCCGGCCAGCATCACGCCCAGCACGGCCACGATCATCTCCGGCGCCGGGTCCATGCAGATGGCCACGCGCACCTCGGGGCCGACGCCCTCGCGCCGCAGCAGGCTGGCGAGCCGGCACGAGCGCCGGAAGAGCTCGGCGTAGCCGAGGCGCTGCCCCTCGAAGCGCAGTGCGGGCGCGCCGGGGGTCCGCAGCACCTGGGCGTGCACCAGCTCGTGGAGGCACGCCTCGCCGGTGTAGCCGGTGTCGGCCCCGTTCCAGGCGTGCAGCAGCTGCTCGCGCTCGGCTCCGCGCAGCAGCGGCACCTCGGAAAGGCGCAGCCCGGGGTCGGATGCGATGGCCTCCAGCACGGTCTCCAGGTGCCGGGCCATCTGCTCCGCCGTTTCGGCTTCCACCCGGCCACGGTCGTAGCGGATCTCGGCCTTGAGGCGCGATGTGCCGTGTGCCGCCAGGAGGAGCGGGAAGTTGGTCTGGGCGTGCAGGAGGTTCTTCCGCACCCGCAGCGCCCCCAGGCTGCCCGCCTGCTCCCGCATCGCCTCGTCCACGGGGTAGTTCTCGAACGCGAACAGGCTCTGGAACAGCGGCTCCCCGGCGGGGACGTCGCTCCACCGCTGCACCTCCCCCAGCGGCGCGTACTCGTACTCGCGCGCCTCCACCTGCTCCATCTGCAGCTCCATCAGCCACTCGCGCAGGCCGGCGGCGCCGCCCACGCGCACCCGCACGGGGAGCGTGTTGATGAACAGCCCCACCGTCTCCTCCACCCCGGGCAGGTCGGCGGGCCGCCCGGAAGCGGTCGCCCCGAAGACGACGTCCTCCACCCCCGCGTAGCGCGCCAGCAGCAGCGCCCACGCGCCCTGCACCAGCGTGCTCATGGTCACGCCCCACCCGCGCGCCCGCTCCTGCAGGGCGCGCGTCCGCTCCTCCGGCAGCAGCCAGCCCGCCGCGCCCAGTCCGCCCGCGTCGCCGCGGCCCGGCCTCGCCCCCGGCAGGGGGGTCGGCGCGTCGAAGCCGGCCAGCGTCTCCCTCCAGAAGCGCTCGGCGCGCGAGCGGTCCTGCCGCTCCAGCCAGGCCACGTACTCCCGGTAGCGGGGACCCGTGCCGGGCTGCGGCGCCTTTCCGTTCGCGTACGCCGCGTACCCCTTCAGCACGTCGCGGAAGATCAGCGAAAGGCTCCAGCCGTCCAGCACCACGTGGTGGTGCGTCCACACGAGCTGGTGCTCCTCGTTGTCCAGGCGGAAGAGCGCCACGCGCATCAGCGGCGCGCGGCCCAGCTCGAAGCCGCCCCTGCGGTCCGCGTCCAGGTAGCGCTCCAGGCGCGCCTGCCGCTCCTCCGCCCCCAGCCCCCGCCAGTCCTCGCTCACGAAGGGCAGCTCCACCTCGCGGCGGACGACCTGCACCGGCCGCGGCAGCCCCTCCCAGGCGAAGGCCGCCCGCAGCGCCTCGTGGCGGCCGGCCACGTCCTGCCAGGCCCGCTCCAGCGCGGCGGCGTCCAGCGGCCCTTCCAGCAGGAAGCCGAACTGCCCCACGTACTCGCCCGATCCCGGCGACAGGTGCGAGTGGAAGATCATCCCTTCCTGCAGGGGCGAGAGCGGGTACACGTCCTCCACCCCGCGCTCGTTCCCCAGCAGCCGGTCCAGCGCCCACTGGTCCAGCCCGGCCAGCGGGAAGTCCGCGGGCGTGTAGCCGCCGGCGTCCGCGCCACGGCAGTGGGCGACGAGCCCCCGGAGCTCTTCGGCGTACCCCTCGGCCAGGCGCTCCACGGTCTCCCGCCGGTGCACTCCCTCGGCGTAGCCGACCTGCAGCTCCAGGCGGCCGGCCTGCACCGACGCGCCCACCTCCAGCAGGTGCGGCCGCGGGCCGCGCCGGTCCATCGACGCCCCCGCGGACTCCGGCGCGAAGCCGAAGAACGCCTCGCCCGACACCGCCTGGTCGAACTGCCCCAGGTAGTTGAAGCTCACCTCGGCCGGCGGAGCATCGGCCAGCTCCGCACCCGCACCCACCCAGCGCAGCAGCCCGTAGCCGATCCCGTGTCCCGGCACCGCGCGCAGCTGCTCCTTGACCGCCTTGAGCGCCGCGCCCGCTCCCCCGCTCTCGGGCAGCTCCAGCACGACCGGGTACACGCTGGTGAACCACCCCACCGTGCGCGACAGGTCCACCCCGCCGACCGTTTCCTCCTCGCGGCCGTGCCCCTCCAGCTCCACCCGCACGCGCCGCTCGCCGGTCCAGCGCCGCAGCGCGCCGGCCAGCGCCGTCAGCAGCACCTCGTCGACCTGCGTCCGGTACGCGGCGGGAACCTCGCGCAGCAGCGCCTCCGTCTCCTCCGCGGTCAGCCGCACCCCCACGCCCCGCCGCTGCGCCAGCGTGTTGGCGGCCCGCGGGTCGTCCACGGGCAGCGGCGCCACTTCCCGGGCGGCCTGCCCGGCCCAGAAGGCCGCCTCCTCCGCCAGCGCGTCGGAGCGGGCGTGCTCGGCCAGGCGCTCGGCCCACGCCTTCCACGACGTGGTCTTGGGCGGCAGCCGCACGGGCTCCCCGGCCGAGAGCCGGGTGCAGGCGGTCTCCAGGTCCTCCAGCAGCACCCGCCAGCTCACGCCGTCCACCACCAGGTGGTGAACCACGGCCAGCAGCCGCCCCGTGTCCCCGCCGCCGAGCTCGAACCAGGCCATGCGCAGCAGCGGCCCGCGCTCCAGCTCCAGGCTGCGCTGCACCTGCTCGGCCGTCGCCTCGATCGCCGCCGTCTGCCGGTCCGCGGACAGCCCCGACAGGTCGAAGACGGTCAGCGGACCGCGGGCGGAGGGCTCCGCGTGCGTCTGTGTCCAGTGCCCGTCCTCGTCCCGGCGGAAGCGCAGCCGCAGCGCGTCGTGGTGCGCTTCCAGCGCGGCGGCGGCCCGCGCCAGCAGCCCCGCGTCCAGCTCCTCCCGGGGGCGCAGCAGCAGCGCCTGGTTGAAGTGGTGCCGCGCCGGATGGTCCTCCTCGAAGAAGCGCTGCTGCACCGGCGTCAGCGGCGCCTCGCCCACCACCGGGCCCTGCATCGCCCCGTCGGCGTCGGTGTCCGCCCACTCCGCGACTTCGGCCAGCCGCGCGATCGTCGGCCGCTCGAACACCTGCCGCGGCGTCAGCTTCAGCCCCTGCCTGCGGGCGCGGGAAACCAGCTGGATGGAAAGGATGCTGTCGCCGCCCAGCTCGAAGAAGCTTTCCTCCACCCCCACCCGCTCGGTCTTCAGCACCCCGGCCCACACCTCGCACAGGATCACCTCCACTTCCGTGCGCGGCGCGACGTACCGCTCCGCGGCGCCCCCGCGCTCCGGCGCCGGCAGCGCCCGCCGGTCCAGCTTGCCCGTGGCGGTGAGGGGGAGCCGCTCCAGCACCACGACGGCGCCCGGGACCATGTGCTCCGGCAGCCGCCCCACGAGGCGCACCCGCAGCTCGGCCGTGGCGAGCTCCGCTCCGTCCCGGGGGACCACGTAGGCCACCAGCCGCTTCTGCTCCGGCACGTCCTCGCGTACCACCACGACCGCCTCGTGCACCCCTTCCTGCTCCAGGAGGACGGCCTCGATCTCGCCGGGCTCGATGCGGAAGCCGCGGATCTTGACCTGCGCGTCCACCCGCCCCAGGAACTCCAGCTCTCCGCCCATCCGCCGCCGCACCCGGTCCCCGGTCCGGTACAGCCGCGCGCCGGGCGCGCCCCCGAACGGGTCCGGGACGAACCTTTCGGCCGTGAGCTCCGGGCGCTCCAGGTAGCCGCGCGCCACCCCGCCTCCCCCCATCCACAGCTCCCCGGGCATCCCCGCGGCGAGCAGGGCGCCGCCGGCTCCGCACACGTACAGCCCCA
>JBEVLE010000707.1:0-3828 GCA_040509335.1 Longimicrobiaceae bacterium | reverse complement strand
TGTCGAGGCGGGGGCGCCGTTTGCCGTTCCCGCTTTATCCCCAAAATCTTCTGCGGAGGGAGACCCGCCGGCAGTTTGGCGGGGCGCCCACAGCCGGAGCGGAGACAGCGGGGCAGTTTCCGCTGGCTCCGCGACCCGCGCAGGAGACGGGCAGCAGTACCGCCCGGCTCCGGAGCGGCCCGTCGAAGCGGCCACCCCGGAACCCTACTCGAGACCTACAGGATCTGCATGCCCGAGGGCCCGAAGTAGTACCCGCAGAAGCTGGTGTAGCCGCCGCGGTTGGCGGTCTGCGGGTCGTAGATGACGTTGTTGCTGTTGTCGTAGTTGCGCGCGGCAGTCTGGCCGGGCTTGTGGCCCCAGAAGCCGTCGCTGTGGTGGCGGTACCAGTGGTAGTCCGTGTTGGGCCAGATCACCAGCGCCATGTAGTGGCGCGGCGACCCGCTCCCCACGCAGGTGGAGGCCTGCACCGCCCCGTCGCTCACGGCGCCGGCGTCGACGTTGCTGCACGCCATGGTCGTGGCCTGCGCCCCGGTGGCCCGCCCCGGCTGGGCAAAGGTGTCGGTGCGCCGGTTGCTGGCGTAGTTGTAGCAGTTGTTGTTGCGCATGGTCGTGCGCTTCGCGTTCCAGAAGTTGGGGTTGAACGCGGAGGCCTCGTAGCTGCACGACCCCACCGTGAGCGTGGTCCAGCTGCTCGCGTCCGTGCCGAGCACGGTCGCGCCCGCCATCGCGGTGACCTCGCCCGGCTCGGCCAGCGTCGAGACGCCGCCGACCGGCGAAGACGGGGCCGACTGCAGCTCGCCCAGGGCGAGGGTGCGCAGGTCCAGGTCGGCGAAGGCGCCCTGGTGCGCGGAGGCGCCGGTGGCCGGGAACGGGCGGCCCATCGTGGAGATCAGCCGCTCCGCCAGCTCCAGCCCCTTGCCCTCGTTGCCGCTCTGCCCGCTGGCGATGCGGAAGCTCGCCGGCAGGTCGTGCCCGGCGGCCACCGAGCCCTCGTCGGACTCGATGATCAGCCCGCGGAAGCCCAGGACGCCGCGGTCCTGGTCGGCCGGGGTGGCGGCCTCGCGGTGGGCGGCCACCTGGCGAAGCACCTCGCGGGCCTCGCGCTCGTTCAGGACCCACGAGGGGTTGGGGCGGCCGGAAAAGATGTCGAGCGTGACACGTACCATGATTTCCTCCCGATCAGGGGGTGACGGCATCCGCCGCCGCCGCGGGTGCGGCGCGGGGTGCCCGGCGTCCTGCCGTGAAACGGATGGGGGAGGGGCTCGCTTTCGCGAAGGCGCGGCGCGTCGGCGGGCCGTGCCCGCGTGGCCGCCATGAGGTGCCCCCCCGCCGGGGCCGGTCGCGAGACCGGTCCGGGTGCCGGAAATGCCCGGCGGGTGGAGCTGCTGGAGGGACGACCTCGCCGCGGGCGGACGCTGCACCGCGGAAGAAGTCGTTACTTATGCGTGTTGCGAAACAAGTATAACGAATCAAACATAGAGCGTCAACCCGCCCGCCGCGGATCCGTGGGCGGCGCCGTTGCTTGTCTTCACCCGCGGCCGGGTTATATTGGCCCGGATTTTCCCACACTGCACCGCGTCCCCGGCTTCCCCCGCTGACAGGAGCACCGATGTCCGCCGCGCCCTCCCCGGTGAGCCAGAACCGGCTGGTCCCGCTCGCCCCGGTGGAGCGCGACACCATCCCCCGGATCTTCCTGCACGCGGTCGACCGGCACGCGCGCGCGGACGCGCTCCGCTACCGGGACGGGGCGGCGTGGCGCGCCATCCCGCACCGCGAGGTGGAGGAGCGCGCGGCCCGCCTCGCGGCGGCGCTGGCGGCGGGCGGGGTGGAGCGGGGCGACCGGGTGGCGATCCTGTCGGAGAACCGGCCCGAGTGGGCGGTCGCCGACTACGCCGTGCTGGCGATGGGCGCCATCGTGGTCCCGGTGTACGGCACGCTCCCCGCCAACCAGGTGGCCTACATCCTGGAGAACTGCGGCGCCCGGGTGGTCTTCGCCTCCACCCCCGCGCAGGTGGCCAAGGTGCTGGAGGTGCGCGGCGAGCTGCCGGCGCTGGAGCGGGTGGTCGCCTTCGACGACCCGGCCGGCGCGGCGGGGGTGGAGCGCTTCGCGGACGTGCTGGAGGCCGGGCGCGCCCTCGTGGAGCGGGGGGCGACGGGAAGCTTCCGCGAGGCGGCGCTGCGGGTGGCGCGCGACGACGTGGCGACGCTGATCTACACCTCGGGGACCACGGGCGACCCCAAGGGGGTGATGCTCACCCACTACAACCTGGCCTCGAACGTCGCCGCCTGCCTGCAGCACGGGCTGGGCTCCATCATCCGCACCGGCGACACGGCGCTGTCCTTTCTGCCGCTGTCGCACGTGTTCGAGCGGATGGTGGACTACCTGTACTGGGACCAGGGCGTGTGCATCGCCTACGCGGAGTCCATGGACCGCGTGGCGGACAACCTGCTGGAGGTGCGCCCCCAGGTCGCGGTGTCCGTCCCGCGCCTGTTCGAGAAGATCTACGCCAAGGCAACGGGCGCCACGGGGCTCCGCAAGCACGTGGTCGCGTGGGCCCGGCGCGTGGGCGACCGCGCCGCCGACGAGCGCCTGGCCGGCCGCGAGCCCGCGGGCGCGCTGGGTTTCCAGTTCCGCCTCGCCGACCGGCTGGTGTTTTCCAAGCTGCGCGAGCGCACCGGGGGCCGGCTGGACAACTTCGTTTCGGGGGGGGCGCCGCTCGCCGCGGGGATCGCCCGCTTCTTCCACGCGGCGGGGCTCCCCGTGTACGAGGGCTACGGCCTCACCGAGACCTCGCCGGTGATCGCGGTCAACCGCCCCGGGCACGTCAAGCTGGGGACGGTGGGGCAGGTGGTGCCGGGGGTGGAGGTACGCATCGGCGCGCAGGGCGAGATCCTCACCCGCGGTCCGCACGTGATGAAGGGCTACTGGAACAACCCCGAGGCCACCGCGAAGGCCGTGGACGCGGACGGGTGGTTCCACACCGGCGACGTGGGCGAGCTGGACGCGGACGGGTTCCTGCGCATCACCGACCGGCTCAAGGACATCATCGTCACCGCGGGCGGCAAGAACATCGCGCCGCAGCCCATCGAGAACGACGCCGCCATGTCGCCGTACGTGGCGCAGGCGGTGATGATCGGCGACCGGCGCCCCTTTCCCGTGCTCCTGCTGGTGCCGGACTTCGAGAACCTGGCCGCCTGGGCCAGGCAGCAGGGGATCGACCCTTCCGACCGCGCCGCGCTCGTGGCCGACCCGAGGGTGCAGCAGCTGCTGGAGCGCGACGCGCTGGGGCGCCTGGGCGAGTTCGCGCGCTACGAGCTTCCCAAGAAGGTGGCGCTGATCCCCGAGGAGCTTTCCATCGAGTCCGGCACGCTCACCCCCACGCTCAAGGTGAAGCGCCGCGTCGTGGAGGCCCGCTACCGGGACCGGATCGAGGCGATGTACGCGGGCGGGCGCGACGGGGCGCCGGAGTGAGCGAGCACACCGGGACACCGACATGAAAGCAAAGCTTCACAACCAGGGGAAGTCCGGGGGGATGTCCAAGGGGAAGATGCTGCTGGGTGCGGCCGGCCTCTTCCTCTTCATCGTCGGGGTGCGCCGGAGCTTCCGCACCGAGGCCGGCGAGGTCGCCGACGTGCCCGTGCCGCGCGAGGACGAGGGCGGCGAGGCTTCGTAGGCGAACGGCGTTGAACGGCGGGTTCGGGCGTGCCCCCGGCTGGCGCCGGGGTCGGGCTTCGGCTCCGTAGGGCTGCAAACAACGCAGCCCAACGGAGTCGAGCCCCGGCAAACTGCCGCCGGGTCTCGCCCCTCCGGGCCGAAATCCCTCACGC
>JBEVLE010000706.1:0-24267 GCA_040509335.1 Longimicrobiaceae bacterium | reverse complement strand
AGCACGGCCCGCAGCACGCGGGCGTCCGGGCGGCGCACGCGCTCGGCGCGGGCGGGCTCGTCCGCGGCGGCCATCCCCCGGCACGGCTGGCGGGCGACCTCGGCGAGGGCGCGCTCCAGGTCGTCCGCGGCGTGGCGGAGCAGCGCGAGCCACTCCAGCCGGGTGGGCGACGGCGCGTGCCGGTCCACCCCCAGGTGAAAGGTGGAGCGCAGGTACTCCAGCACCAGCCCCGTGAGGATCTCGCCGGTGTCCTCGCGCAGGCGGGCGTAGTCGGTGGCGTAGTCCAGCTTGGTGGGGAACACCTCCACCTGGAAGTCCACCTCCGGCTCGCCGTCCACCCGCACCGTGAACTCGCTGCGGCCCACCTGGCCGCCGAAGTCGATTCTCCCGTGCACCACGCGGCCGCCCTCGGAGGCGCGCAGGCCGCGGAGGATCACGGGGTCGCGGTGCTCCAGCGCGACGGCGTGCCCGTCCTTTGCCCGCAGGTACAGCGAGTACCCGGTCTGCTCGAAGAGCCGCGGCCCCTCCGTGGTGTCGGCGGAGCGGGCGGCGGCGTCCGGCACGCCCGCGCGCCACCCCTGCGGGCCCCAGGCGAGGCCGGGGCGCCGGGCGCGGACGGCGAGGCGGCCGGGGGGCGGAGGGGAGGGCGACAGCCAGGCGGGCTCCGCGTCGCGCGTGGCCGCCCAGACGAGCAGGACCCGGTCGGTCTCGATGCGGAAAAGGTCGGCGCTCACAGCCAGAACGAGGTGAACCCCTCGGCCAGCAGGCGCTCCCACATCAGCGCCAGCCGCGCCGCCGTGCGGGGGAAGCGCGCGCCGGGGAGCGCGGCGGGGCGGCCGGCGTCCTCCCAGGCGTCCAGGAGCGCGCGGGCCTCGGCCTCGGCGAGGGCGCCGCGGCCGGCGCCGGCCCACCCCAGCAGCCCCAGGAGCGCGCGCCGCACGGCGTCGCTCCCGCCGGCGACGCGCGGGAGCAGCTTCATCCCCAGCGCCAGGTCCAGCGGGTCCACGCGCTCGCCGCCGCGGGTGGCGAAGGCGGCCGGCGTTTCGGAGGCGTGCAGCACGAAGAGCGCGGCCTCGTCGCGCGCGCGGTAGCCCACCTGCAGGCCGGCCGGGGCGAGCGAGGCGTTGGCGGCGGCGAGGGCTTCCACCGTCCTGCGCACCAGCGCGCGCTCGCAGTCGCCCACGGGGCCCAGGCCGGCCAGGGTGACGGCGCGCGGGTGCCAGGCGGAGACCGGCCACCAGGCGGGCTCCGGCTCGCCCGCGTCCCCGGCGGGCTCCCACGCGGCCAGGTCGGGCTCGGCCAGCTCCAGGGTGAAGGCGCGGTCCAGCACCTTGCGGGAAAAGCCGTGCGCGCTCTCGTCCACGTTGACCGTCCCCACCAGCGCCAGGTTGGGCGGGAGGACCACGCCGCTCCACTCGTCGCCGGGGGGCGGCACCGGGTGCAGCAGCGGCGCGGTGGCGAAGCCGCCGCGGGGGTGGGGGCGCCGGTCCTCGATGCGGCTGAGCACCTCGGCGAAGTACTGCTCCACGCGCGCCAGGTTCATCTCGTCCAGCACGGCGGTCCAGTGGCGGCGGGGGTGCCCCATGGCCTCGCGCGCGGTGTCCAGGACCACGCCGGGGCGGAATTCGCCGCGCAGGTCGGTGTAGCCCAGCACGTCGGCGCTGTCCGTCCAGTCCGGGCGCACGGGGATCAGCCGCGCGACGCCGCCCGTCCCTTCCGCCACCAGCGCCGGGAGGCGCGACTTTCCCGTCCCCGTCACCCCCGCCAGGATGGCGAAGGGCTTGGTGCGCAGCGCCGTGACGTACGCGGCCACCTGCCAGGGCTCGAACACGAAGCCCCGCCGCCCCACGTACTCCACCAGCGCCTCCGTGGCCGCGGCGCGGTCCCACGGCTCGTCCCAGCGCTCGGGCTCGGCGGCGCCCGCGCCGGCGTCCGGCAGGGCGGCGGCGCGCTCCTTTTCCTCCACGCAGCGGCGGTAGGCGGCGAGCACGGCCTCCAGGTCGCGCGACAGGATGGCGTCGGGGGGGACGCTCCCGGCCTCGTACAGCTTGTGGGCGATGGTGACGGAGGGATCGGCGACGGGGGCGGCGTCGGCGCGCAGGTCCATGCGGTCGTCCAGCGCGAAGCCCAGCTCCGGCAGGGCGTCACACAGGGTGCGCAGCCCGGCGGCGCGGGAGCGGAGGAGGGTGCGGGCGATCTCGCGCCCCACCTGCCTGCGCGGCTCGGACGCGCCCTGGCAGAGCGCCAGGTACACGCCGGAGGTGTCCTGCCGGAACAGGAGCGCGCAGAACACCCCCTCGCGCACGTTGGTGGTCTCGCGCGTGTCCAGGCATCGCCACCCACGGCACCTTCGCCCAGGTGCCGAACCCCGCCGACCACGACACGCGCAGCGTGGGGACGGCGCGCACCGCCGGGTGCGCGGAGAGCGCCTGGCGCAATCCCTTGAAGGCGCCCCACAGCGGGTGCTCCTCGCCGAACGGCTCCCCCGCCCGCGCGCCGGCGTAGCGCGCGAGGATCCCCTCCAGCAGCTCCCGCAGCTCCCCGCCTGCCGGCATCGCTCTCCGCGCCCGGGTGGACTCCGCGCCCCGGAAACGTCGTTTTCCGGCGGCGGGTCTGATAAACCGCGCTGTCCACGATGTTCATTTTTCCGGGAATATTGCAAGAGACGAGTACTCATATTATGATCATCATATAAAAGATCGGCCCGGACCGTCACGCAACCAGGGGCACGAGCACCATGGCAGACACGGCATACATCATCGACGCGGTCCGCACCCCGCGGGGGCGCGGCAGGATGGGCAAGGGGTCGCTCACCGGCGTTCACCCGCAGGAGCTGCTCGCCCAGACGCTGGTCGCGCTGGCGGAGCGCACCGGCATGGACACGGCGGACGTGGAGGACGTGGTCGCCGGGGCGGTGTCGCAGGTGGGGGAGCAGGGCGCCAACGTGGCGCGGAACGCGGTGCTGGCGGCGGACTGGCCGCTGCACGTGGGCGGGGTGAGCCTGAACCGCTTCTGCGGATCGGGGCTGCAGGCGGTGAACTTCGCCGCCATGGGGGTGGCGAGCGGGGCGCAGGAGCTGGTGGTGGGCGGCGGGGTGGAAAGCATGTCGCGCGTGCCCATGGGATCGGACGGCGCGGAGGGCGACGGCAAGAACCCGCACCTGCGCCGCAAGCACCCGCAGGTGCCGCAGGGGATCAGCGCGGACCTGATCGCCACGCTGGAGGGCTTCACGCGCGAGGAGCTGGACGGCTTCGCGCTGGAGTCGCAGCGCCGCGCGGCGGAGGCCCAGGCGGCGTGCCGCTTCGGCCGCAGCCTGTTCCCGGTGCGCGACCCGGAAACGGGCGCGGTGCTGCTGGAAAGGGACGAGTTCCCGCGCCCGGACACCACGCTGGAAGGACTGGCCGCTCTCCCCGGCGCCTTCGAAAAGACCGGCGCCACGCCCGCGGGGCCCGATGGTGAGACGCTGGACGAGATCGCGCTGGCCCGCTACCCGCAGGCGGGGCGGATCCGCCACCTGCACACCGCCGGCAACTCCAGCGGGATCGTGGACGGCGCGGCGGCGGTGCTGCTGGCCTCCGAAGCCTACGCGCGGGCGCACGGCCTGGAGCCGCGGGCGCGGATCGTGTCCATGGCGCTGCACGCGGAGGACCCGCTCATCATGCTGACGGCGCCCACGGCGACGGCGCGCAAGGCGCTGCGAAAGGCGGGGATGGAGCCCGGGGACGTGGACCTGTGGGAGATCAACGAGGCGTTCGCCGCGGTCCCGCTCCAGGTGATGAGGAACCTGGACCTGGACCCGGAGCGGGTGAACGTCAACGGTGGCGCCATCGCGCTGGGGCACCCGCTGGGGGCCACCGGGGCCATGCTGCTGGGGACGGCGCTGGACGAGCTGGAGCGGCGCGGCCTGGCGACGGCGCTGGTGACGCTGTGCATCGCGGGCGGGCAGGGCGTCGCCACCGTGATCGAGCGCGTCTGAGATGACGGCGGCGACGACGATGCCGCCCCGCGGGCGCCCGCACTACGCCTGGGTGGTGGCGGGCGTCACCTTCGTCACGCTGCTGGCGGCGGCGGGGGTGCGCGCCACGCCGGGCGTGCTGATGGTGCCGCTGGAGGAGGAGTTCGGGTGGACGCGGGCCACGCTGTCGCTGGCGGTCTCGGTCAACCTGGTGCTGTACGGGCTGATGGGCCCCTTCGCGGCGGCGATCATGGACCGCCTGGGGGTGCGCCGCACGATGCTGCTTTCCCTGGGCACCATCGCCGCGGGGGTGGCGGCCACGGCGTGGATGACGGCGCCGTGGCAGCTGGTGCTGCTGTGGGGGGTGGTGGTGGGCGGGGGGACGGGGATGACGGCGCTGGTGCTTGGCGCGACGGTGGTGAGCCGCTGGTTCACGGCGCGCCGCGGCCTGGTGATGGGGATCCTGACGGCGAGCACGGCCACGGGGCAGCTGGTGTTCCTCCCGCTGCTGGCGGCGCTGGTGGAGCGCTCGGGGTGGCGCGCGGCCGTGCTGCTGGTGGCGGGGGTGGCGGCGCTGGTGTTCCCGCTGGTGGCGCTCCTGATGCGCGACTCCCCGCGCCAGGTGGGGACGGTGCCGCTGGGCGGCACGGAGGCGGACGCGGTCCCGGAGCGGCAGGGCGGGAACCCGGCCGCGGCGGCGCTGGCGGCGCTCGCGGAGGGGGTGCGCTCGCGCGACTTCTGGCTGCTGGCGGGCACCTTCTTCATCTGCGGAGCGAGCACCAACGGGCTGGTGGGGACGCACCTGATCCCCGCGGCGCACGACCACGGCATCCCCCAGGTGGCCGCGGCGGGGCTGCTAGCGGCGATGGGGATGTTCGACCTGGTGGGGACGGTGGCCTCGGGGTGGCTCTCGGACCGCTGGGACCCTCGCCGGCTGCTGGCCTGGTACTACGGCCTGCGGGGGATCTCGCTGCTCTTCCTCCCGGCGGCGCTGGCGGGGCCGGAGGCGGCGCGCTGGGTGTTCGCGGTGTTCTACGGGCTGGACTGGGTGGCCACGGTGCCGCCCACGCTGCGCCTGACGGCGCAGTCGTTCGGGGCGCGGCGCGCGGGGATCATGTTCGGGTGGGTGGTGGCGGGGCACCAGCTGGGCGCGGCGACGGCGGCCTTCGGCGCGGGGGCGGTGCGCACCGCGTTCGGCGACTACGGCGGCGCGTTCCTGGCATCGGGGGCGCTGTGCCTGCTGGCGGCCGGGATGGTGCTGCGCATCGGGGTACGGCCGCGCGAGGCGGCGGCCGCGCCGGCCGCGGTGGCGGTGGCGGGCGACTGAGGCGGGTGCCGGGAACCCTTTTCGGCGGGGAGCGCATGGCGGGCAGGGGCGAGCATTCGTACGAGGTGCGGGTCACCTGGACGGGCGACCTGGGCGAGGGGACGAGCGGCTACCGCAGCTACGCCCGGGCGCACGAGATCGAGGCCGCGGGGAAGCCGCCGATCCCCGGCTCCTCGGACCCGGCGTTCCGGGGCGACCCCGCGCGCTACAACCCGGAGGAGCTGCTGGTGGCGTCGCTCTCCACCTGCCACATGCTCTGGTTCCTGCACCTGGCCGCCGAGGCGGGGGTGGTGGTCACCGGCTACCGCGACGACGCCCGCGGGCGCATGCTGGAAACGCCGGACGGCGGCGGCCGCTTCACCGAGGTGGTGCTGCGCCCCGCCGTCACCGTGCGCGCCGGGACGGACCCGGCCGCCGCCGACGCCCTGCACGGTCGCGCCCACGAGCTGTGCTTCATCGCGAGCTCGGTGAACTTCCCGGTGCGCTGCGAGCCGACGACGACAGGGGACAGGGAATAGGGGACAGCCGGCAACGGCGACCCCCTCCCCCGGCCCCTCCCCGCAAGGGGGAGGGGAGAACGACACGGCGGGGGTGTGGAGCGCAGCGTTGAGATTCCCCTCCCCCGGAACGGGGGAGGGTGGCGAGCCTCAAGCGAGCCGGGTGGGGGCCTCCCGCGGACGCCAGCGCCACCCCAGCGTGAGGGATTTCGGCCCGGAGGGGCGAGACCCGGCGGGGCTGTTTCCGCCGGGGCTCGACTCCGTTGCAGACGGTCGTTTCGTCTGCTACGGAGCCGAAGCCCGACCCCGGCGCAGCCGGGGGCACGCCCGAACCCGGCCGTTCAAAGCAGTTCCACCACGACCACACCGAGGACCCCGCATGACCGTCCTGGAGCAGATGCAGAGCATTGCCCGAGGAGACACCCCGCCGCCGGGGATCGCGACGCTGCTGGGCTTCACCCTGCCGGAGGTGGAGCGCGGCAGGGCCGTGTTCGAGCTGGCCACGGACGAGCGCCACGCCAACCCCATGGGCACCGTGCACGGCGGCGTGCTGTGCGACCTGGCCGACGCGGCGATGGGCACGGCGTACGGTACGCTGCTGGAGGAGGGCGAGTCGTACACCACGCTGGAGCTGAAGATGAACTTCCTGCGCCCGGTGTGGCGGACCACGCTGCGCGCCGAGGGGAAGCTGGTGGGCGGCGGGCGCACGGTGGGGCTGGCGGAGGCGCGCGTCACCGACGACCGGGGGCGCCTGGTGGCCTATGCCACCAGCACGCTGATGACGCTGCGCGGCGAGCAGGCCGCCGGCCGCTGACGCGCGAGGCCACGCCCATGCCCGAGTCCGCCCGCACGCGCATGCTGCGCTGGGGCTTCAACCTGTTCCCGGCGTACTGGGGCACGGGGGCGCGCATCCAGTACATCGCGAACGACTTCCGCGAGATCCGCGTGCGCCTGCCGCTGTCGCTGCGCACGCGCAACTACGTGGGCACCCTCTTCGGCGGGAGCATGTACGGGGCGGTGGACCCGGTGTACATGCTGATGCTCATCCACACGCTGGGGCCGGAGTACGTGGTGTGGGACAAGTCGGCGTCCATCCGCTTCCGCAAGCCCGGGCGCAGCACGCTCTTCGCCCGCTTCGCGCTGGACGAGGCGGAGCTGGAAGAGATCCGCGCGGCCACGGCCGGCGGGGAACCGACCGACCGGGTGTACCGCGTGGAGCTGGTGGACGCGGAGGGCGTGGTGCACGCGGAGGTGGAAAAGACGGTGTACGTCCGCCGCAGGGACGCGAGGCAGGGGGTGCGCGCGGCGTCCGCGCCGGACAGAACGGAGGAGGGCTGATGGTGCGCTACTCGAAGGAGCACAAGGAGGAGACGCGCCGCCGCATCCTGGAGGCGGCGGCGCGGGCGTACCGCGAGGAGGGGGTGGCGGGGGTGGGAATCGGCGAGCTGATGCAGAGCATCGGGCTGACGCACGGCGGCTTCTACGCCCACTTCGACAGCAAGGACGCGCTGGTGGCGGAGGCGTGCGAGAGCGTGCGCTCGACGCTGGCGCAGAGCTACTTCGCCTGGGCGGAGGAGGCGGGGGGCGCGGAGGGGCTGCGCCGGGTGATCCGCGGCTACACCAGCCGCCAGCACCGCGACGAGCCCGGGCTGGGGTGCCTGATGCCGGCGCTCGCGGCCGACGCGTCGCGCGCGGCGCCGGAGGTGCGCGCCTCCTTCACCCGCTCGCTCCGCGTGCTCGTGGCCGGGGTCGCGCGGCTGCTGCGGGGCGCGCGCGGTGCCCCCGCCGCCCCCGCGGAGAGCGGCGAGGCCGTCCCGGACGAGGCGCTGGTGCTGGTGTCGGGGATGGTGGGCGCGGTGCTCCTGGCCCGCGCCGCGGACGACCCGGAGCTGAGCGACCGCATCCTGCTGGCGGCGAGGCGCTTCTACACGGACGCGTTCGCGCCGGAGGAGGAGGGGGCGAGCGCGGGAGGCGGGGAGAGAGGGTGACCGCGATGGTGCCGTTAAGTTGTTGACACGATCCGGGCAGGGGATGGAGTGGAACTTGACGGCCATTCAGGGAGGAACTCGGGTCGACTCCTGCTGGAGCTGAAAGGGGATTTTCAACAATGGCCGTTACAGCCAAGCCGCTGGCGGAAGTGACCCAGAACGCGATTCGGGTTCTTTGTCGTGAACTGGGTGTGGCCGACACCCTTCGCTTCCTCAACCAGTTTGCGACGGGCTCCGGGAACTACGCCCAGGACAGGGAGGATCTCTTCGGGAATGTGTCCCTGGACGAGATCCTCAACACGGTCCGCAACAGATCTTCTTTGCTGCGGGATAGATGACGTGGCACGAACGCCTTTCCGGCAGCCGATGGTTGTCTGAAGCGGTTGCCCCAACTAGTGTTCAGACATGAAAACCGACCTTCTCTCCGACATCCTGAAGCTCAGCGTCGCCGAGCGGATCCAACTCGTCGAAGACGTATGGGACAGCATCGCCGCCGAGCCCGAGGAGCTGCCGCTCACGGAGGAGGAGCGTCAGGAAATGGATCGTCGCCTGGCGGACGTGGATGCAAACCCGGGCGTAGGTAGGCCGTGGGCCGAAGTGAAGGCTCGCCTGCTCGGTTCGGAGTGACGCGCCCGCTCATCGTCCGTCCTGCCGCGGAAGCCGACATCGAGAAAGCTTACCGCTGGTATGAAGATCAGAGGGTGGGTCTCGGCGCCGAGTTCCTTGGAGTGGTCGAGGCAGGGCTGTCCTCGATCGAGCGGAATCCGGAACGTTATCCCGAGCACTACAAGCGCGCCCGCCGTCTTGTCCTCCGCCGGTTTCCTTATTCCCTGTTCTTTGTAATCCAGCCTGATCTCATCGAGGTGATCGCCTGCACCCACGGAAGGAGAAACCCGAGGCACTGGCGCTCACGCGTGTAGAACGACCTCTCAGGCAAAAACATCGACGGCCCGGCTGGATCCTCTGGGATCACGCCGGGCCGCTCCGCATTCGTATCGGGTTCCCCACCCCGCCCCACGCCTCAACGCACCGTCACCGTTTCCGTGTTGGAGCGCAGTTCCAGCCGCTCGCCGCCCAGGCTGCCGCTCAGCACCGCATATGCCCGGTAGCTCCCCGGCGGCAGCGCCGAGTAGACGGGCGCGAAGGTCTGCGGGTCGTGGTCGCGCGACTGCCCGGTCCACCTGAGCTCCTGCTCCCTGACCTCGCCCGGAGCCAGCTCCAGCGAGGTGAGCGCCGCCGTGCACACCCAGCCGCCTCCGTGCGGGTACACGACCTCGCCGCCGGCGCTCTCCACGTACGGGAGGAGCTGGCACCCGCTGGAAAAGTCCAGCCGCACGGAGTGCTCGTTGTGGTTGGCCAGGCGCGCCACCAGCCGGGCCGTGTCGCCCGGGGCGATGGCCGCCGGCGCGGCGGTGAGGGAAAGCACCAGCCCCTCGCGCGCGACGGCGTCGTAGTCGGCGGCGCTGGGGTCCACGCAGGCGGCCGCGAGGGCCGCGAGGACGGGGAGTGCGAGCGTGCGGAGCATGGCGGCGACGGGTAGAGCGGGAGAGGACGGGTACTGCGGGGAGACGCGCCGGAGCCCGCCGGGGTCACGGCGAAACCCGCGTGAGGGATTTCGGCCCGAAGGGGCGAGACCCGCGGGCAGTTTCGCGGGGCTCGACTCCGTTACGCACGGTTGTTTCGTGCGTTACGGAGCCGAAGCCCGACCCCGGCGCCAGCCGGGGCACGCCCGAACCCGCTTCCAACGATGGGTATACAAAAAACGAGAGGGTCCTCCGAAGAGGACCCTCTCTACATGACGGAGGGCTTCGAGCCCTGCTCCCTTCGTTACTGTTCGATTATCAGGTACGTTGGATCGTTCGCTATTGGTGAACCGAGACGCATCAAACTTCTGAGGACTCGAACTCACGCTGGAACTGCATCTTCTCGCACGCTGCGTTACAAACCGTTTCCCCGTTCGCGTCCACTATGGACTTCCGTCATGCACAGATAGCATAATCGCCCCGCCGAGCCTCGTCAACCCCCCTCTTCGCCGATCCCGGCACGCGCGTCAGGGGATGTTGCCGGTCTTGGTGAACTGGCCGCCGGGATCCACCACGGTGTTCTGCGCGCCGGAGCATACGTTGTCGGTGATGAGCCAGCGGCGCTGCGTGGGAACCGGGGGAGCCGTGTACGTCGCCACCCCCACGGTGTAGTTGGTGACCTGGTTGTCGCGCACCAGCGCCACGCGCCCCAGGACCCCGCGCAGCCGCACCCCCTCCACGCGCGCGGCGGGGATGCCGGTGGGGCGGAAGACCTGGAGGTCGTTGCGCTCCACGCGCACCGAATCGCACCCGCTCACGTAGATGCCGAAGCGCTCGAAGGGCGAGGCGGGGCTGGCCCACCCCTCGACGGTGTTGCCGCTCACCGTGACCACCCCCGCGCGCTGGTTGGTGAGGTTGAGCTCCCGCGAGCCCAGCCCCACGTGCACCCCCTGCCCCACGCGCGACATGGAGTTGTTGAGCACCCGCACCTCGCGCGAGACCAGGCCGCCCACGACCACGCCCTGCGAGGCGGCGGGGAGGTTCTGGCTGTTGATGGAGTTGATGTAGTTGACGAGCCCGGCGTACTTGCTGCGCCGCGCGGGGGTGGCGATCACGGCGGAGATCACCGAGCGCAGCCAGCCGTACCGCCGGTCGTGCGTGGCCAGGTTGGGCACGGGGCCCAGCGTCACGGCGTCGTTGGCGATGGCCTGCCAGGCGGACACCAGCGTGGGGATGCTGTGGAACTTGAGGGTGACGCCGGACACGGTGATGGTCACCAGGTCGGTGGCGGCGGGCGGGTTGGCGCCCGACGCGTACAGCCGGTTCACCAGCGCGCGCTCCAGCCAGCGCAGGTAGTGGGGGTCGGCGAGCTGCTGGGGCGTGAGCGCCACGGCGCCGGTCGAGGGGCCGCGGATCTCGTTGTCCTCCACCGTCACCCGGCTGGCGTCCACCACCAGCACCCCCACCTGGGTGTTGCCCACCTCCATCCGGCACCCCCGCACGCGCACCGCGGTGGTGGGGGTGGACGGGGCGTTGAACACCCACACGCAGCTGGAGGCGCGCCGGGGCCCCCCGGCGGTGCGCAGCGTGCAGTCCTCCACCAGGACCTGCTTGCACCCCGTGAAGCTGAGCACGCCCTGGAGGTTGTCCTCGGCGCCCACCGTCTGCCCCTCGGCGTACAGGTTGCGCACGGTGACGCTGGCCCACCCCTCGAAGCGCAGCACGCACTCGGAGCCGGAGGCCACCAGGCGGCTCACCAGCCCGCCGCCGTCCACCGTGAGGTGCCCGGTTCCCGCGAGCACCACGGTCTGGGCGGTGGGGAAGTCGCCGGGGCGGAAGCGCACGTACGCGCCCGTGGCCTTGACCGGGTCCAGGCGCGACAGCAGCGACTGGGGCCAACCGGCCCCGGGCGACACCACGATCCCGTACCCCTCGTCGCGGGCGCACAGGACGCCCAGCGCGGCCTGCACGGTGGTGGCGGCGGGGAGCCCGGGGAGGACGCACGGGGTGTTGTCGTAGCGCACGTCCGAGGCGGTGATCTCGGTGAGCGCGGGAAAGCGACGCCGGCAGTCCGTGAGCGCGAAGGTGCCGTTGCCGGCCACCGTCGCCACGGCCAGCGGGGCGTAGTGGTGCAGGGTGCCGTGCGGCTCCAGGAGGGCGGCGGGGGTGTCGCCGGGGGCCGGCCACTCCACGGTGCCGCCGCCCGCGGTGGTGGCGGTGCGCGCCGGGATCAGCCAGAAGTCGCCGGGGCGGAAGGCGCCGGCCTCGAAGCGCACCTGCACCCCGTTCTCCAGCAGGATCCAGCCGGTGGAGGTGAGGATTCCCTCGTTGCTGGGGTCCTGGTGGTCCCAGCGGCGCAGCCGCGGGTGCTTTGCCTGGACGATGGCGGGGACCTGGGTGCCCACCTTGAACAGGATGGACGAGGCGTGCGGCTGCACCTGGTCGATCTGCATGAGCACGCGCGGGGAGCCGGACAGCTCCACGTCGTCGTCCACGAACTCCACCCAGTCGTTGTTGGCGAAGCCGAGCGACTCGTCGCGCCCCAGCCCGTCCACGCGCAGGAGCAGGCCGTTGTTGGGGTCCACCGAGACCACGGCGGTGGCGACGGAGGCGTTCTCGCGCGACCACTTGAAGCGCGCGGTGCCCAGCGGGCCGCCCTTGTGCACCTCCACCCGGTACAGCTGGTTCTCCAGCCCGCGGTAGCCGGCCTCCGGGGGGAGCACGCACGGGGTGTTGGTCCCCGGCGCGGCCGAGGCCTTGGCGGCCAGCCGGCCCGGGCGGTTGGCCTGCACGGTGCCGCGGCGGACGAAGTCGTTGAACGGGGCGAGCGCGGACGCGCAGGTGGAGCCCGCGGCCACCGCGAAGTGCCTGACCTGCCAGAGCGTCTGCAGGCGCGCGGCGGTGTCCGGACCGCCCAGCGCGCTCTCGCGGATGCCGGGGTCCTCCAGCGCGCTCACGTAGCGCTGCCACACGTCCAGGTACACCACGTACGTCCCCGCCGGGGGAGGCCACGTCTGCCCGCTGGGCCAGGGCTGCGCGCCCAGCGCCGTGTCGGCGGCGATCTCGCTGCGGATGCCGTCCACGTAGAAGACGCCCCGCTTCACGGAAAGCGCGCCGGCCCCGGGGGAGAACACCTGGAAGCCGTCGCGGCCGGCCAGGTCCTTGAGGGCGCCGGTGGCGCCCACCAGGTCGCCAAGGGCGCTTTCCAGGCGGTGGGCGTGGATGGCCTGCTGCTCGTTCCAGTCGGCGTCGAGCTGCACGCGCCCCTGCTGCATCACCACGGCGGTGTAGCCCTTCGCCGGGTTGAACGTCTGGCGGCTGATGTCGCCGTTCATGTGTGGCTCCGCGGAAGGTTCGTGGTTCAGGTCCGGACGAAGATCCCCGCCTCCAGCCCGAAGCGGAGGTACTCGTCCAGGCGCAGGCGCAGGTTGGCCTCGCGGCGGGGCTGGTTCTGGTGGTGGAACGCGCCCATCTCGCTCCCGTCGTCGGCGCCGGTGCGCACCTCGCCCGGGCAGCGGGGCGAGAGCAGCATGTAGTCGGGGTCCCCGTAGCGCAGCGAGGCGAACAGGGGGGTGAGCCGCGCCTCGTCGGCGGCGGAGGCGGGGACGCAGCGGTGCCGCCGGGGCACCTTTGCGGCGGCGGGGAGGAAGGAGAAGCGCACGCACCCCTCCTGCACCCGCGACGATTCCACCGGCGCGGTCCAGCCGGCGCCCGCGCGGGCCAGGAAGATGGCGTTGGACGCGCCGCGCAGCGCCGCGGTCCTCACCCGCCCCACCACGGTGCTGGCCTCCACCGTGAGCGCGCCGCCGGCGGCGGCGCCGTCCGGGGCGGCGTAGGCCACGGCGTCGCGCGAGCCGGCGTCCAGCACGGAGTCGCGCACGCTCACCTCGGCGCCGTCCACGGCGCGCACCGCGCCCAGGATGCAGCGGTCCACCTCCACCCGCGCGTCGGCGCTTTCCACCACCAGCGACACGAAGCCGGGGGTCGCCGGGGCGCCGTCGCCGTCCAGCGCCCTCCCCGGCACCAGCGTGCAGTGGAGCAGCCGCACCACCCGCACGCCGCCCCGGATGCGCAGCGCCCCGCCGGAGATCACCAGCCCGTTGAGCGTCACCTCGGTGGGGGTGCCGGCGTCGGACGGGTCGCCGTCCAGCACCAGGTCGCCGCCCAGCGCCAGCAGCGGGCGGTGGCGGTCCAGCGCGCGCACCTCCACCGCGGCGCCGGCCGCGACGTCCACCGTGGTCGCGGGGACCGGGTAGGTGGCGCTGTCGGCGATCTCCACGATCCCCCCGGCCCCGGCGGCCGCCAGCTCGGCGGCCAGGTCCTCGCCGCGGGACACGCTCGCCAGCACCTCGCCCGGCGGGCCGAAGGTGGCGGAGCGGTCGTACTCGCCGCCGCCCACCTCGCCGCCGAAGCCCTGCCTGAAGCTCACCTCCACCCGCCGGGCCTCGCCCACCCCCGGCGGCGCGAAGGCCAGGCGCCCCAGGACGGGGTCCACCCCCACCACCGGGCCGCCTCCCTGCTGGGGCCAGGGATCCACCAGGGTGTTCCACCCGGACAGGTTGCAGGCGCGGATGCGCGCGGCGGGGACGAGCGCGCCGTTCTCGAACACCTGGATCCCGCCGGGGCCGTAGAAGTCGGACAGGTGGCGGTCCAGCCCGCGCCGACCCACCGGGAGGGGGACGTTGCGGGCGCCGGCCAGGTGGGCGATCCCGGTCTCCGGCTCGGGGAGCGCCCACAGCTGGGCGTCGCGCCCCAGCGGCGAAAAGCGGAACCGCCGCCCGTCGCCCAGCCCCGCGGGGGTGGCGCGGGTGAGCGGAAAGGCGCGCTGGCGGAACAGGAAGATCCCCACGTTGGGGAGGTTGTAGCGCCCGCCGCGCGCGGGGCGGCGCACCTCCACGGTGTGGGCGACCTCGTCGAAGGGGGTGCCGATGCGCTCCAGCGGCTCCCACCCCCGCAGGTCGGTGGTGCGGGCGTGCGGGCGCAGGTGGCGCAGCGACTGGGTGGCGGCCACCCGGTCGAAGTACTCCACCGCGGCGGAGTCCCAGCCGGTGACGTCGCGCGCGAGCTGCTCCAGCACGGCGGCGGTGCCCTTGCGGCGGCGCAGCGCCAGCGTGTCGGCCACCTCGGCGCGCTGCCCGCCGGTGCCGGGCTCGGGCGACTGGAGGAGCCGCGCGCCCACCAGCTCGCCCAGGTAGGGGACGGCCCAGGCGGCGCAGGTCTCGATGAAGTGGTCGTCGTACAGCTGCTCCAGGTCGTCCTCCAGCACCGCGGCCTGCTCGGCGATCACCGTGAACAGGGCGCGCAGCGGCCCTCCCTGGGCGTCGTCGCGGAGCCGGTAGACGGGGGGGAGGAGGGCGAAGAGCCGCTCGGGGGTGAGCGTCATTGGGTGCCTCCCAGGCGGAGCGATGCGGGGTCGATCACCAGCAGCTCGGCGGCGAGCACGGCGCCGCCGCCCCCCGTCTCGGGGAGGGCGGCGCTGAGCACGGGGGCCGGCTGCGCGGGGCCGCCGGGGCGGGCGAGCACGTCCACGTCCACCCACACCACGCCGGGGACCGCCTGCATGGCGGCGATCACCTCGCTGAGCGCCACCGGCTGCCCGAAGGCGCGCCGGTCGAAGGAGAAGGTGTCCAGGAGCGCGGCGCGCACGTCGGCGAGCACCGCGGCGCGGGCGCGCTCCGCCTCGGTCTCCACGCGTGCCTCCAGGCGGAAGGGGACGGGGCGGAAGGAGCCCACGCGCACCGGGACGGAGGGGTCGCCGGCGCGGGCGATGGCCTCGCGCAGCGACGTGGACAGCCGGCTCCCGTCGGGGACGGGGCGGCCGCCCGGGGCGGCGACCGTCAGGAAGATCTCGCGGCGCCGCCCGGTCCAGCTCCAGGTGGCCAGCGCCTTCGCGATGCCGGCGAAGGCGCGGGCGAAGTCCTCGTAGTCCTGGAGCGACACCACGCGGTCCACCGCCAGCGTGGCCAGTGGGGCGTTGCGGCGCGCGGCCTCCATGGCCTCGGGGTCGTCGGCGCCGGAGCTGGGGAGCGGGTTGAAGACGGCGCGCAGCCCGGGCGGCCGGGTGAGCGGAAGGGAGATCTGCCCCGCGGCCACCAGCCCCCCCGTGCCGATCCCCTGCCGGAACAGGGCGCGCACGTTCTCCTGCCCGGTGGGGAGCCGCGAGCCGGTGACGCCGTCGCCGAAGGTCACCACGGTGCGGCCGCTCTCGTCGGTGCGGGTGACGTAGATGCGCTCGTCGGGGCCGCGCCCCTGGAAGTCGGAAACTTCCTTCCAGCGCACCCCGTTGACCCACACCTGCAGCGTGCTGTCGGCGCCGGTGGGGCCGGTGCCGGACACGTAGGTGAGCGGCGCCTGCCGCAGGGTGAAGCGCTGGAAGGCGCGCGTGGCGTCGCCGCCGCCCAGCACCTCCTCGCGGGTCTCGCCGTGGGTGGCGGGGGCGACGTTTGCGTTGATCTTCACGGTGTCGCGCCGGTAGGCGCGCAGCGGGCCGCTCTCGAAGAGCAGCACGGTGCGCCCGTCGTCCAGCCACGCCTCGGCCACGGTGAGCACCTCGCTCCCGGCGACGCCGGGGAGGTCGGCGCGCTCGCCGGAAAGGACCACCCGGCGGCCGGGGCCCAGCCCCAGGTGCGCGCCGTCCAGCTTGACGCGGGTGCCCAGCGGCAATCCCTGCGCGTCGATCCCGGCGCCGCCCACGGGGCGCGTGACCGGGACGTCGGCCACGGCGAGCTCCTCGCCCTCCAGGTACACGGTGGTCTCGGCCAGGGTGAAGTCGTTGGGGACGGGCTCCGTCAGCTCCAGCCGCGTCACCTTGGCGGTGATCCCGCCCTCGGTGCGCGTCACCTCCACCGCGTCCAGCACCGTGGCCACCCGCAGGCCGCCGGTCCCGGGGCGCGCCAGCGCCACCAGCGTCCCCGGCACGGCGCCGGGGTACACCGAGTCCAGGTAGACGAAGGGGCTCTGCGCGGAGGGCAGCACCTTGCGGATCTGCCAGTTGCTGAGGAGGGTGGGGAACACGTCCACGGCCTTGCTGTTGTCCACGTCCAGCAGGTCCCAGCGGGCCAGCTTCAGGCCGTAGCGGACGAAGGCGGGGGCCGGCTCCACCACCGGCGCGTTGTGCCCGAACACCGCGGCCCGCTGGCGAAAGGCGATCACCTGCACGCCGGCCGGCGGCGCGGGGCGGGCGGCGAGCTCGGCGAGGGTGGCCTCCAGGGCGTCCGCCTGCCATCCCAGCACCGTGGCCGCCGCGCTCAGCGTCGGCTGGCTCCATGAGGCGCCTTTCACCTGCGCCTCCACCGCCGCGCGGGTGAGCTCGGGCGTGCCGGTGAACGCGGCGCGCGCCGGGCTGGTGGCCAGGTCCACGTCGGCGGGCTCCTGCGGGTCCGTGCCCCCGGTGAGCACCACCCGGGTGGTGACGGCCACGTTGTCCGTTTCCACGGCGCGCACCACGCGCAGCTTGTCGGAGCCGCCCGCGCGGATCAGCACCCGGTCGCCCTTCTGCAGGCGCGTTGCAGCGCCGCGCACCACCACCGAGGCGGCGGTGGTCGTCAGCGCCTGCGGGCGCAGCCGCCGCGGCACCAGCGCGCTCCAGGCGGCGCGGGCCTCCAGCTCGGCCGTCGTCTCGAAGGTCTGCGGCAGCTCGCCGGGGACGGGGACGCTCTGCACCCGGGTCCCCACCGGGACCCGCACGCGCCGCGGGGCGCCCTTCGCCTCCTCCAGCTCGAAGGCGAGCTCGGCGCTGGCGGCCACGCCGGGGCGCGGCTCGTAGCCCACCAGCCGGGCCAGGTTCACCACCGACAGCCGCTCGACCGCGGTGCGCAGGTACGCCTCGTTGGCGATGCGCTCGCCGTAGAAGGTGAGCACGTCGGCGACCGAGGCCCACGCGTCCAGCAGCGCCACGGCGAAGTCGTCCGGGTCGCGGGTGTTGAGCCCGTGCAGCGCCGGCAGGTCGCGGGCGGAGAGCCGCGCCAGCATGGCGTCCCGGAAGGCGGCGTGCGTCCCCACGCGGCGCGACACCGCGGGGAGCCCCGGGCGGTTGTCCACCGGGGTGGGGGTGAGGGCCGGGGCGCCGGCGCACGCGGCGCAGTCGGCGCACTCCCCGGCGCAGTCCAGGTCCTGGGTGCTCATTTGCCTCCCGCGGCGACGACGCGGAGCACGCCCCGCTCCGGGTGGTTGGGGTCGTTGTCCAGCCGGGCGATCTCCAGGCGGCCCACGTCCAGCCGCCCGCTGGCGATGGCCTCGTTGCCGGTGCGGCCCTGGCGGCGGAACACGGTCACCTCCACGCGCTCCACGCCGGGGACGGCCTGGGCGGCGGCGTAGATGCGGCTCAGGTACACGGGCTGGCCGAAGGTGAAGTGGTCGGGGTGGAAGAAGGCGCGCCGCCCGCCGGGGAGCGTGCCCCTGCCCATCTCGCGGAACAGGGCGGCGCGCACGTCGGCGGCGAAGTGGTCGCGCCCCACGCACACGGCCAGCTCCAGCTCCAGCGGGGCGAAGCGCGGCGCGTCGATCTCCAGGTCGTGCCCCGCCATGCGGAAGGGCTCCAGGTGCGCCCGCAGCGCCGCCTCGAAGGCGGCGTCCACGGGGAGCCCGCCGGCGCGGTCCACGGTGATGAACACGGTGCGCCAGCTCCCCGTCCAGCGCAGCGACGCGGCGGCCCGCTGCACCCCGGGGAAGCGCTCGGTGAAGCGGGCGTAGTCCTCGGGGGTGACGGCGCGCGCCTGGCTGCGGAAGGCCACGGGGGCGCGCTGCCTCACCTGCTCCAGCGGCTCGGGGTCGGCGCCGCCGCGCGCGGGAACCGGGTTCCACACCCGGGAGATGCGGTCGGGGACGGTGCCGGTTGGGGTGTACAGGTGGGCCAGGGCGCCGGCGCCCAGGTTGCCGCGCGCCCCGCTCCCCACCCGGTACTGGGCGGCGAACACCAGCCCCGACTCGGGGCGCAGCCCGAAGCGCCCGTCGCCGAAGCGGAAGTGCCCCGTCCCGTCGCCCTCCGTTTCCACCACGAAGCCGGGGAAGTCCGGCCCGGCGGCGAGCAGGTCGCGCAAGGGGCGCCACTCCAGCCCGTCGGACGAGGTGAGCGCCACGGCGGGGAGGGCGTCGCCCGGGTCGGCGTTGACGGCGCGGTGGGCGCTGGAGCGGTCCGCGGGGGCCGCGAAGGTCACCGGCCCCTCGTCCAGCCGCGGGCGGAAGCGCGCCGGCAGCTCGCGCGTGGCGTGCGGGGCGCAGGGGCCGGCGGCGACCGCCGCCACCCTGCGGGCCTCCGGCACCCGCGCGAACAATTCCACCTGGCGCGTGTGCCCGTGGTCGGCGAGCACCAGGTTGCCCAGCGCCACGCTGACGTCGTCCAGCGCGGCGCGGCCGTGCTCGGCGTCCGCCACGCCGGACACGCACAGCGAGAAGCGGAGCGCGTCCTCGGACGCCCACTCCACCTCGGTCACCTCCAGCGGCTTCGGCGCCGTCCCGGCGGCGCCGTCCAGGTTGCCGCCGATGGGGTCCACGGCGGCGCGCACGGCGGTGAGCACCACCACCTGGCGGTGCGCGGGGTCGGCGTCCTCGGGCTCGCCGGTGCGCGGGCCCACCACCTCGCACAGCGCCAGCGCGTCTCCGGCCTTGAGCTCGTCCAGCTTGCCGCGCAGCGTGGCCCGGGTGGCCCCCTTTGGCAGGCGGCATTCGCGCGCGCCCCAGGTG
Organism: Longimicrobiaceae bacterium; assembly: GCA_040509335.1. Classification (GTDB taxonomy): domain Bacteria; phylum Gemmatimonadota; class Gemmatimonadetes; order Longimicrobiales; family Longimicrobiaceae; genus JAFAYN01. The sequence goes on along the minus strand of JBEVLE010000706.1, from coordinate 5,296 downwards.
TAGAAGCGCAGCCGGTTGTGCTGGGGGCGCAGCCGCGCCTCGTGCATGGTCTCGAACACCTCGGGGAGCGCGCCCGTGGCCGGGTCGGGGCCCGGGAACGAGCCGGCGACGCGGGGGCCGGCCCCGGGGGTGCGGGTGAGCAGCGCCGTCCCCCGGGGGAGCACCACGGGCGCGCCCGCCGTGACCTCCAGGTGCACCCAGGCGCGGGCGTTGCAGCCGTCGTGCATCCGGTAGTCCACCAGGCGCGCGTGCCGCCGCACCGAGGTGCGCAGCCGCGCCGTCTCCAGGTACGCCTCGGTGGCGATGGCGTCCTGCCGGTAGCTCAGGTAGTCGCCCACGTACGCCAGCGTTTCCACCAGCGCCACCCCCAGGTCGGCGGCGTTGCGCTCCGTCCACCCGGGCACCAGCACCGCCAGCCGGTCCAGCATCAGCTGCCGGAAGCTGGCGTAGTCCCGGGCCAGGTAGTCCAGCGCCGGGCCGCGGCCCGATGGCGGCGGGGCGCACGCGTCCGCGGGCGCGCAGTCGAAGTCGCTGGAGCAGCCGGCCTTGAAGGAAAACTCCACCGAGGCCAGCACCGGGTCGAACCCGGTGGGCGGACGCGCGTCGGTGGACGAGGCCACCAGCCGCAGCGTGTAGGGCGAGAAGTCGCCGGGCTCGGCCAGGGTGACGGTGAGCACCCGGCCGGCGGCCTGCACCCCCGTCACCCGCGGGTTCACCACCCGGTCGCCGCCCTCCACGCGCACGTTGCCGGGCGTCAGCAATTCGCCGGGAAGGTCGGCGGTGGGGCTGTGCACCGGGTGGAGGAAGTGGACGAAGAGCCGGCGCTGGCGCATGGCGGCGTCGGCGGGGTCGTCGTACACCTCCAGGAAGTCGATGCCGTTGATCTGCGCGCCGTCCAGCTCCAGGACGGCGTCGCGGCGGCGGTCGTCGCAGCAGCGGAAGATCACGGGGCCACCTCCGGCCGGCTGAAGCGCGCCACCTGGCGCTCCCCGGTGCGGCGCACCACGTAGTCCACGGCCACGTCCAGCGTGCCCTCGCGCGAGGCCACCTGCACCCGCTGCACCTCCACCAGGTCGCCAAGCCACTGCTGCAGGGCGCCCTGCACCAGGAACTGGGTGGCGGTGGCCATCTCGTCGCCCGCCGGCTCGAAGACCAGCTTGAGCAGCCCGCTCCCGAAGGTGGGGCGGTTGACGCGCTCCCCGGGCGAGGTGAAGAGCACCTGCTCGATCAGGTCGCGCACGTGGTCGTCGCGGTCGGTCGCGGCGGTCCGGCCGCGCGCGTCGAAACGGAAGGGATAGTCCAGTTCGCTCATCTCGCCGGGTCCGGAGGGAGGAGGCGGGCCGTCACGTGCCCTTGACCCGCACCTGGGTGGCGGCCACGGTGGGCGGCCCCCCGGGAATCTGCTCGGCGCTCTGCCCCAGGCCCGTGCTGGTCTGCAGGATCACGGGCTGCTTGTTGACGAACACCCGCGTGGCGGGGACCGTCCACTGCACCTTTACGCACGGCTGCGGCTTGGTGCCGGCGCCCACCGGCACCTGGAAGGGGCAGGCGGCCACCGGGTACTGGTCGGCCATGGTGGCGGCGGGCTGGCCGCCCAGCATCACGCGGGGCTGGCCGGGGGCCACGCTCACCGTGCCGCCGTGCGAGCACAGGACGGAGGCGCCCACGTGCAGCAGGAAGCCGGGCATCAGATCACCTCCAGGGCGCCGTCGTTCACCGACACGCTCGCGGGGGTCAGCTTGACCTTGGCGGCGGCGTTGCTCAGCTCGATCCCGGAGGCGTCGCACACGATCTTGAGCGGCATGGGCACGGCGGGGGGCTTCACCTCCAGCGTGAAGCCGCCGGCGCCCGGCAGGTCGCTGAGCTGCAGGGTGATGGCGTCCGTCTTCCAGATCTTCACCTGGGGGACGGCGGGGGAGGCCGGGACCTCGCCGAGCCCCCAGAAGCACCCCGCCAGGATGGGGGAGTCGGGGTTGCCGGCCTCGAACTCCACCCACACGTTGGCGCCCACCGGGGGCACCGCGAAGAACCCCACCCCGGAGCCGGCGTAGGGGACGCAGGGGAGCGCCCAGCTGAGCGTGCCGCTCCCCAGCACCGCGGGGACGCTCACCTGCACGCGGCCCAGCATCAGCGGGTCCAGGTTGTTTTCCACCTTGCCGCGGTACTTGCCGAAGAACTGGGTCATGGGATCACCACCGGGACCGTGGAGCCGTAGCCTTCGCGGGTGAGCGTGAACTTCTGCCTGTAGGCGCCGCGGCGGAGCGAGTGCGTCACCTGCTTGACGTAGTACAGCCCGTCGTGCAGGTACCCGGCGCCGCGCACCCCCACCAGGCCGCGCGGCTCCAGGATCCCGCCGTAGCGGGACGCGTCCAGCTCGCCCTCCACCGTCACCGAGTCGCTGGAGCGCTCGGTGCGCCCCTGCGCCTGCCCCAGCGCCTGCACCGCGTTCATCCCGCTCTCGCGGAACTGGGTGCGGCGCACGCTGCTCATGTTGATGAGCCACGAGGGGAGGGCGGCCAGCGGCGGGCGGGCGCTGGCGAACGTCTGCACCGGGATGGACGCGTTGCTGCGCGTGTCCTGCACGCTCCCCTGCACCAGCTCGGGGGCCAGCGCCTCCTCCTGGGCCAGGGTGAGCGTGGCGTTGGTCTGCGCGCCCATGTTCACCGTGAGCGCCCGCTGCGGCACCCCCACCCGGATGGGCGGCCCCCAGTACGCGGTATTCGTGAATGGCGCGGGGCCCGGCTTGACGTAGAACACGTAGCCGTGCCGCGCCGCCATCTCCCGCAGGTACGCCAGGTCGGTCCCCTGCTGCACCGGCACCCGCTCGATGGGGATGGGCACGTCGAAGGCGATGGGGGGGATCACCACCGGGATCAGCCCGTACTGCGCGTACATGGCGATCAGCTTGTTGGCGATCACCAGGTCGGGCTGCGCGGGGTGCTCGGCGCTCTTTTCCTCCTGGTCCATCATCACGCTCACGTCCTCGCCCATGACCGTGAAGGTGGCCTGCCCCGGCCCCTGCCCCGGCGAGTACTGCCGGTGGGTGATGATGCCGTCCATCAGCACCCGCGGCACCGGGCCCACCGTCACCAGCAGGATCACCCGGTTGAAGGCCTTGAGGAGCGGGTTCGCCACCACCGGCGAGTCCAGCGCCCCCAGCATCCCGCCGCGGCCGGCGCGGAACACCAGCGAGAAGCCGGAGCGGCCCTCGTCGGCGTGCTTGACCTCCACGCTTTCCAGCGCCTCCGCCAGCATGGGGGGCGCGGGGATGGCGACCGTGGGGCCGACGAGCAGGGTGAGATGGACGCCCAGGTCCACGGGTCGCCTCAGGGCTGCGGGAGCGGGACGCGGAGCAGGCGCCCGGGGACGGACGTCAGCTCGAACGGGTCCATGGCCTGGTTGGCGTCGGCGATGCGCCAGAACTGCTCGGGGTCGCCCAGGGTGCGCGCGGCGATCATGTCCAGGCGGTCGCCCTCCACCACGCTCACCTCGGCGAGCAGGGGGAGCGCGCTCCCCGGCGGGATGAAGCGGCGGGTCACGTACGACACCTCGCTCCCGTCGGGGAGGGTGTGGCGGGCCAGGGGGAGGCCGGCGTAGCGGCTGTTGGGCTCGAACATGGTTCCGTGTCCGGGTTCAGATGGGGAGGCCCACGCCGCCGGTGGCCGCGGCCGCGAGGTTCGCCGCGCTCCCGATGGTGGCCATGGTCTCCTTGACGACCTGGTGCGCCAGGAAGATCCCGTACCCGGGGTGGGCGAGCGGCAGGTCGTTGTAGCTGAGCACGCGCATCCCCAGCGACACCTTGGCGCGGATGGGGTTGAGGGCGGCGTCGTGCGCCTCCTCCGTGATGGCGAACTCGCTGATGCGCACGGGGACGATGCGCTGCGGGCCCCAGATGAACAGGGTGAGCGGCGCCTCGGGCGGGAGGATCTCGATGGTCCCCGCGGCCAGCAGCACGGTGTTGGCGATGACCAGCGCGCTCTTGGGGTACAGCAGCATCTCCAGCGCGGAAAGCTGCGGGTAGATCCCCATGGAGCCGGCCAGCGGGTCGCCGCGCTCCAGCGCGTCGGTGGCGTCCAGCTCCACGTCCAGCTTGATGGTTTCCACCGGCGCGCCCTTGAGCCGGAGCGCCTCGGAGCGGTCGCCCTCGCCGCCGCCGGTCTGCGCCTCCAGGGTGCGCTGGAGCGAGTCGGGGTTGTACTGGAAGAGCACCACGCTGGCGAGCGGGTTGAACGGGTCGATCCCCACGATGGCCCCGCGGGCGAGCCTGGGAGTGCTGGATAGCGCCACGGTGGCTCCTGGCTAGAAGGCGAAGACGACGGTGGCGGTCACGCTGATCCCCTCGGGGCGCGAGGGGCCGGACGCGCCGGGCGAGGCCGGGCCGGGCCCGCTCGCCCGCACGCCCACGTTGACGCGCTGCTTCGAAGCGGCGGCCACCCCGGACGCGGCCTGCACCGCCTCGGTGATGGGCTGCACGTGCGGCTCGACCGCCTTCTTGAGCGCGTCCAGTTCGGTGAGCGAGATGCCCCCCGCGCTGCGGACGATCCCCTGCAGCCCGCGCTCGGCGCGGCCGAAGATGCGCCCCAGCTGCGCCAGCATGGGGGCGGGCGAGTCGCCGGGGAACGACAGCGTCATGTCCCAGCGGTCGGCCGAGATCGTGGCGCCGAAGTGGACGTCGCCGTAGCGCGCGGTGACGCCCATGCTCCCGCTCCACCCGATGGTCCCCGCGGCCTCGAACTGCCCCTCGCGCGGCTTTCCCGGCTGGGCGAGCCCCACGGTGACCCCCTTCACGGACACCACGGCCCGGCCGTGCTCGCGGCGGATCCCCACGCCGTCCATGGCGACCGAGAAGGCGCTCTTCACCGCGCCCACGATCTCGCTGTCGGCCAGCGACTTTCCCGCGGGGGCGCCGGGAATGCCGCCCTCGCCCGGCTCGGGGATGGCGGAAAAGGCGGGGATCACGTGGTCGTGCCGCGCCGCCCACCCGTGGGCCTCGCCCAGGATCTCGGCGTCCGCCATGTCGGCGGCCTCGGCCACGTGCCTGCGCACGCGGAGCACGATGCCGGCGCCGGACAGGAGCATCAGCGACGAGGTGTTGGCGTCCAGCCACTCGCGCACGGGCGCGTACTTCTGCTCCGCGATGCGCATGGCCGCCGCGGGGTCCAGCCCCGGGATCCCCAGGCTCGCCAGGCTCCCCGGCTGCGGGGGGGAGGCCGGGGGCGCGGGGGGCCCGGACCCCTCCGATGCGGCGGCGGCGGCGCCGCCGCCGGGGGCCGCCTGGCGCTGCACCACCGGGCCG
>JBEVLE010000705.1:0-10656 GCA_040509335.1 Longimicrobiaceae bacterium | reverse complement strand
CGGGGTCGGGCTTCGGCTCCGTAACGCACGATAAAACTGTGCGTAACGGAGTCGAGCCCGCGCAAACAGCCGCGCGGTCTCGCCCCTTCGGGCCGAAATCCCTCATGCAGCAGCGCCCCCACCGGGAGATCCCGGGGGGGGCGGCGTTCGCGGAACGCGTACTCCGTACTGCCCTTCACTTCCGCACTTCCGCTCTACCTCGGCAGGTACGCAACGGCGCTGATCTCCACCAGGACGTCGGCCAGGTCCGCGCCCACGGTGGTGCGCGTGGGGAAGGGCGGGGTGAACGCTTCGCCGTACGCGCGGTTGAAGGCCTCCCAGTCGCCGATGTCCTGGAGGTACGCCGTCACGGAAACCACGTCCGCGAGCGAGCCGCCGGCGGTGCGCAGCACGGCGTCCAGCTTCTCCAGCGTGTGGCGGGTCTGCTCGCCAACGTCGGAGCCCAGCAGCTCGCCGGTGGCGGCGTCGCGCGGCACCTGGCCGGACACGTACACGAAGTCGCCGGCGCGCACGGCCGGGGAGTAGTTGCCGCGCGGCGGCGCGGCGCCGCCCGCCGGCGCGACGGGATGCCAGCTTCTCGGGTGTTCGGTCATGGCGTCGCCTCCTGGCTGGTTCTTTCGGTGATCCGGCGGGAGTTGTATCGCTCCGGTGGGCGGCGCGTCAAGCAGGCGCCTCAAGGCCGGCCGACCACAGCCGATCCTTGAGGAGTCGTCCCCCTCGATTCCACCTCTTGCTTCCGTAGATACGAATGTATATACTAAACCCATCGGAGCCGCTGGAGTTCGAGTGGGACGAGCGGAAGTGCCTGGCCAACCTCGCGAAGCACGGGATCGACTTCCAGGACGCGGCCCGGATCTTCGACGGCGCTACCCTCGAAATCGCTTCCAACCGCGACGGCGAGGAGCGCAGGCTGGCGGTGGGGGTGGTGGAGGAGCGGGAGGTCGCCGTCGTCTACACGGTCCGCGAGGGGCGGTACCGGATCATCTCGGCGCGGAGGGCGAGGAGATATGAGCGAAGAGCGTATCGTGCGGCGTACCCGGGACAGCCTGGCCCCCGGGCGAACTGACTGGCATCGCGTCGACGGCCTGTCGGAGGCGGAGGTCGAGGCCGCCGCCCTCGCCGACGCGGACAACCCGCCCTGGACCGACGAGGAGCTGCGCGCCGCCCGGCTGGTGATGCCGGAGGACCGCGGCAAGGTGCCCATCTCCATCCGGCTGGACGCCGAGGTCCTGGACTACTTCAAGGACCAGGGCCGCGGCTACCAGAGCCGCATCAACGCGGTGCTCCGCGCCTACGTCCGCAGCCGCCGGGAAAAGTACCGCCCCTGACCGGTCCGGCCGGGGGCGGGACTCCACCTACGCCGTGGCGCCCCCGCAGCTCGATCCCGCCCCCGCCGTGCACCCGAAGCAGTGCGGCCCCAGCACGATCTCGCGCCCGGCCAGCGTCTGCAAGTCGAAGTCGAACACCGTGCGCGACACCCGCGACTCCACGGGCAGCTCCAGCATCTGGTTGAAGTCGCAGTCGTACAGCGTCCCGTCCCACCCCACCGACAGCGTCCCGCGGCACATCACCCCCGCCGCCGCCGCCGGGTTGAAGGCCGTCACCAGCCGCTCCATGTACTCGCCCAGCGCCCCCGTTTCCTCCAGGTGCTCCAGGAAGCGGGAGATGGGCATGTTGGTGATGGTGAACAGCCGGTTGAACTCGATCCCGTACAGCCGCCGCATCTGCTGCTTCCAGTCGCGCTCCAGCGCCGCCTGGCTGCCGGGGAGAAAGGTGCCCACCGGGTTGGTCACCAGGCTCAGCTCCAGTCCCGTCCCCTCGCGTCCGTACCCCACCGCGTTGAGCCTCCGCAGCGCTTCGATGGACTGCTCGAACACCCCGTCGCCGCGCTGCGCGTCCGTGTTGCGCTGGCGGAAGTGCGGGAGCGACGCCACCACCTCCACCCGGTGCTCCGCGAAGAACTCCGGCAGGTAGGCGTAGTTGGGGAGCAGGGTGATGGTGAGGTTGCAGCGGTCCATCACCCGCTTGCCGGCGGCCCGGGAGCGCGCCACCAGCTCGCGCCAGCGGCGGTGCAGCTCGGGCGCCCCGCCGGTGACGTCCACCACCGGGACGTCAGTGGTCTCGATGATCTCCAGCACCCGGTCCATCACCGCGTCCGGCATCATCTCGCGCCGGTCCGGGCCCGCGTCCACGTGGCAGTGCCGGCACGTCTGGTTGCACCTGCGGCCCACGTTCACCTGCAGCACGTCGATCCCCGTGGCCCGCAGGGGAAACAGCCCCGACGCCTCCAGCGCGGCCCGGAAGCTCCGCGCCGTCGGCACGGCGGCGAGCGCGGCCCGCTGCGCCCCCGCCGCGGCCAGCGGGGCGTGGCGCTTCTGGAGGGTCGGCAGCACGTGTCCCATCGTCTACATCCCCAGCCGGTCCGCGTGGTTGCGCATCTGGATCCCGTGCACCAGCGAGGCGCCGCCGCGGATGGCCGCCGCCACGTGCACCGCCTCCGTCATCTGCTCCACGTCCGCCCCCTTCTGCAGGCAGTCCGAGGAGTACGCGTCGATGCAGTACGGGCACTGCACCGCGTGGGCCACCGCCAGCGCGATCAGCGACTTCTCGCGCTGCGACAGCGCCCCCTCGGCGAAGACCGCCTCGTACCAGTCGAAGAACTTGCGCGCCAGCTCCGGGGCGTCCCTGCCGATCTCGCCGAAGCGGGGGAGGTCGTGCGAGTCGTAGTAGTGCGTGTGCATCCGGGTCCCGTTTCCAGGGTTCGCGGTGGGTGCCGGGGGATCGAGAAAACGCTCCACCGGCGGGCCGGTGGAGCGTCGCGGTCCGGCCCGGGGCTCCGTACCCCGCTACAGAGACGCGGAGTTCCCCCGGGCCGCGGAGCGGGGGCGGCGCGGGCGCGCCGGGTGGGTCATCCCGCCTCCACCACCGCCTGCGGCCGGCGACCGCGGAGCCTTTCCAGGTAGCCGCGGATGCGCGCCGCGTTTGCGCCCGCGTCGCCGCGGCCCACGCGCGACTTGGAGCGCACGTCCACGCGCGACACCCCGGACGCCGGCATCACCCGGATCACCACGTCGTCCTTGAAGCCGAACCAGGGGGTGGTCGCCGTGGCCTCGATGCGGCCCTGCTCCCGGTTCGAGTCCACGATCTCCCACCCCATCTCCCGCGCGGCGGCGAGCGCGTCGTCGAACACCACCGAGAGCGGCGCCGTCATCATCACCGGTCCGAGGTCCGGGTACGCCTGGCGCTGCTGCGCGGCCACCGCCTCCCCCTCGTACGCCACCGGGTTGGGGGCGTCGGCCCGCAGCGGCGCCACCGACACGAAGGCCGGCGGGTTGCGCGTGTCCGTGGTGACGTCGTGGATGGGCGGCGCCCCCGACGCGCCGCGCCGGAAGCTCCACGGCACCAGCACCGCCGCCAGCGCCACGGCCACCCCGGCCAGCGCCAGCCAGCGGCCGTTCATCCGCCAGGCGCGCACCGTGGCGGCCAGGCACGCCACCGCGGCCACGATCCCCAGGTACGCGCCATACTTCAGCAGGCTGAAGCCGGCGCGGAAGTCCCACCACCCGGCGCGAGTTCCCGGGCCCGCGGCCAGCACCAGGAGGCCGGCGAGGAGCGCCAGCGCGAACGCCGCGATCGCCAGGCGGGAAAGGGGACGCTCCTCCGCGAGCGCCCCGAGGTCGGTGTGGCCGGGCCTGTGGCGCTGGTACGTGGTCGTCATAGCACGTCTCCGGGCTTGGGGGTGCGTAGCTTCCGGACCGCGACGGGGAGGAGGGCGAGGAGCCCCAGCAGCCCCAGCGAGGTCAGGACCCGCGGGGAAAGCAGCTGGTCCGGCGACTGGATGCGCCCCAGCGATTCTCCCAGGTTGGCGAAGACGAAGGTCCCCGGGAGGATGCCGGCGGCGGTGGTGAGCACGTAGGTACGGGTGCGCACCGGGGTGAAGGCCGGGATCAGGTTGGCCAGCCAGAAGGGGAAGACCGGCACCAGGCGCAGGAAAAGGAGGTAGTTCACGGCGTCCTTTTCAAAGCCGTGGATCACCCGCTGCGCGCGCGGCCCCAGGCGCCGCCGCGCCGCGTCCGCGAACAGGTGGCGCGCCGCCAGGAACACCAGCGTGGCCCCGATCGTCGCCGCCGCCACGATCAGCAGCGTCCCCACCCAGCGCCCGAACAGGAACCCCACCGCCAGCGAGGCCACCGTCGCGCCCGGCACGCTGAGCGCCACCACCGCCACGTAGGCCAGAAAGGTCAGCAGCAGCGCCAGCGCGTGGTGGTCGCGGGTCACCGCCAGCAGCTGGTCGCGGTGCGCCTTCAGCGTCTCGAAGCGCAGCCACTCGTCCCCGCCCAGCGCGAAGAACAGCCCCAGCGCCGCGGCGAACGCCCCCAGCGCCGCCCAGCGCCGCCAGTGCCTGCGGCCGGCCCCCGCCGCCCCGTCCGTGTCCGCCGGGGCGGCGGGAATGTCCGTGGCTTCGGGCGCGGGACGGTACATGGGGCTCCGGGGCGGCGGTTCCGGAAGCAGGTCGGCGGGAGGAGGTTGCAACCCCAATGTAGCACGCGCCCCGGGAAGCGCAAACGTGTGTGGACGTTGCCCGTGAACTTCTTGAATGGTAGGATCTTGCCGTGGGGCCTCCCTGTCCGTCCCGCCGTCCACTCCGCACTCCCGCACTGCTTCATGTCTTCCGATAGCTCCGACCGCCACCACGCAGCCGCCGCCGGGCGCGGCCCCGTCCCCGTCGCCGTGGTCACGGTGAGCGACACGCGCACCCCGGAAACGGACACCAACGGCGCGTTCCTGCGCGAACGCATCGAGGCCGCGGGGCACCTGCTGGCCGGGTACCGGGTGATCCGCGACGAGCCGGAGCAGGTCCGCGCGGCGCTGGAAGAGATGGCGGCGGGGGAGGCGCGGGTGGTGGTGTTCAACGGCGGCACGGGGATCTCGCCGCGCGACACCACCTTCGACGTGCTGAGCCGGATGCTGGGAAAGACGCTCCCCGGCTTCGGGGAGCTGTTCAGGATGCTGAGCTGGGAGCAGGTGGGCGCCGCGGCCATGCTGTCGCGGGCCACGGCGGGGACGTTCCGGGGGCGGGTGGTGTTCTCCACCCCCGGCTCCCCGGCCGCCGTGCAGCTGGCGTGGGACCGGCTGATCGCGCCGGAGCTGGCGCACCTGGCGTGGGAGGTGGCGCGCTGACTCGCGGCGGAACCCGCGGCGCCCGCGCGGGTTCCACACCCCTCCACTCGTCCGCCTCTCCATGGGCGGTTAGATTTGGCGCCTCGCACGGCCCCGCCGTCCCCGTTCCCGGCACAGCACCCAGCATGACCGCACACCCCGGAAAGCCGTCCGCATCCGGACGCGCCCTGTTCCGCGTCCTCGCCGCCCTCGCCCTGGCGCTCCCCGCCCCCGCCGCCGCGCAGGGGGCCGCGGCCATCACCCTCAAGGCGCCCACCCAGAGCGCCCGGGTGTACGCCCGCGACGGCTCGCTCATCGCCGAGCTGGGGCCCAAGGTGCGCACCTGGGTCCCCATGTCGTCGCTCCCGCGCTACGTCCCCCGCGCCTTCGTGGCGGTGGAGGACCGGCGCTTCTACGAGCACGCCGGCGTGGACCCGGTGGGGATCGCCCGCGCGGTGAAGAGCAACCTGGAGGGCGACCGCGAGGGCGCCTCCACCATCACCCAGCAGCTCATCGGGACCATGTACCCGGAGCGGGTGGACCGCCGCCAGATGACGCTGGAGCGCAAGGTCCGCGAGGCCGAGCTGGCGCTGGAGCTGGAAAGGCGCTACGGCAAGGACCGCATCCTGGAGTCGTACCTCAACTGGATCTACTTCGGGCACGGCTGGTACGGGATCGAGGCCGCGGCCCGGCACTACTTCGGCAAGCCCGCCGCCCGCCTCACCATCGAGGAAACGGCCATGCTCGCCGCCCTTCCCAAGGGCGCCGGCGTGTACTCCCCCAAGATCAACCCGGCGCGCGCGCTGGAGCGGCGCAACCTGGTACTGGACCTCATGGCGCAGAACGGGGTGATCACCCGCGCCGAGGCCGCCACCGCCAAGGCGCGGCCCATCCGCCTGGCCCCCAACCACGGCTACTCCGCCCGGCCGCCGTACGCCATCGAGCAGGTGAGGCAGTTCCTGGCCGAGCGGTACGGCCCCAGGTTCGGCGAGATGGGGCTGCGCGTGTGGACCACGCTGGACCCCGCCGCGCAGAACGCCGCCGACAGCGCCCTGGCCGGCGGGCTGCGCCGCGCCGAGCGCCAGCCCTGGTTCCGCGGCGCCCGCTACGGCACCCCGGCGGCGAAGCCCACCGCGCAGGGCACCCCGTACCTGCAGGGGATGGTGGTGTCGCTGGACGCGCGCACCGGGGAGATCCTGGCCATGACCGGCGGGCGCGACTGGGAGGACTCGCACTACAACCGGGTCACCGCCGCCCGCCGCCAGCCCGGCTCGTCGTTCAAGCCGTTCGTGTACGCCGTGGCGCTGGAGCGGGGCGTCACCCCGGCCACGGTGGTGCAGGATACCGCGCTCGCCATCGCCATGGCCGGCTCCCCCCTGTACCGCCCCAAGAACTCGGACGACCGCTTCCGAGGGCCGGTGACGGTGCGCCAGGCGCTCACCCAGTCCATCAACACCGTCGCCATCCAGCTGGGGATGCAGGTGGGCTTCGGCCAGGTGGTGGACGCGGCGCGGCGCTTCGGCTTTTCCGCCCCCATCCGCCCCTACCCCTCGTCCGTTCTGGGCGCCGGCGTGGTGCGGCCCGTGGAATTGGCGGCGGCGTACACCGCGTTCGCCAACCGGGGGATGCGGGTGGACCCGTTCCTGGTGCGCCGCGTCGCGGACGCTTCGGGAAGGACGCTCTTCGAGGCGCGCGGCAAGGGCACCCGGGTGCTCACCCCCGGCATCGCCTTCCTGGTCACCGACATGCTGCGCGACGCCGCCGAGAAGGGCACCGGGACCGAGGCGCGCCAGCGGCTCCCCGCGCGCGTCCCCATGGCCGGGAAGACGGGGACCACCGACGACGGCGCCGACGTCTGGTACGTGGGCTTCACCCCGGAGATCGTCACCGCCGTGTGGGTGGGCTTCGACACCCCCCGGACGCTGGGAGCGGGGGCGTACGGCGGCGCGGTGGCGGCCCCCATCTGGGGCGACATGATGCGCGACCTGTACGCCCGGCGCCGCACCCCGGCGCCGTGGAGCGTGCCGCAGGGCGTGCTGCGCGTGGCGGTCGACGGCGCCACGGGGCAGCCGCTCACGGCGCCCTGCCCGGCCGGCCCGGTGCGCACCGAGTACTTCATCGCGGGCACGGAGCCGCGGGGCGCGTGCATGCTCCAGGACGGGCTGCTGGTCCCCTCCGGCGACACCCTCCCCGCCGATTCCATCTTCCTGGGCGCCGTGCCGCCCGACTCGCTGGCCGCCGACACCCTGGCGGTGGACTCGCTGGGGATGGTGTACCGCCCGGGCCGCCCGTAGCGCCTGGAAACGGCCTGGTACGAACGGTTCGGGCGTGCCCCCGGCTGGCGCCGGGGTCGGGCTTCGGCTCCGTAGCAGACGAAACAACCGTCTGCAACGGAGTCGAGCCCCGGCAAACTGCCGCCGGGTCTCGCCCCTTCGGGCCGTAATCCCTCACGCGATGGGCCCCTGCCGCACACGTACCCCTCGCGTGCGGCCGACTCCGCGATCACCATGACCATCCGCCTCCACCGCCTTGCCTTCCCCCGCGCCGCACTGGCGCTGCTGCTCGCCGGGTGCGGCGCGCCGCGCGCGCCCGCGATGCCGCCCCGGCCGGCGGCCGTGGACAGCGCCGCGCTGCTGCGGGCCGCCGACGCCATCACCGCCGACGCGGTGCGCGGGCACGTCGCCTTCCTGGCGAGCGACGACCTGCGCGGGCGCGACACTCCCAGCCCCGGGCTGGAGCGCGCCGCCGAGTACCTGGCCGCCGAGCTGCGCGGCATGGGCTTGCAGCCCGCCGGCGATGGCGGCAGCTACCTCCAGCGCTACCCCGTCTGGGAGGCGGTCCCCGATTCGCCGCGCGTGTCGCTGACGGTGGAGGGCGCCGCGGACACCCCACCCCCCGTGTACGGGCGCGACCTGTTCGTGGTCCCCTCCGCCACCTACCCCGACGGCGCGCGGGGCCTGCTCTTCGGTTCGCCCCGCAGCTACGCCGCCTCGGGGCGCGCCGTGCTGGTGAGGTCCCCCGCGCATCTCGAGGGGCTCGCCTCGGACGCGCTCCTGGACCGCGTGGCCGTGGTGCCCGTGCGCCCGCCCCTCGACGATGCCGTCGCCCTGGCGCCGCACAACGCCCGGGCCGCCGGCGCGGCAGGGCTGGTGCTGGTGCTCGACGTGCGGCTCGACTCCGCCGGGGCCCGCGGCGTGGCCGCGCAGATCGCCCGGTCGGCAAACCCGGTGCGCATCCCCACCCTCGCCATCCGCGCAGTGGCCTCGCGGGACCTGCTGCTCGCCGCGGGAGCCGGAGGCGCTCTGGCCAGCCCGCCGGCCGCGCCGCTGCTCCTCGCCGGCACGCTGCGGCTGAGCGCGCCGCTGCGCCCCGTCCGGCGCAGCGCCCCCAACGTGGTGGCCGTGCTCCCCGGCGGCGATCCCCGGCTCCGGCGCGAGTACGTGGTCCTCACCGCCCACTTCGACCACGTGGGCCTCGGCGCGCCCGACGAAGCCGGCGACTCCGTCTACAACGGCGCCGACGACAACGCCGGCGGCACCGCCGCCGTGCTGGAGATCGCGCGGGCGCTCACCCGGCTGGAGCGCCGGCCCGCGCGCTCCGTGCTGGTGGTGGCCGTCAGCGGCGAGGACCGCCATGGAGCGGGCTCCGCCTGGTTCGCCGCGCACCCCGCGGTGCCCGTGCGGCGGGTAGTCGCCGACCTCAACCTCCACACCGTCGGCGGCAGCGCCCCCGGCACCGTGGCCGCCATCGGCGATGCGTACAGCTCCCTGGGCCCCCTCGCGCACCGCGTCGCCGCGGCACATCCCGCGCTCGGCCTCGCCGTTGCCCCCGACCCCGCAACCGACGGCGACGCATTCCACCACGGCGCCAACGACGACTTCCTGCGGCTCGGCGTGCCGGCCCTTTCGCTCAGCTCGCTCCCCGGCCCCCGCTCCCTCACCCCCTCCGACGAGGTGGCCACCTTCGACGCCGACAAGACGGCCCGCGTCGCGCGCCTGGCGCTCCTGCTCGCCCACGCCGTCGCGGACGCGCCCGAGCGCCCCGCCTGGCTCCCCGGCGGCCGGGAAGGCGCGCGGCGGATGGCGGCGCGGCGGAAGTTCCAGGACTGATCGCGCCGGACGAGGCCTGTTCGGAGACCGGGACGATCGTGCCGGAGAGCCTTTCACATCGATGCAACGACACGAAGCCATGAGGAGAAGACCGGCCGGATCGGCGATGTCCCTGCTCGTCGTCGCCTTCCTCCCCGTCGCGATGTTCGGCTGGATCATGTCCGCGAACGAGTACGCGGACCAGGGGATCCGCGGCGCCGTGGACTGCGACGGTCCGCTGGGCGTCATGCTCTTCGCCGCCCCGTCCCTGGCGGTCTACGCCGCCGGCGCCGTCTACCACGCCGCGCTCCTCCGGGGCGCGAGGCGAAGCCGGTCGGCGGCGCTGCTGCTGGTGCTGTGCGTGGGGATGGTGATCGCGTCGGGCGGGAAAGTCCGGGCGGCATACGCCGAGAAGACCCGGCCGGAGCACCGGGAGAGCTGCGGAGAAGGCTGGTAGGAGGAGGTCGGCGGGCGCCGGGTCAGCCGCCGCCCGCCGCCACGAGCGCCGCGACGGCGAGCGCGGCCACCGCCGCGTACGCGATTCCCCCCATCGCCTGGGTCGCCAGCGCCCGGAGCACCCCGGGCAGCGGGCGCTCCCCGAAGAACGAGGTCGCCGCCCACGCGTAGTAGACCAGCATCGCCAGGCAGTACGCGAGCAGCGGGAGCGCCTTGAAGGCGGGGAGCCGCAGCCCCCACAGCGGCACGAACGGCAGGAAAAGGAGGCTCTGCTGCGCGTACACGTACAGGTTGAAGATCAGGTGCTCCGCGTAGTTGAACCCCGCGCGCCGGAACAGGAGCCGGGAAGCCGCCGCCATGAACGGCACCGCCAGCGCCATGAGCAGGTTCATGTACCGGTTGAGCAGCTCCGTCACCCGCTGCGCCGTCACCGCCGACTCCGTCCCGAGCCCCTCCGCGAACCCGCCGGCCACCTCGCCCGCCGCTCCAAGCTGGATGGTCGCGAAGACCACCAGCGCCACGCACACCACCAGGTACTTGACCGGGTTGGTGTAGCGCACCGTCGCGCCGGACACGTACTCCCGCACGGCCTCGCCCGGCCGCCGAAACAGCGCCGCCGCCGTGAAAAGCAGCCCCCGGTTCAGGTCGAACGCGTCGGTCACCAGGTGCGCGACGATCCCCCGCACCGTGAACCGCCCCCGCACGGCGCGCTGCCCGCACGCGCTGCAGAAATCGCCGTGGTGGAGCGCCCCGCAGGTGGCGCACGCCTCCGGGAGCGCGGACGGAGCCGCGTCGGACGCGGCGGGAGCGAGTGCCGGAGTGAGCTCTTGCATGGCGAGGTGCGGCAGGAAGGACAGCCAGAGGGGAGCGTCCAAGCTAAAGCGCTGCACGACAGGGGGCAATCGGAGCGCCCCCCCGGGTGACACGAAGCACGAGAGGCCGCGGACGACGT
>JBEVLE010000704.1:0-5339 GCA_040509335.1 Longimicrobiaceae bacterium | reverse complement strand
TGACGCGGGGCCGGCTCTTTCGTGGAGCGAAGCACCCTCCGCGGCAGACAGGTCGGCATTACTGCCCTGCGGTCGTCAGCAGCCGGAGCCCGAAATGGTCCAGAAACGGTTTGAGCGGCGCGATGATCGTGGTCTCGCGGGACCCACCGAGTACGATTCCGATGGCTCGATTCCCTCTGTCAAAGACCACCGCTCCGCCGTCGCCCGACCCGGACATGTTTCTCGTCGCGAGCGCACCCGTTACGGTGATACGCCTGGTGCTGTCCGCCGGAGAGGGTTGAGGAATAGCGACCCCGACCATGGTGACCGTCGCGGTGTTGAGCCCGGAGCCATAGCCGTACATACCGACGGTTTTCCCCAGGAGCGAGGAGTCGGCCGGGAGCACCTCGGCGCTCAACGTTCCGATCCGCGGCACGGTCGGGTCGATCTCGACTTCGTCCAACCGAGCCGCGACGATCAGGTGCGCGGCAGAGATCGAATCCCGGAGGGGGAAGGACTTCGCTAGGGTGGCGACCGCATCCTGCGGATACAGTCCCCCGTCGGACAGAGATGGCTGGAAAACAGGAACTCCCTCCCGGTAGCTCTCGACCGCGATGACGTAGCGGGAAGTGACGAGATAGCGGACCCCGCGTCGGTCCACTGCGAACACCCCCAGGCTGCCCATGGCATTGGTGAGGCTCCCGATACTGGCTCCAATGCGCAGCGGGCGGACTCGGCTTCTGCTGCGCGCGAGAGCCCTCCCGGCAGCCTCATCGTCCTTACCCTGCACCGTATCTGCGACCGTGACGGGTGCGGAGTCGGATCCCGCAGTCGAATCCACCGATGCCGGACCACCGGCGACGACGGACGAGTCGGCCTTCCCGTTCGCTTCGCCCGCGGGCTCGCGGCCGCCCCACGGACCGAGCCACAGCGTCATCGCCGTAACGAATGAGCTCAGCGCCACGCTTACAACGAGGAGGTTCCTGACTACAGCTGGCCGAAGAGTGACCCAAGCCATCGTGTAACCGGCCGGGGCTGGAGGCTCCGGCTCTTCCGGCGGCGGAGGATCCGACCTGCTGCGACTCAGATGGCTTCCAGGCTCCTGTTCGAACAATTCCGGCGCGAGCGACTCGGCTGTCCCGGCAATCGCCTCAAGCGTCGCCTGCCGGTCGAGCTCTGTAGCGTCCAGCAGGTGAGACGTGCTCAGGTAGTACTTGAGAGCTCCGTCCAGCCGAACCGATTCGACTTGGAGGGGAATGACGGGAATCTTTGCCTCCATCGCCAGTTCCATTTCCCGCGGAACATGGATCGACTCGACTGCGTGCTGGGTCAGCACCAGAACCATCAGCCGGCTGTCTGAGATCCCTTTGACGATCGCCTGTCCCCACGTTGCAGCCGGCGTGATGTTACGGGACGCGATCCAGCAGCGGGCGCCACGCGACTCCAGATCGGCAACGATGAGCTTGGCGAGTGTCGCGTCCTCCTTCGCGTGGCTGATGAAGATACGCTTGGACATGGAGAGGAAGTGGGACAAGGGCGATAGGCGCAACCTGCAAGCTCTGCCGCGGCGAATTGCCATGCCAATATGCGTTGAGACGGCACCAGGAGCAAAAGAAAACCGGCCCCGCTGACGCGGAGCCGGTGCAGTTCTCCCCCTCTCCCGCTTGCGGGGGAGGGGCCGGGGGGAGGGGGCCTTCCGCGTGAGGGATTTCGGCCCGAAGGGGCGAGACCCGGCGGCAGTTTGCCGGGTCTCGACTCCGTTGCAAACGGTAGTATCGTTTGCTACGGAGCCGAAGCCCGACCCCGGCGCCAGCCGGGGGCACGCCCAACCCTGCCGTCAAAAGCCGTTCAAAGCCGTCACGTCGTCTGCTTGTACAGAATAGCCTTCTTGACCTCGCCGATGGCCTGCGTGATCCGGATCTCGCGCGGGCACGCCTCGGTGCAGTTGAAGATGGTGCGGCAGCGCCACACCCCCTCGCGGCTGTTGAGCCGCTCCAGCCGCTCCGCCGCCCCCGTGTCGCGCGAGTCGAAGATGAAGCGGTGCGCGTTGACGATCGCCGCCGGCCCCACGAACTCCTCGTTGGCCCAGAACGACGGGCACGAGGTGGTGCACGCCGCGCACAGGATGCACTTGGTGGTGTCGTCGAAGCGCTCCCGGTCCTCCACCGACTGGAGGCGCTCGCGCGTGGGCGGGCGCGCGTCGTTGATCATGAACGGCAGCACGGAGCGGTACTGCGCGAAGAAGGGCTCCATGTCCACCACCATGTCCTTGATGATGCGGAAGCCCATCAGCGGCTCCACCGTCACCACGTCGCCCAGGTCCTTCATCAGCACCTTGCAGGCGAGGCGGTTGACGCCGTTGATGCGCATGGCGTCCGACCCGCACACCCCGTGTGCGCACGAGCGCCGGTAGGTGAGCGTCCCGTCCTGGTACCACTTGATCTGGTTCAGCGCGTCCAGGACGCGGTCCGTGGGCTCCACCTGCACCGCGTAGTCGCGCAGCGCCGGCTCCCGGTCCGTTTCCGGGTTGAAGCGGAGCACGCGGATGGTCACCCCGCGCGTCGCCGCCCCCGTGCCCGAGCCCGGAACTCCCGCCGCGGCGGGGGCCCTCTGAAGAGTCGCCGTCTGCGCCATCAGTACACCCTTTCCTTCGGCTGGAACTTCGTGATGGTCACCGGCTTGTACGCGATGTCCAATGTCCCGTCGTCGCCGCGGGTCACCAGCGTGTGCTTCAGCCAGTTGACGTCGTCGCGCTTCTCGAAGTCCTCGCGCATGTGGGCGCCGCGGCTCTCGGTGCGGTTCACGGCGCTCAGCGCCGTGACCTCGGCCAGGTCCAGCAGGTTGCCCAGCTCCCAGGCCTCCATCAGGTCCATGTTGAAGCGGCGGCCCTTGTCCATCACCACCACCCCCCTGTAGCGCTCCTGGAGCTCGCGCACCTTTGCGAGCGCCAGCTCCATCCCCTTGCCCTCGCGGAAGATGCCGACGTTGTCCTGCATCACGTCCTGCATCTCCTCGCGCAGCCGCGCCGCCGGCTCGCCCTTTTCCGTCGCCAGCAGCCGCGCGAAGGTGGCCTCCACCCGCTCGGTGGGGTTGGCGGGGAGCGGCGGCAGCTCGGCGGTGGCGCAGAAGCGGGCCATGTCCACCCCCGAGCGCTTGCCGAACACCACCAGGTCCAGCAGCGAGTTGGTCCCCAGGCGGTTGGCGCCGTGCACCGACACGCAGGCGCACTCCCCCGCGGCGTAGAAGCCCGGGATCACGGTGCCGCTGCCGTCGATCACCACGCGGCAGTTCACGTCGGTGGGGATCCCGCCCATGGCGTAGTGCGCGGTGGGCTGGATGGGCATGGGGTCGCGCACCGGGTCCACGCCCAGGTACGTGCGGCAGAAGTCCGCGATGTCGGGGAGCTTCTTCTCGATCACCTCGGCGCCCAGGTGCGTGGCGTCCAGGTAGACGTACTTCTTGCCGTTGATCCCCCGCCCCTCGCGGATCTCGTTGTTGATGGCGCGCGCCACCACGTCGCGCGAGGCCAGGTCCTTCATGGTGGGGGCGTACCGCTCCATGAAGCGCTCGCCGTGGTCGTTGCGCAGCACCCCGCCCTCGCCGCGCACCCCCTCGGTGATCAGGATCCCCAGCTTGTAGATGCCGGTGGGGTGGAACTGGTAGAACTCCATGTCCTCCAGCGGCACCCCGCGCCGCAGCGCCACCGCCACCCCGTCGCCCGTGTTTGCGTGGGCGTTGGAGGTGATGGACCAGATGCGCCCGTGGCCGCCGGTGGTGAAGTTGACCGCCTTGGCCCGGAACACGTGCAGGTCGCCCGAGTCGATGTGCCAGGCCACCACCCCGCAGCAGCGCCCGCCCTCGATGAGGACGTCCACCACCTGGAACTCGTCGTAGAAGTCGACCCCGTTCTTGATGCAGTTCTGGTACAGGGTCTGGAGGATCATGTGCCCCGTGCGGTCCGCCGCGTAACACGAGCGGCGCACCGGGCCCTGCCCGAAGTGGTGCGTGTGCCCGCCGAAGGGGCGCTGCGCGATCTTGCCGTCCTCGGTGCGCGAGAACGGCAGCCCCATGTGCTCCAGCTCGATGATGACGTCCACCGCCTCGTTGCACATGGTCTCGATGGCGTCCTGGTCGCCCAGGTAGTCCGACCCCTTCACGGTGTCGAACGCGTGCCACTCCGGGTGGTCCTCCTCCAGGTTCGCCAGCGCCGCGCCGATCCCGCCCTGCGCGGCCCCGGTGTGCGAGCGCGTGGGGTACAGCTTGGAGATCACCGCCGTCTTGATGCCGGGCTCGCGCGACAGGTAGATCGCCGACATCAGCCCGGCGCCCCCGCCCCCCACCACCAGGGCGTCGTACGTGTGCGTGTGGATCATCGGTTGATCAGGGTGGCGGGGTCGAAGGTGAGCAGCGCGAACACCGCCACGATCATCGCCCCCAACACCAGCGTGTAGACGATGGACTTGACCGCCAGCTGCAGGCCCGGACGCCGGACGTAGTCCTCGATGGAGTAGCGCGCGCCGTTCAGCCCGTGCAGCATGGCGAACAGCACCAGCGCCACGTTGAAGAGGCGCCAGAAGGGGTTGTTCCAGCGCTCGATCACCACCTGCGAGTCCAGGTGCTCCACCCCGATCACCAGGTTCCACCACACCAGGTGGTAGAGCGACAGGAAGATCAGGACGAGCCCGGACATGCGCATGAAGAACCAGGAGAGCAGCTCGAAGTTGCCGCGCGTCGCTCCCGGCTTCCGGTACCCGCCGCCCGGGCGGGCGGCGCCGCGCTCCGCGACCTGCGCGGGGGCGCTCACAGCGACACCTCGCCGGCCGCGACCACGGTCCCCGGGGTCGCGTGGCCGTCCTCCAGGCACGCGGGGGCGTCCGGGAACTCCGCGCAGCGCTGCCGGTGCCGCTCCACGCCCGGCTCCTCCGCCAGCCCGAACATGGGCGCCATCATCATCCAGGTCACGGGGAGCATGGCGAGCACCACCACCACGGCCGAGGCCCACACCAGCTGCCGCTGCCGCTGCATCACGTACGGCCAGAAGTCCTGCACGATGATGCGCGTGCCGTTGACGGCGTGATAGAGCACGGAAAAGAAGATCACCAGCTCCGCGAAGCGGAAGAGCCCCGTCTTGTAGCCGACGAGGAACCGGTCGTACAGGTCCGGGAAATAGATGACGGTGGCGGTCTCCACCACGTGGATGAGCAGGAAGAGCAGGATGCCCAGCCCCGTCAGCCGGTGGAGGATCCACGTCCACATCCCCTCTCGCCCGCGGTAGCGGAGCGAATTGCCGAGGGAGGTGCGCCGCGCGTTGGCCATGATGCAGTCTCCGGGGGAAACGTAGAGCACACTTCACAAACGCG
>JBEVLE010000703.1:0-29381 GCA_040509335.1 Longimicrobiaceae bacterium | reverse complement strand
CGCGCGGGTGCGCGGGGCGCCGCGGGCATCGTCAGTGTGTCGCTGGTGCTGCTCAAGGACCGCGCCTTCCCTTTGTCTCCGCGCCGTTTCCGGGTGCCTGGGGCGTGAAAGATAGACCCGCCGCGGTGCCGTGACAACGTGGGGCCGCCGGCCGCGGAGCCGCTATGACCACTGCGGAAATGC
Organism: Longimicrobiaceae bacterium; assembly: GCA_040509335.1. Lineage (GTDB taxonomy): Bacteria > Gemmatimonadota > Gemmatimonadetes > Longimicrobiales > Longimicrobiaceae > JAFAYN01. The sequence continues at coordinate 29,198 of JBEVLE010000703.1, read as the reverse complement.
CGCGTCTGGCATATGTTGTGCTCTTCCGCGCTCGATTGCGCGGCGCCGCCCGCGGATTCCCACGACGACCGAGGTCGCGATGACTGCATCCCAGTTGGCAGACGCGCAGCACGAGCGCGCCAACCTCATGTACTGGAACAGCTCCGAGACGGTGGACCGGATCGCCGAGCAGCTCGGGATGAGCCGCAACGCCCTGTACGCGTCGGTGCGCCCCCTGCCCACCGGCGCGGAATGCCCGGACTGCGGCGACGAGCTGGTCTTTCCCAACCGCAGCAGCCGTCTCGCGGGGCGCGCGCTCTGCCTGTCGAGCGGCAAGACCCACGCGGTGGCGGGCCTGCCGCCCGTGGAGGTCCGCCCGGAGCTGGCGGGCGCGGAGCCGCGGTCGGGCGGGGCCGGGTACGAGGGGCGCGACGAGGGCTACGTGGAGGCGGGGCGCGCGGCGCTCGGCGGATTGCGCGCCGGGCTTGCGGCGGTGGAGCCGGTGCGGGCGGCGCTGATCGGCGGGGCGGCGGTGATGGGGGCGGTGGCGGGGGTGGCGGTGGTCAACCTGCTGCGCCGGTACCGCTGAGTCGGAGGGGAGGGCAGGGGACCCGCACGCACGGAGCCACGGTGGAGAACGCCAGGATCGATTCGCTGAGGAAGCTGTCCGAGGAGCGGCCGGACGACCCGCGCCCCCGCTTCGGGCTGGCGCTGGAGTACGAGCGGGCGGGGCGCTGGGAGGAGATGATCGCGGAGCTGCGGGCGTACCTGGCGCGCACCGACGACGAGGGGAACGCCTACGGGCGCCTGGGGCACGCGCTGCGGGAGCTGGGGCGGGACGACGAGGCGCGCGAGGCGTACCGGCAGGGGATCGCGGCGGCCAACCGGCACAGCCACCCGACGATGGCGATGGAGTTCGAGGAGGTGCTGGAGGACATGGGGTGAGCTTGGCGTAGCGCGGCAGGATTGCTTCGGCGGCCGGCTCGAGTCTTATTTCCAAGTACGCCCGAAGTGCCCACGGCGACAGTCATTCCGCCGGAGGGTCGAGTGTGAGGAGGTTCTTTCGGACGAGCTGGGTGTGCTGGTGATCCGGACCGTAGGAGGCCTCAAAGATTTTAAGCGCCCGCTCGGTGTGCTTCCGCGCCTCCACCATTTCTCCTCGGTCCTTGAGTAGGCCGCCTAGGTTGTTGACATCCCTCGCTACGTTGGGGTGATCCGGGCCGTAGGACGCCTCGTCAATCTTTAGCGCCCGCTCGAAGTGCTTCCGCGCCTCTGTTAGTTCGCCAAGAGCCTTGAGTATGCTGCCGAGGTTGTTGACGCGAATTGCCACTTTGGGGTGGTCTGGCCCGAAGGAAGCCTCATCGATCTTCAGTGCCCGCTCGTAGTGCTTCCGCGCTTCTGCCAGCTCTCCGAGTTCCTGGAGTACGATGCCAAGGTTGTTGACGTCCCTTGCTACGTTCGGGTGATCCGGGCCGAAGGAAGCCTCATCGATCTTCAGTGCCCGCTCGAAGTGTTTCTGCGCCTCCACCAGCTCTCCGAGTTCATGGAGTACGCTGCCGAGGTTGTTAACGCGGATTGCTACGTTCGGGTGATCCGGGCCGAAGGACGCCTCATCGATCTTCAGTGCCCACTCATCCAGTGCTTTTGCTCCATACAAATCTGCTCGCGCGTAAAGGTAAAGCGCCGACAGGGAAAGAAGACCCGCTGCCAATTCAGGTCCGGCTTCTTCCGCTTCACAATGAGCAGCAACACTGGTTGCGTGGGCAAATAGACGGGCACAGACAGGCCATGTTCTTACGTCGTCGCTCTCGTACGGGAAGGCAAGGCGCACAACACCTGCAGCAGATTCGGCCCACAGTTGTCTGTCGCTCATCGCCATCCGGTCGCGCACCACGACTTGCACGAGGCGGTGAACCGAAAGCGCATTCCCGGTCCGTTCGACGAGCGAATGCCGACGCAGAGCTGAAATCGCTTCATCGAACTCCAGGTCATCCCCCGCGGCGCTGGCGAGAGGTTCAGGCAACAGGTTCTTTCCGTCGCGGATGATGGCGATCGGAATGTCGTCGGGTGCAAGGAACGCGCAGAGGCTGAGCAGATCCGCCGCAGCGGGGGATTGCTCTCGTACCTTCGCGAAAGACAGCTCCCAGGTGGTCGCCACTGAAGCCGGATAATCGGGAGATGGCCGGCCTCGTCCGAGAATCGCTTGCCGGTGCTGGCGGAAGAGGTTCAGGTACTCGGAAATGGTCCTGCCGTGCTCGTCGATGTACGCCGCTGCCTGCTCGATAGCGAGTGGAAGCCACCCCAGTTCCTCGACTAACTCCCTCGACGGTGGCTCTTCCTGCTGACCCGAGCGTATGTGCAGGAACTCGACTGCGTCTTCGGGGCTCAGAGTGCTCACTGAAAGTGGATGAGCGACACTCCGCCAATCCGGCCTGCGTGACGTGATTATCACGTGGCCGCTATTGCCAGAGGGCAGGTACGGCCGGATTCCCTCCGGACCCTCAGCATTGTCGAAGACGAGAAGCCACCCTCGGTTTGTGGCAAGCCAGTTCTTTGCGGCCTGAGTCGCAGCCTGCTGGTCCGCTTCCGTTTCGGGCAAGCCCAGTTTTTCCGCCAGGAGCGCGTAGTCGCCCGCGAGGGTGGCGGGATCTTCTGAGCGGAGCCACCACACCAGATCGTACTCCCCACCGTAGCGATAGGCATACTCCACGGCCACCTGCGTCTTGCCGATGCCACCCAGACCGTGCAGCGCCGTCAGCGCCGAATGGTGCCCTGCCTGGAGCTGTGAGCGCAGCGTGGCAAGCAGTTCCACCCGTCCGGTGAAGTTGCGATTCCGGTTGTGGGGCACGTTCCAGACGGGAGGCAAGGAGCCGGAGCCTGGGAATCGCGGCTGTTCCTTGATCGTGCGTTGTGGGGTGCCGGGAAATACGGGCTTCTGTGTCGGCTTCGCACGTCCCTTCTGGACGCCTTGCAGGAGCAGTTCCCGGGTGGCGGCCTCATCGTGCACGCCCACGAAGTCGATGTGGACGACCTGCCCCAGCAGCCCGAAAAGATCCGCTTCCCGCACGCGGACTGAGACCAGCTTCCGGTCCTCGCCCGTGGAGTCCCGCGCGAACGCCGCCGCCCATTCCGGGGCGGTGAAGCGCGAGGCGATGTAGTCGGGCGAGAGGACGGCGACGACGCGATCCGCCTCCTTCAACCCCTCGTTCATCTCCAGGACGAAGTTGGAGCCGGGCCGGAAGTCCCACGCCTGGATCACCACGGAATGGCCGGCCTCCTCCAGCACCCAGGCGATCCACTCCGCCCAGGCGCTGTCCGCCTTGTTGTAGCTGATGAAAAAGTCTTTCATGGATCTCAATGCGCGCGTCCTCGAATCCGGCCTCGACGCGCAAGATAGTGGCCGCGGCGCCCCGCAGAACAGGAGAGTTTTACAAGACACACTCCGGACCGGAACGGCACGAAGCCCCCCACCGCACCGGGTGAGGGGCTTCGATGATCGTGCCGGTGGAAAGCCTCAGTCCGCCCGCAGCGCCACCGTCGGATCGACGCGCGCCGCGCGCCAGGCGGGCACCAGGCTCGCCACGACCGCCGCCGCCAGCAGCACCGCCGGGGCGATCACGTGCACCGCCGGGTCCGTGGGCCGCACCGCGTACAGCAGCCCGGAGAGCGCATGCCCCATGGCGAGCGCCAGCACGCTCCCCACCGCCACCCCGGCCAGCGCCGGCCCCGTCCCCTGGCGCACCACCAGCCACAGCACCCCCGGCGTCCGCGCCCCCAGCGCCACCCGCAGCCCGATCTCGCGCGTCCGCTGGCTCACCGTGAAGGCCACCACCCCGTACACCCCCAGCGCCGCCAGCAGCAGCGCCGTCCCCCCGAAGAGCCCCACCAGCACCAGGCTGAAGCGCATCCGCCCCATGGACCCGTCCACCCGCTCGCGCATTGTCCGCACGTCCGCCAGCGGCAGCTCCGGGTCCAGCTGGCGCAGCGCCGCCGCCACCGGCCCCGCCAGCGCGTCCGGCGGCCCGGAGCCGCGCACCGCCACGTACAGCGTGCGCGCCCCCGCGTACTGCGGGTAGGGCCGGTACACCGTTTCCCGCGGCGCCTCGCTCAGCCCCGTGTGGCGCACCCCCCGCACCACCCCCACCACCGTCAGCGGCTCCTCCGAGCGGATCCAGCGGAGCCGCTTCCCCACCGCGCTCTCCCCGGGCCACAGGCGGCGCGCCAGCGTCTCGTCCACGATCGCCGCCGGGGGTGCGTGGTCGCCGTCCGTGGGTGCGAAGGCGCGGCCCGCGAGGAGCGAAATCCTCATCGCCGCGAAGTAGCCGGGGCTCACCCCGCGCAGGTCCGCCTGCACCACGTCCTCCGGCCCCGGCCGGTCCTCCCGCGCGAAGCCGCTCCCCAGGTACGCCCCGCTCAGCGGCAGGTGCGTGACCACCCCCGCCGCCCGGACGCCGGGAAGCTCCCCGATCCGCGCCGCGGCCTCCGCCACGAAGCGGCCGCGCGCCTCGCCGGAATCGTACCGCTCCCCCGCGAGCCCCAGGCGGAAGCTCAGCACCCCGCCCGCCTGGAAGCCCGCCGGCGCCTCGCCCAGGCGCAGGAAGCTCCGCGCGAGGAGCCCGGTGGACACCAGCAGTGCCAGGGCGAGCGCCACCTCCGCCGCAACCAGCAGCCCCCGCGCGCCGCTCCGCCCCGCGGTGGAGCTCCGCCCCCCGCCGCGGAGCCGGTCCCCCGGCGCTCCCCGCGACGCGAACGCCGCCGGCAGCGCACCGCAGAGCAGCGTCGCCGCCGCCGAGACCAGCGCCGCGAACGCCAGCACCTGCCCATCCACCGACACCTCCGCCAGCCGGGGGAGCTCCGGCGGGCCGAGCGCGCGCGCCGCCCGCACCAGGACCGCCGCCAGCGCCACGCCGCCCGCCCCGCCGGCCAGCGCCAGCAGCAGGCTCTCGGCGAGGAGCTGCTGGAGCAGGCGTCCGCGGCCCGCGCCCAGCGCCGCGCGCACCGTGAGCTCGCGCGCGCGGACCGCGTTGCGCGCGAGCAGCAGGCTGGCGACGTTGGCGCAGACGATGAGCAGGAGCAGGACCGACGCCGCCAGCAGCAGGGACAGGGCGGGGCGGATTCCCCGCACCACGTGCTCGTGGTACGGCACCGCCGCGAGCCCCCACCCCGGCTCGCGGTACGCGTCCGGGTGCTCGTGGGCGAGCCGCCGGCCGAGCGCCGCGACGTCCGCGCGCGCCTGGGCGGGCGTGGCCCCGCCGCGCAGCCGGGCGAGGACGTGCAGGTGGTGCACGTCGCGACCGCGCAGGAAGCCCTGCAGCGTGGGCTCCAGCGGGACGTACACGTCCACCTCGCGCGGGAACACCGGGCTGGGCGCCGGGAGCACGAAATCGCGCGGGAGCACGCCGGCCACGGTGTAGACCTCGCCGTCCAGCGCCAGCGGGCGGCCCACCACTCCCGGGTCCCCCCCGAAGCTCCGCCGCCAGAAGCCGTGGCCCAGGAGCACCGCGCGCGCCGCGCCCGGGCGGTCGTCCTCCGGACCCAGGACGCGCCCCGCCTCCGGCCGCACCCGGAGCATGGGGAACAGGCTGGACGACACCGCCAGCGCCTCCACGGGCTCCGGGCGGTCCAGGCCGGTGGCGTTGAAGCGCAGGTCGCGCAGGGCGGCCACCTCCGCCAGGCTCCCGGCGGAGGCCCGGAGGTCCTCCACCTCCGGCCAGGAGAGCCACCCCTCCTCCCCGGGCGCCTCGTCGCTGCGGCTCCACACCAGCACCAGCCCCTCCGACTCCGGGAGCGCGAGCGGCCGCAGCAGAACCGAGCGCACCAGCCCGAACACCGCGGTGGAGGCGCCGATCCCCAGCGCCAGCACCCCCACGGCCACCAGGGTGAAGACGGGGGAGCGGCGGAGGACGCGCGCCCCGTAGCGCAGGTCCTGCCACACGTCCTCCAGCCGGCGCGGGCGCAGCTCGTCGCGCGCCTCCTCACGGGCCCGCTCGCCGCTCCCGAAGCTCAGCGCCGCCGCCCGCCGCGCCTCGTCCGGGGTCATCCCCAGGCGCAGGTTCGCTTCCGTCTGCCGCTCCACGTGAAAGCGGATCTCCTCGTCCAGGCGCCGGTCCAGCTCGGCGCGGCGGCGCAGGGCGTCCAGCCGGCGCCACCACTCGCGGGGGGTGCTCATGGGCGGGGTCGTCAGGGAGTGGGGACGGCCAGGACCAGGCCGATGGCGCGGGACAGCCGCTCCCAGGTGCGCAGCTCTTCCGCGAACCGGCCGCGGCCCGCCTCGGTGAGCGCGTAGTAGCGCGCCCGTCGGTTGTTCTCGGTGGTGCGCCACTCGGAGGCGATCCAGCCCTGGCGCTCCAGCCGGTAGAGCGCGGGGTACAGCGACCCCTGGCCCACCTGGAGCACGTCCCCGGACCACTGCTGGATGCGCTCGGTGATCCCCCAGCCGTGCATGGGCTCCAGCAGCAGCGCCTTGAGAACCAGCATGTCCAGCGTGCCCTGCAGCAGCTCCTGCCTGCGCACGTCGTCCGCCATTGCCGTGTCTCTCCTTTCGAATGCCGAAAGGAAGAATGCGCGCGGCTCCTTTCGAATGTCAAGGGGAGAGGGGTTTCGTGGCCGCACTGCCCACCCGGCTCGACGGCCGGGCCCCTCCCCCGCACCGTGCCGGGAAGGGGCTCGGGCGCCCGGCCGGCGACCGGAGCTACTCGGGCGCGGCCTCCCTGCGCCGGCGCCGGCGGGCGGCGGCCACCCCGGCGATGCCGGAGCCGAGCAGGATCATGCTCGCCGGCTCCGGGGCCGCCACCGCGTCGGGCGCGCTGGAAATCTGCCCCCCGCGCACCTGGAATGCATACCGCTGGGCGGCGCTCAGGCTGTTGGGCCCGCCGTCCACGAGCGCGCCCGCCACGCCGGAGCCCGGCACCTCGTACTGCTGGCCGCCGGCCGCCCAGCCCGCGCGCGCCGCCTGGCACGACCATTCGTCCGGGTCGCACAGGCCGTTGCCGCTGAAGTCCCCGCTCGCCTGGCCGGCCTCCCACTCGATGCTGCCGTAGTTGAACTCGAAGTCGAAGTCGCCCGCGGCCACGTCACCGCGATCCACCAGCACCAGCTGGAAGTCGTTCAGGCGGTCCGCCTGGTAGGAGTAGGATCCCACCCCCAGCCAGTTCACGCCGAAGGCGCTCCGCCCGTCGACCGTGCTCGTCCCGTAGGTGACCTGCCCGCTCGCCGCGTTGCGGGTGTCCACGTCCGCGAAGAACGGCGCCAGGACCGGTGTGCCCGGGTCGGTAATGGAGGTGGGGGTGTACCAGCCGGAAGGCCAGTTGAACGTGACGTTGCCGTTGTTGTTCACGTACAGCCCCGTGTACGACGATCCGAAGAAGCTCACCAGGAACGGAAGCCCCACGAACCCGGTGGAGCCGTCGTCGTTGCGGTACAGCGTGTCGCCGGCGAAGCCCGCGTCTCCGCGGATCTGGGCCGTGGCGGTCCCGGCGCCCAGGCTGCACGAAAACAGCAGCCCGAGCACCATTGCATGGCGCCGTGTCATGTCTTGCTCCTTTGCGAGGGATTGTTGCCCCGCCGCCGCGGCGGGGGGTGCGGGAGCCGTCTCCCGCGAACGGATCAGCGCCGGACGCGCGTCCTGCGCCAGAGGGTCGCCGCGAGCCCCGCCAGGACCGTGGCGTAGACGACGGCGACGAGCACGGTCTTGACCACCGCACGGACGAGCAGCGACAGCGCCTCGGGCGGGGCGCCCCGAGCGCCGCTCCACGCCACTGCGGCCGCGAGGCAGTAGAGCGCCGCGAGGCCTACGGCCAGCAGGGACAGCGTGCCGAGCAGCCCCGCGACGGCGCGCGCCGCCGTCACGGACCCGGACGGCAGCGTTCCCACGGCCACCAGGAGGAGGCTGAGCACCAGCAGCGGCATGCGGTCGAACGTCTGGCTCACCGTGGCGAACTCCCACTGGGGCGTGCCGAACCGCGGCGACCACCAGAGGAGGGTCTGGTTGACGAGACACACCAGCACGAGCCCCCAGCCGGCCCACAGCACGGGCCGGTGCAGGTCGCGGGCGTCGACCCGGGACCGCGCGGCGGCCGGCGGGGAGCCGGGCGGAGACACGACGAGCGGCATGGGTTCCTGGACGAACGCGGGACGTGTGGACATGGTGTCGTTCCGGTGGAAAAGGTGGGGCGTGGCCGCGGTCCGGCGGCCGCATGGAATGGCCCGGGGTGCATGAAGCATGCACGGCATTGCCGGAGATTGAGCCGGAAACCCCGCGCCGGACGGCGCCGGGCCGCAAGCTCCGCCCCCCTGACGACTTGCTTTCCCTTGCGAATCCCCGTCTCCCAGGTGGATGGCGGCAAACGGATGGAGATATGGCCGGGTGTGGCGGGTGTATCGGGACACAAGATTGGGGCATGTGTGCCCCAGCCCATGCCGGTGTGCCGGGAGTGTGTGGAAAGCGGACCGCGTGTGACGAAGACGTGCCGCCACTGCTGTGGACCGCGTGCCGCCGTGCCGCCTCCCTCAGCAGCCGGTGTTGCGGGTCCTCACCAGGGTCTCGATCTCGAAGGCGATGGACTCGGGGGTGCGCGTGTCGGCGGGGATGTTGAGGTCCGCGCGCTCGTACAGGGGGATGCGCTCCGACAGCATCTGCGCGATCATCCCGGCGGGGTCCGGGTGGTCGCGGAAGGGGCGGTCGATGGAGTCAGTGCGCAGCCGGCGCACCGTTTCCTCGGGGGACACCTGGAGCCACACGGCGAGCGTCCCCGGCCCCAGCGCGCCGAGGAACTCGGGCCGCGTGATCCACCCGCCGCCCGGGGCCAGCACCAGCCGCTCGGCCTGCGCCGCCTCGCCGGTGAGCGCCGCCTCCAGGCCGCGGAAGTGCTCCTCGCCCGCCGCCGCGATGATCTGCTGCACCGTGGCGCCGCCGCGCCGCTCGATCTCCACGTCGAAGTCCAGGTAACTCCACTCCAATCGCCGGGCGAGCGCCTGGCCCACCGTGCTCTTGCCGGAGCACATGTAGCCCAGCAGGACCACGCGGCCGATCGCCAGGCGCGGGCGCGGGTGGGTGACGAGATCCGGGTCGGATCCGTGGAAGGCGATCTCTTCTGCGGTGGACACGCGGCTCTCCTGCTGCGGTTGCGGTTTGGCCGTGGGCGGCGGCGGCGTTACCTTGCACGTCGCGGGCCCCGCCCCCACCTTCCCCTCCCGCGCGGCGGCGCCCCCGACGTGGACGGCCCGGCCCGATCCTCCGCCGCAGCTCCCACCGGCCCCGATCCCGAAGATTCGCCGAACCGCACCCCCTCTGAGGTGTACCAAGGGAGCTGTTTCTGGACGCCCGGCGCGAGACCCGCGTGAGGGATTTCGGCCCGGAGGGGCGAGACCCCGCGGCAGTTTGCGGGGGCTCGACTCCGTTGCAGACGGTTGTTTCGTCTGCTACGGAGCCGAAGCCCGACCCCGGCGCCAGCCGGGGGCACGCCCGAACCCGCTGTTCGGAAAGCAGTTGAATTCGCCAGCGACGACATGGACGAGAAGAGCGAGAGACGAACGAGATGAGCATGGCGAAGCAGCGGGACCGGGTGCTCCCGCGGCTGATCGAGGAGGAGATGCGGGAGTCCTTCCTGGACTACTCGATGAGCGTGATCGTGCAGCGGGCGCTGCCGGACGTGCGCGACGGGCTGAAGCCGGTGCACCGGCGCATCCTGTTCGCCATGCACGAGGCCGGCCTTTCCCCCGCGCGGCCGTACAAGAAGAGCGCGACCGTGGTGGGCGACGTGCTGGGCAAGTACCACCCGCACGGCGACGCCAGCGTGTACGACGCGCTCGTGCGGATGGTGCAGGACTTTTCGCTGCGCTACCCGCTGGTGGACGGGCAGGGCAACTTCGGGAGCATCGACGGCGACCCGGCGGCGGCGTACCGCTACACCGAGGCCCGCCTGTCGCCCGTGGCCACGGAGATGCTGGCGGACATCGACCGCGACACCGTCGACTTTGCGCCCAACTTCGACGACCGGCTGCGGGAGCCCCGGGTGCTCCCCTCGCGCATCCCCAGCCTGCTGGTGAACGGCAGCTCGGGGATCGCGGTGGGGATGAGCACCAACATCCCGCCGCACAACCTGCGCGAGACGGTGGCGGCGGCCATCCACCTGCTGGATCACCCGGAGTGCACCCTGGACGACCTGATGGCTCACCTCCCGGGGCCGGACTTTCCCACGGGCGGGACCATCGTGGGGCGGCAGGGGATCCGCGACGCGTACGAGAAGGGACGCGGGCGGGTGGTGATGCGGGCGCGCGTGATCCGCGAGCAGAAGCGCGGCGGGCGCGAGCAGCTGGTGTTCACCGAGATCCCGTACGGCACCAACAAGGCGCGCATCATCGAGCAGGTGGCGGAGCTGGCCAAGGCGGGCAAGCTCCCCGACGTGTCGGACCTGCGCGACGAGTCGGACCGCGACGGCATCCGCATGGTGGTGGAGCTGAAGCGCGGCGGCGACGCCCTGAAGACGCTGAACGGCCTGTTCAAGTGGACCACGCTGCAGACCACCTTCGGGGTGATCACGCTGGCGCTGGACGGCGGGGTGCCGCGCGAGTTCAACCTCAAGGAACTGCTGGAGCGCTACCGCGACCACCGGGTGCAGGTGGTGGTGCGGCGCTCGCGCTGGGAGCTGGAAAAGGCGCGCGACCAGGCGCACGTGCTGGAGGGGCTGATCGTCGCGCTGCGCAAGATCGACCTGGTGGTGAAGCTGATCCGGTCGTCGCGCACCCGCGAGACCGCCGCGGACAAGCTCCAGAAGGAGCTCAAGCTGTCGGAGCGGCAGGCGGAGGCGATCCTCAACATGCGCCTGTCGCGCCTGACGGCGCTGGAAAGCAAGGAGCTCAAGGACCGCCTGGCGGAGCTCCAGGCGAGCATCGTGGAGCTGGAGGCGATCCTCGCCAGCCCGGAGCGGCAGGTGGCGGTGGTCCGCGGCGAGCTGGCGGAGCTGGCGGAAAAGTACGGCGACGCGCGGCGCACGGTCATCATCGAATCGGAAAAGACCTTTTCGCTGGAGGACCTGGTCGCCGAGGAGGAGGTGGTGGTGGTGGTGAGCCGCGAGGGCTTCGTCAAGCAGGTGCCCATGGGCCTGTTCCGGCGGCGGAGCAGCTCGGGCAAGGTGCTCGCGGGGATGGAGCGCTACGAGAGCGACTACCTGGAGCACGTGTTCGTGTCCAGCACGGGGAGCACGCTCCTGTTCTTCACGGACGACGGCCGGGTGCACTGGCTCCCGGTGGCGGAGATCCCGGAGGCGGGGCGGGCCTCGCGCGGCAAGGCGGTGCACCAGATCCTGGGCCTCCAGCGCAAGACGCAGGTGGCGGCGATGCTCGCGGCGACGGAGTACCCGGAGGACCGCTTCCTGGTGTTCGCCACGGCGGACGGGACGGTGAAGCGGACGTCGCTGGACCAGTACGGCCGGCCGCGCGAGGGCGGGATCGAGGCGGTGTCGGTGAAGCCCGGCGACCGGCTGGTGGACGTGCAGATGACGGACGGCTCGGGCGACGTGGTGCTGGGGACCAGCGCGGGCCGGGCGATCCGCTTCCCGGAGGCGGAGATCCCGCTGATGGGCCGGGTGTCGCAGGGGGTGCGCGGGGTGAAGCTGCGCCAGGACGAGACGCTGGTGGGGATGGTGGCGCTGCGCCGCGAGGGCGACCTGTGCCTGGTGACGGAGCGCGGCTTCGCCAAGCGCGTGGCCATGGACGACCTGCCGGTGCAGGGGCGCGGCGGCATCGGCAGCGTGGTGCTCCCCACCATGCGCGGCACCGGAAAGGTGGTCTCGGCGCGGGAGCTGCTCCCGGACGAGGACCTGATGGCGGTGACGGCGGTGGGCCGCACCCTGCGCGTGCACGGCGACCAGGTGGTCCCCGGCGACCTGAAGACGCCGCCGGAGCCGGCGGTGGAGCTGTCGTCGCACGACCGGATCGTCGGCGTGACCCGCACCGCGGAGCCCCGCGTGGACCCCGACGCGCCCGACGAGCCGGACGCGGACCCGGACGACGCGGAAGCGCTCTCGCTGGAAGGGTTCGAGGCGGACGGCGCGGATCCGGGCGGAGCGGGCCCGGCCGACGGCGAGGCGGACGTGGGCGACGGAGCGGTGGAGGCAGCCGCGCCCTCCGCGGACGGCGGCGCAGCGGGCGACGGCGAGCTGGAGCTGGGGCTGTTCGGCGACTGACGCCGGGCGTCCGGTCCGGTGATGGAGGAGGGGCCGCGGTTCATTCCGCGGCCCCTCGTCGCTTGCACCCTCCTCCTGGGCTGGCCAGCGAGGAGATGGTTGCGCATTTGTGTTATCCAGGTAATATGGTAACAATGATGCCGACACCTCTCACCCTCTGCGCTGCCATGTCCCCACGAGTCCCCGGTCCGCCTTCCGGCGCTCTCGCCGTCGAGCGGGTCCAGACGGGAGTTCGAATGGAGAAGCGGATGATCAAGGTGCTCAAGGCGCTCGCGGAGTACCGCGACCTGTCCCTGGGCGACCTGCTGGAAGGGATCGTCCTGCACGCGTTCGAGAACAGGCCGCCGTTCAGCGCGGAAACGCTGGCGCGGATCGCCGCCCTCAAGGAGGTCTACGGCATGGACTACGGCACGGAAGCGAGCCACCGGCTCGTGGAAGGGCCGGAGGAGGCGGGCCGATGAGCACGCGGCCCACGCCGCACGCGGGCGTGGCGGCGGCCCTGTCCGCGTCCCCGGCGGCGCATGCCTCCCCGCCGGCCGGGCTCGTGTTCCCCCACGTGGAGCGGGCGCACGCCATTCGCGTGGAGGCTCCGCCCGCGCGTGCCTTTGCGCTCTTCGAGCCGGTGGGCGAGAAGCTTTGGGCCGCGGGCTGGCACCCCGAGTTCCTCCACCCCGCCGACGGCGAGGCGCGCGAGGGCGCCGTGTTCCTCACGCGGGCCGCGGGGGAGCCCGCGACGGTGTGGATGATCGCGCTGCACCGGCCGGAGGAGCACCACGTGGCCTACGCGCGCATCACCCCCGGGATCCGCGCGGTGCGGGTGGACGTGCGCTGCCGGCCGGACGGCACGGACGCGACGCTCGCGACCGTGGCGTACGAGTACACGGCGCTCTCGGAGGAGCCGGACCCGTACCTGGAGGGGCTGGACGAGGCGCGCTACCGCGAGGGGATCGAGGCGTGGGGCGGGGCGATCGCCCACCACCTCCGCCACGGGACGGCGCCGGCCGATCCGGGCCACTGACGGAACGGCGCCGGCCGGAGCTTGAACGGCCCCGGCGCCCCGGGTAGCTTTGGGCCCGCCGCGCCCCGGAAGACGCGCCCGATCACCCGGTTCACGCGAAGCGTGAAGCGCCACCTGTTTTCGCGGACGACGATGGATTCGATCCTGGACGAGCTGGAGCGCGACACCGCCCGCGAGGCCGGCGCCGCCTTCCTGGAGCTGGCGGCCGGTTACCTGGCGGAGACCCGGAGCGGCGAGGGGCCGGTGTCCACCTCCCGCACGCCCGGGGAGATCGCGGCGCGCTTCGACGAGCCGCTCCCGCTCGCCGGGCGGCCGCTGGCGGAGGTGGTGGAGCGGCTGGGGCGCGACGTGCTCCCGGACGTCAACCGCCTCTTCCACCCCATGTACATGGGCCACCAGGTGTCGGCGCCGCTCCCGGCGGCGATCTGGACGGAGCCGCTGATCGGGGCGCTGAACCAGTCGGTGGCGGTGTGGGAGATGTCGCCCGTGGCGACGATGGTGGAGCACCGCGTGGTCCGCTGGATGGCCGACCTGGCCGGCTTCGGCGCGGGCGCGGGCGGGACGCTGACCTCGGGCGGCACGGAGGCCACCTTCACGGCGCTGCTGGCCGCGCGCAACACCGTGGTCCCGGACGCGTGGGAGAACGGCGTGGGCGCGGACCCGCCGGTCGTCGTGTACGGCGAGCACGCGCACTACGCGGTGGCACGGGCGGTGGGCGAGCTGGGATTGGGGATGCGCAGCGCGGTCGCGGTGCGGTCGCGCGGCTTCCGCATGGACACGGACGCGCTCGGCGACGCGCTGGACGGGGTGGAGCGGGCGGGGCGCCGGGTGATGGCCGTGGTCGCGACCGCCGGCTCCACGGCGACGGGCTCCTTCGACGACCTGGAGACCGTCGGCGCGCTGTGCGAGGCGCGGGGCGTCTGGCTGCACGTGGACGGGGCGCACGGGGCGTCGGCGCTGCTCTCGGCGGAGCACCGGCACCGGCTGGCGGGGCTGTCCCGGGCGCGCACGGTCGCCTGGGACCCGCACAAGGGGATGCTGCTGCCGCTGTCGGCGGGGATGGTGCTTGCCCGCGACGAGCGCGACCTGGAGCGCGCCTTCGCGCAGAAGGCGCCGTACCTGTTCCACGGCGCGGGGGACGAGCGGGTGACGGACCAGGGGGTGAGGAGCTTCCAGTGCTCGCGCCGGGCGGACGCGCTCAAGCTGTGGGTGGCGCTCCAGCGCTACGGCGCGGAAGGGATCGGCCGCGTGTACGACCACCTGTGCTCGGTGGCGCGCTCGCTGTGGGAGGAGATCGAGGCGCGCCCGGACTTCGAGGCGCTGCACGAGCCGGAGTCCAACATCCTGTGCTTCCGCTGGGTGGGGAGCGGGTCGCTGGACGCGGAGCGGCTGGACGGGCTGAACCGGGCGCTGCGGCCGGCGTACAACCGCTCGGGCGAGGGGTGGATCACGGCGACGGTGCTGGAGGGGCGGCCGGTGCTGCGGGTCACGGTGATGAACCCGCGGACCACGGCGGACCACGCGCGGGCGATGCTGGACGGGGTGGCGGCGGAGGCGGGGAGGGTGGAGGCGGTGGGGGTGTAGGCCACACCACCGGTGACCCCGGCGACAGCATTGGAGACCAATCGCGAAGTGCCGGAAAACCGGTTCTGGTGGCGCCATGCATCTCCAGGTACTACATTACGGAAGTGCACAAGAATACACGGATCGTGTAGAGCTGTGTCGTGTACCCAGGAGAAATCATGGCAGACGCAGGAGCCCGGTTCAACGTTCAGCTCGACGAGCGCCACGCACGCAAGCTGCGATCGCTTGCGGAGCGAACTCACGTGAACCCGGGCACGCTCGCGAAGTCGCTGCTGAGCACTGCGCTGGACGAAGTGGAGCCGGAGCCCTCGTCGATCGTGGCGCTGCTCGACTCCATCCCCGGCGCGTTCGAGCGGGCACAGCAGGCGCTGCGGGAGATTGAGGCGGGCCAGGGAATCCCCCTGGACGAGTTCTGAGGGTGGCGCGTGTCTTCGTCGCGCCCGCCGCGAACGCCGACCTGAACGAGCTCATCGCATCCCATGGCCTTCCGCGAAGCACCCGCGCGCGTGTGAAGGCCCTGCTCGGGCACCTGGCTGAATTTCCGCGACGAGGCGAGCAGTTGACGGGCCGCTGGGTGGGCTTCCGGTACATCCTGGGACCCTGGCCGTGGATGCTGGTCGTCTACACCTTCGACGTGGAGGGGGACCGGGTCAACGTGGTCACGATACAGGACGCACGATCCGCCCACGCGGCAACCTCCCACCGGTGACGCTCAGCCGCCGACTCCGGCGTCGCCTCCGACGGTAGAAGTCGGCCGGGCCGGAATACTCCGGGCCGCGAGGTTCTTCTGCCGCCCCGCCGTCCGTCAGTTGTCCAGCCCGCCCCGCACCCAGCCGGGAACGGCCACCCCCGCGGCACGGCTCCGCCGCGCCACCACCTCGCGCAGCTCCCGCGCCGCCGCGTACCGCTCCGCCGCCGGGAGGTGGCCCACGGCGCAGGCGAGCGCCACGCGCGCGGACGCGTCCGCCATGCCGTCCTCCTCGACCGCCTCCATCCGGGCCAGCGTCACCAGCCTCCTGCGCGTGCGCGGCGCCGGGGTGCCGCCGTCCAGGAACCGGCGCAATCCCTCCGGGCTCATCCCCACCAGCCCGGCGACGTGCCGCAGGCTGGTCGCGTACGTGAAGCGCCGCGCCAGGGCGCGAAGGACTTCCAGCGACTCGCCGGGCTCGGTCGTCGCAACGTCGCTCATCTCGCCTCCGTAGTTGCAGGTGTGGGCCGCATGCGGATCCTGCTACAAAATGGTGGACAGAGTGGACACTCGCAATGCCCCCACCACACACAAAAAGGCCCCCCGCCGCGTCCGGTGGAGAGCCCTGTATTTCCTGTCCGCCATTCCACTCCCGCACTCCCGCACCCCCGCACTTTCGCACTGCCGTTCACGCGTTCACCCCCGGCAGCCCCCGCAGCGCCGCGTGCAGCCCGTCGTCGTGCCGCCAGCGCGGGCCGATGCCCAGGATCGCGGGCCGCAGGCACGCCGCCAGCGCGCGCGTGCCCCAGAACGCCTTTTCCGGGGCCCGCACGACGGTCCGCCCGGCGAGCGCGTCGCACCCGTGCTGGCGGAGCCGCACGCCGATGGCCCGGTAGACCCGGCTCGCCACCAGGATCGCGGGACGCACCCGCGCGGGCAGGTCGCGCATCCCCCCGTCCGCGCTGGCGTAGTAGCGGTCCGCCAGCTCCAGCACCTCCGCGACCACCCGGGCGACCGCCGCCCGGCCCGCCGTCCCCCCGAGCAGCGCCTCCGTGCTGGTCCCCGCCCGCCGCAGCCGCTCCGCGGGGAGGTAGACGCGGCCGTGCAGCGCGTCCTCCGCCACGTCGCGGCAGATGTTGGTGAGCTGCATGGCGATCCCCAGGTCCACCGCGTGGGGTTGCGCCTCGCGGCAGCGCACGCCCAGCACCGCGCACATCATCAGCCCCACCGTGCTCGCGACCCGGTAGCTGTAGCGCAGCAGCTCCGCGTCGTCCGCCACGCGCACCGGCCCCAGGTCGCCGGCCACCCCGTCGATCAGCTCCGTGGCGCTCGCCAGCGGAAGCTCCAGCCGCGCCGCCGCCGCCCGCAGCTCCGCCACCAGCGGCCGGGGCGGCGCGTGCCCCGTCACCTCCGCCCGGAGCCGCTCCAGCGCCACGGCGGCGGCGGCCGGGTCGGCCGCCTCGTCCGCGGTGTCGTCCACCTCGCGGCAGAAGGCGTAGACCAGCGCCGCGTCGTCGCGGACCGCGGGGGGGAGGAAGCGCGCGGCCAGGTTGAAGGTGCGGGCGTTGCGCGCCAGCGACTCCCGGCTCGCCTCCAGGACGGGGGGCGTCACGGGAGCGCCGCGGCCAGGGCGGGCTCCGGCGGGCGCGCCGGCTCGCCGGGGAGGACGCGGTCCAGCACCTTGGCTGAGCAGAGCACCCCCGGCATCCCCGCGCCGGGGTGCGTCCCCGCGCCCACGAAGTACAGGCCCTCCACGTCCTCCGAGCGGTTGTGGAAGCGGAAGTACGCCGACTGCGACAGCCGCGGCTCGATCCCGAACCCCGCGCCCTTGGTGGATCGCAGCCGGTCCTCGAAGTAGCGCGGCGTGACGTGGAACGACGTCACCAGGCTGTCGCGCAGCCCGGGGAGCAGCCGCTCCTCCAGGTGGCCGAGGATGCGGTCCAGGTAGCGCGGCCCCTCCGCGTCCCAGTCGATCCCGCTGTCGTTGTGGGGGACGGGCGAGAGCACGTAGAACGCCTCGTGCCCCGGCGGCGCCAGCGACGGGTCGGTGCGGGTGGGGGCGTGCAGGTACAGCGAGAAGTCGTCCGCCAGCTTCTTGCGCTCGAAGATGTCCTCCAGCAATTCGCGGTAGCGCGGCCCCATCAGGATGGTGTGGTGCGCCAGCTCGGGGTACGTCCTGCTCGTGCCGAAGTAGGCCACGAACAATCCCATGGAAAGGCGCCGCCGGGCCAGCGAGCGGTCCGTGTGGCGGTGGCGGTGGCGCGCGGCGACCAGCTTGCCGTACACGTGCGTGGGGTCCGCGTTGGCCACCACCAGGTCGCAGGGGACGCGCTCTCCGCCCTCCAGCCGCACCGAGCGGGCACGGCCGTTCACCACCTCGATCTCCTCCACCGGCGCGTTGCACCTCACCTCGCCGCCCATCTCCTCCAGCAGCTTCACCAGCCCCCGCACGATGGTGGTGGTGCCCCCCTTGGCGAACCACACGCCCCACTTCCGCTCCAGCCAGTGGATGAGCAGGTAGATGGAGGTGGTGTTGAAGGGGTTGCCCCCCACCAGCAGCGGCTGGAAGGTGAACACCTGCCGCAGCCGCTCGTCGCGGAGGTAGCGCGACACCATCCCGTACACGGTGCGGTAGCTCCCCAGCTTCACCATCTCCGGCACCACGCGCAGCATCTCCGACAGGCGGTCGAAGGGGGCGTCGGCGAGGCGCGTGTAGCCCACGTCGAAGATGCGCTCGGCGTGCGCGGCCAGCCGGCGGTAGCCGTCCACGTCGGCGGGGCTCATCTCGCGGATCTGGGCGATGATGCGCTCCTCGTCGCCCACGTAGTCGAAGCGCGACCCGTCCGCGAACTCCACCCGGTAGAAGGGGTCCACCGGCACCAGCTCGAAGTAGTCGCGCGAGTCGCGCCCGGCCAGCGCGAACAGCTCGTGCAGCAGGTAGGGCGCGGTGACCACGGTGGGGCCTGCGTCGAAGGAAAAGCCGTCCCGGCGAAAGACGCTGGCGCGCCCGCCGGGCTGGTCCGTGGCCTCCAGCACCGTGACCCGGTGCCCGCGCGCCTGGAGGCGGATCGCCGCCGCCAGCCCGCCGAGCCCCGCCCCGATCACCAGCGTCCGCCCGCTCCCGCTCATGCGTGGCTCTCCCGCTCGCGCGCGCCCGCCGGGGCGCGCACCCCCTCGATGGGGTGCAGCGCCACCTCGGCGAGCTCCGCGGCCAGGTGGCGCAGCCCCGGCTCCTCCGCCAGCCCGGGGGAGCCGAGCGCCTCCACGGCGGCGGCGTTGATCCGCGCCAGCACCCGCTCCAGTGCCCCGCCGCAGCGGAAGCGCTCCACCGCCCGCTCCACCTCGGCCTGCGGGGTCTCGGCGCGGGGCGCGGCGAGAAGCGCGCGCAGCCAGGGCGCGTCGCCCGGGTGCAGCGCCAGGTGCTCCACCACCAGCGCGCTGGTCTTTCCCTCGCGCAGGTCGGAGCCGGGGGCGCCGCGCCCCTTTTCGCCGAACAGGTCCAGCACGTCGTCCTGGAGCTGGAACAGGAGCCCCAGCGCGCGGAAGCCGCACGCCATGCGCCGCGCCTCCTCCGGCGAGCGCCCGGCGAGCATCGCCGCGCCCTCCACCGGGAGCTGGAAGAGCGGCCCCGTCTTTCCCTCGGCGACGGCGCGGTACGCCGTCCAGTCCACGTCGCACCACGGGTCCATGGCCAGCTCGGCGGCCTGGCCGCGCACCACGGCGGCGGCGTGGCCGGCCAGGCAGCGCGCCAGCGTCCAGCGCCTGTCCAGCGGGGCGTCCAGGTGCTCCAGCGCCAGGTAGGGGAGCATGAGGAGGAGGTCGCCGGCGTTGACGGCCTGCGCGGGGCCGTGCAGCGCCCACACCGTGGGGCGGCCGCGGCGGACGCGGTCGCCGTCCTGCAGGTCGTCGTGCACCAGCGTGGCGTTGTGGAGCAGCTCGCACGCGGCGGCCCAGGCGACCCCGGCCTCGCGCGGCTCGTCCAGCGCTTCCATGGCGGCGAGCGCCAGGCGCGCGCGGATCCGCTTCCCCCCCGTGGCAAGGTGCCCGCGCACCATCGCCCCCACCGGCTCGCCGCCCGCCTCGTCCGCCAGCCGGTCCATCAGCGTTTCCACCTCCGCCAGGCACAGGGTGGAGCGGAGCGAGCCGGCGAGCGCCAGCGGCGCACGCGCCGCGGCGGAACGGGGCTCCCCGGCGGTTCTCGCGTGGGCGGAGCGGGGCGGCGATCCGGCAGCTGCCTGGCCCGAAGGGTTCATGGGGGCGGTCGACTGGGTGGTTCGCCGCGTGGGGCGGCGGTCGCCCGGAAGGGGCGCTTGAGCCTGGACAAAGATTGTACACGCATGGATCGTGCACAAGGGCGGCGTGCGTCAGCTCCCCCCGGCCGCCAGCGAGCCGGCCAGCCGCAGGCCGCCGGGGCCCAGCGCGGCGGCCACGAGCCGCCCGCGGACGCGCCGCGGCGCCCGGGCGAAGAAGCGCGCCATGACGCCGGCCAGCTCCGCGGCCGGGAGCCGGTCCCCCAGGTAGCCGGTCCAGTCCGCGTCCGGGAGCTGGAAGAACGCGGCGAAGAAGTCGCGGGTGTCGGCGGCGTCCAGCGGCAGCAGCGCCTCCATCCCGAAGCGCAGGAGCGCGTGCCTCCGCCGCCGGTCCGCGGGCCAGATCGCGTCCCACCCCGCCCGCGCGGCCGCCGCCGGGGAAGCGCCGGGCCGCCCCAGCGCCTCTGCGATCGCCGCGGCGAGCGCCGGGGCGTCCGCCAGCACGCGGGCCAGCAGGTAGCCGGTGGCCGGGTGCACCATCCCCGCCGCCCCCCCGAAGCCCACCACCCGCTGCCGCGGCGAGGGGAGCGCCCCGCCCATGGGGATCCAGCAGCGCTCCCGCTCGCCGCCCTCCGGGAGCGCCACGCCGCGCAGCGCGAGCCGGGCGCGCAGCCGCGTCTCCAGCGCCTCGAAGGGGACGGGCGGCCTCGCCACCAGTACGGTCTCCTCCACGAACACGGATCCATCGGGGAAGGGGAGGGCGTACAGGAAGGTGGGGACGGGGGAGGGGGGGAGGCCGGCGTCGTCCCAGTCCATCAGCGTGGCGCGGCCGGGCTCCACCCCGGGGACGGGGCCCGGGACCGTCACCCCGAACGCGGTCTGGAAGCCCTGCGCGGGGCGGGCGCCGCGGCGCACCAGGGCGGGGCGGTGGCCGGAGGCGTCCACCACCAGCCGCGCCGCCACCTCGCCGCCGCCGCGCAGGAGGACGGTGCTCCCCGCGCCGCGGTGCTCCGCCGAGGCGGCCTCGCCGTCGAGCCAGCGGACGCCGCCGGCCTCGCAGCGCGCGGCGAGCACGCGGGCGAGGGCGTCGCGGTCCACGCGGACGTAGGCGCGGGGGAGGACGCGCGCCCTCCCCCCGCCGAAGCCGGCGGCCACCGTGTCCCAGCGGCACCCGGCGACCTCGGGGAGCCCGGCGGCGTCCAGCTCGTCCGCCCACACGCCGTACTGCGCCGTCCAGCACGGCGGCCCCGGCGGCCCCAGGGCGCCCACGCGCAGCCCGCGCCCGGAGAGCGCGGCGGCGGCCGCGAGCGCGGCAGGCCCCTTGCCGAGAACCAGTACGTCGAGCATCCGTTCGGTCCCGGTGGGGGTGGGCGGCGGGTCGGGGCGGCTTTGCACGAACCCTGGACGAACACTATATATCGCTGCGGCGAGCCGGGGCAAACACACGGTCTGCGGGGCACCTGGATGATCGAGATGGGAAGCACCGGCCGGGAGATGGACCCCGCGCTCCTCCGCGCGCCGGGGGGGTTCGCCTGGTGGTACGCCGACCTGGTGGACCCCCGCGGCGACGGGCTGGTCCTCATCTGGTCGTACGGGCTCCCCTTCCTCCCCGGCTACGCCGCCTCGGCGCGCCGCGGCGCCCCCCAGCTCCCCGCCGACCGCCCCAGCGTCAACCTGGTGGCGTACTCCCGCGGCGTCCCGACGGTCTACCTGCTCCAGGAGTACGCGGCGGCCGACGCGTACTGGTCCGACCCGCCCGGGCTCCAGCGGATCGGCGGGTGCCGCTTCGCGCGCAAGGTGGCGGGAGGGCGCTGCACACTGGATGCCGAGCTGGACTGCCCCGTCCCCGGCTCGGCCGAGCGGCTGACGGGGACGGTGAGCATCCGCGGCGTCGCCCGCGCGCCGGACGCCGCGCCTTCCCCCGCCGGCGCCGCGCACCTGTGGACGCCGCTCACCGGCCCCGCGGAGGGAACGGCCGTGCTGCGCGTGGCGGGGCGCGAGGTGGCGCGGGCGAGCGGGCGCGCCTACCACGACCGCAACGGCGGGAGCGTGCCGCTGCACGCGCTGGGGATCGAGCGGTGGATGTGGGGACGCTTCCCGCTGGAGGGCAGGGAAGTGGTCTACTACCTCCTGTGGCCTGCGGGCGGCGGCGCGCCCGAGTGCCTGGGGGTGACGGTGGACGCCGAGGGACGCACGGAGGAGGTGTCCGGGCTGGAGGTGGAGCTGGGGGCGGAGCGGCGCAGCTACGCCGGGCTCCGCTGGCCGGAGCGCATCGTCCTCCGCGCCCGCGGCCGGCCCTGGCTGGAGGTGCGCCACCGCGCCCTCGCCGACGTGGGCCCCTTCTACCTCCGCCTGCTATCCGAGGGGACCACGGCCGCCGGGGAAAGCGCCGTGGGGTGGGGGGAGCTGTGCGTGCCGGACCGGGTGGACCTCCCCGTCCACCGCCCCTTCGTGCGCATGCGCGTGCACCGCGTGGGCGAGGCCAACTCCGTGTGGCTCCCGCTCTTCGCCGGGCCGCGCGAGCGGCGGGTGGGGCGGCTCCTGCGCCATGCGCTGGCGGGAGCGCGGGGGTGAGCGCGGGGTGGGCCGCCTGGGCGCTGCTCGCGCTCCCTCCGCTGGCGGTGCTGGCGACCGCGGGCTTCAACCTGCTCGCCTGGCCGCGGGGGAGCGCCGCGGGCCGCATCCGCGGGCGCGTCTCGGTGTGCATCCCCGCGCGCGACGAGGCCGCGCGAATCGAGCGCTGCGCACGCGCCGCGCTGGCCGGGACGCAGGTGCCCCACGAGGTGCTGGTGTACGACGACGGCTCGGCCGACGGCACGGGGGAGATCGTGGCCCGCGTCGCGGCGGAGGACGCGCGGGTGCGGCTCATCCGCGGCGGACCGCTCCCCGCGGGGTGGGTGGGGAAGCCGCACGCCTGCCACCGCCTGGCCCGCGAAGCGGCGGGCGACGTGCTGGTGTTCATGGACGCGGACACCGTCGCCGGGCCGGAGTGCCTGGCGCGCCTGGGCTCGCTGCTGGAGGGGATGGCGGCCGACGTGGTGACCGTGGCGCCGCGGCACGAGCTCCGCACCGCGGGCGAGCGGCTGGTGGTCCCGCTGCTGCACCTCACCTACCTGGCGTGGCTGCCGCTCCCGCTGGTGTGGCGCACCCGCGACCCGCGCTTCCTGGTCGCCAACGGGCAGCTCCTGGCCGTGCGCCGCGGCGCGTACGACGCGGCCGGCGGCTGGGGGGCCGTCCGCGCCGAGGTGGTGGACGACATGGCCTTCTGCCGGCGGGTCAAGGCCAGCGGCGGGCGCGTCGTCTTCGCCGACGGGCACCGCATGGCGACGGTGAGGATGTACGACGGGTGGAAGCCGCTGTGGGAGGGATTCTCCAAGAACCTGTACGAGGGGATCGGCGGGCGGCCCGCGGCGCTGGCGGGGATCTCCCTCCTGTACTGCGGCGTGTTCGTCCTCCCCTACGCCGCGCTTGCCGCGGGGTTCGCGGGGATCCCGCAACTGCTCGCCCCCGCGGCCGCCGGCGTCGCCGCCAACCTGGCGCTGCGCGCGCTGCTCGCCGCCCGCTTCCGCCAGCCGCCCGAGGGCGTGCTGCTGCACCCGCTCGGCGTCCTCGCCCTGCTGGCGATCGCCGCCAACTCGCTGCGCTGGTCGCGCCGCGGCGCCATCCGCTGGCGCGACCGCGTCTACCCGTCGCGGGCGGCGCGCACCGCCCCGTGAACCCGCCCGCCGTCCGCGCCCCCTGGTTCCTGGCCGTGGCCCGGCGCTACGTGCGCCGCCGGCTGGCGCACGGGCTGGACGGCTTCCGCGCCGCCGGGCTGGACCGCGCCCGCCGGGCCGCCGCCGCCGGGCCCGTGATCCTGGCCGCCAACCACGTGAGCTGGTGGGACCCCTTCCTGGTGGTCGCCCTGGACGAGGCGCTGGGGACCGAGGGCTACGCGCTGATGGACGCCGCCAACCTGGGCGGGCTCCCCTTCTTCGCGCGGCTCGGCGCCGTCCCGCTGGACCGGTCCACCCCCGCCCGCCTGCGCGCCGGGCTGCGCGCCGGCGCCGCCCTCCTGGACCGCCCCGGCCGTGCCGTGTGGATGTTCCCGCAGGGGCGGCTGCGCCCCGCGCACCTCCGCCCGCTCGGCATCCACCCCGGGATCGCGCTCCTCGCCCGGCTCGCGCCCGGGGCCTCCGTGGTCCCCATCGCCTTCCAGTACGCCTTCGGCGAGCACCCCGCGCCCGCCGCCCTCTCCTGGCTCGGCGAGCCCATCCCCCCGCGCATCGCCGCGTCGCCGGAGGGAACCGCGCTGCTGGAGATCGCGCTGGAGGCCGGGCTGCGCGAGATCGACGCCGCGCTCGCCGGGGACACGCCGCCGCTCCCCGAGCTGGTCCGCTCGCGCCTGCGCCGGCCGGACGAGGGGCTGGGCTCGCGCGTGCTGGGCCGCTGGCGCGCCGGGGAGCCCGGGAGCGGCCATGGCTGACGTGCTGGTGGTGGGCGCCGGCGTGGGCGGGCTTTCCGCCGCGCTCCACCTGGCCGGCGCGGGGCTGGAGGTGGAGGTCCTGGAAGCGTCCGACCGCCCCGGCGGCAAGCTGGGGATCGCGGTGGCGGACGGCGTGGAGGTGGACACCGGCCCCAGCGTCCTCACCCTCCCCGACACGCTGGACCGCGCCCTCCGCGCCGCCGGCAGCTCGCTGGCCGGCGAGCTCGTCCTGCGCGATCCCTCGCCCGCCTTCCGCTACCTGTACCCGGACGGCGTCGCGCTGGACGTGCACCCCCGCCCGGAAGACACCCTCGCTTCCGTGGAGCGCACGCTGGGCCCCGCCGCCGCCGCCGAGCTGGCGGAGTTCCTCGACTACTCGCGGCGCATCTGGGAGGCCGCCGCGCCGCACTTCGTCCGCGGTCCCGCGCCCTCCGCCGCGTCGCTCGTCGGGCTGGGCCCCGGCGCCGTCGCCGCGCTGCTCCGCATCGACCCGCTGCGGCGCATGTGGGGCGCCATCCGCGGGCGCGTCCGCTCGCCGCACCTGCGCGTGCTGCTCGCCCGCTACGCCACCTACAACGGCTCCGACCCGCGGCGCGCCCCCGCCACCCTCAACTGCATCGCGCACGTGGAGCTGGCGCTGGGCGGCCACGGCGTGCAGGGCGGCATGTACGAGGTCGCCCGCGCGCTGGTCCGCGCCGCCGAGCGCGCCGGCGTGCGCTTCCGCTACGGCGCCCGCGTGGAAAGCCTGCGCGAGCGCGGCGGCGGCGGGTGGAGCGCCGCGACCGCCGACGGCCGCGTCCACGCCGCCCGCGCCGTGGTCGCCAACGCCGACGCCGCGCACGTCCTCGCCCACCTCCTCCCCCCGGCTCGCCGCCGCCCCGACTCCGGCGAGCGCTCCATGTCCGGGTGGACCGGCGTGCTGCGCGCCCGCCGCCGCGCCGGGGCGGACGCCCGCGTCGCCCACACCGTGCTCTTCCCGCGCGAGTACCTGGACGAGTTCGCCGACGTCTTCGACCGGCATCGCCCCCCGGAGGAGCCCACCGTGTACCTGTGCGCCCAGGAAGCCTGCCACGACCGCGCCGGCTGGACCGCGGACGAGCCCGTGTTCGTGATGGCCAACGCCCCGCCCGAGCCCGCGGACGGGCACCGCGAGGGCGCCGCCTGGGAGCGGCTGCGCGGGCGCGTCCTCGCCCGGCTGGACGCCGCCGGGCTGCGCGACCCCGGCGACGCGCTCGTCTGGGAGCGCACCCCCGCCGAGCTCGCCGCCGCCTTCCCGGGGAGCCGCGGGGCGCTGTACGGCGCCGCCTCCAACTCGCCCTTCGCCGCCTTCCGCCGCCCGCCCAACCGGATCCCCGGCTCCCCCCCGGTGTACCTGGCGTCCGGCAGCGCGCACCCCGGCGGCGGCGTCCCCCTCTGCGTCCTTTCGGGGGAGGCCGCCGCCCGTGCGCTTCTCGGGGACCAGGGCCTTCAGCCGGTATGGAAGTGAGCCGAAAGCGAGCGACGACGGCGGCGGGGGTGGGGGCGGTGCTCCTCGCCGCGCTCTTCCCCTGGACGCCGGTGCGCGCGGGCGAGCCCCCGCGCGGCGCCGGCGCGTGGAGCGGCGCGTACGCCATGGAGCTGCGCCTGGCCAGCGCCACGCGCATCCCGCTGCTGGGGAGCCAGCGCAGCGTCACCACCAGCCTGATGCTCGTGGACGTGGAGCGCGCCCCCGGCGGCGGCTGGACCCAGCGCCACCGCGTCTGCGGCGTGCGCGTCGCCGGCTCCGCCGGCATGCGCATGACCGTTCCCGACGCGTTCGTGCGCTCGCTCGCCGTCCGCCGCTACCCCGCCGTGCTCGCCGACGGCGCGGGCGGCGTCCGCTACACCGCCGACATGGGGGTGGAGGCCATCGGCTACGACCCCGCCGCCACCGGGGGCGCGCTCCCCCGCCATGCCGACGACCCCGGCGTGCGCGACAGCGACCGCGACGGCTCCCCGGGGGCCACCGTGGAGATCCGTGTTCCCGCCGCGGGCCGGGCCCGGCTGTTCATCGTGCAGCGGTCGCACCTGGTGCTGAGCGGGCGCGAGACGGCGCCGGACCGCATCGAGGGCGGCGTGCAGGTGCTTTTTTCCGAGCAGCGGACTCTCGGGGCGGATCCGGCATTCTTCGCGCGGACGCCGCGGACCCGCGCGGAGCCGTCGCGGAGCGGGTTCACGCTGGTGCGAGCTCCGTCCGTGAGGAGCTGCGAGGACCTGGTTCGCGAGTCGGGGAGGCTGTTCGGGGAGTCCTGACTTTTTCCGCTTCGGCTGGATCTGGCGGGCCGCTCCGGAGCCGGACGATACTGCCGTCCGTCTCCTGCGCGGGCTCCGGGAGCCCCGGAAACAGCCCCGGGTCTCCCTCCGCCGGGGTGAGCCTCGCCAAACCGCCGGCGAGTCTCCCCCCGAACCGATTCTGGGGGATACGACGGAACCGCGAGCGACAACGGCGGAACGGCGCGTGGGCTGCCGTTCCGCCGTCTGCCGTTGCAGGCTGTTCCCTGTTCCCTATTCCCTGTTCCCTCGCAGTCTCGTCCGCACCCCCTTCGTCACCGCCTGGCGGGCCTCCGCCATCCCCGCCCAGGGGTCCGGCCGGGTCCTCACCAGCTCCGGCACCGTGCGCACCGTGAACCGGTCCGGCGTGGTGTCGGCGCCCAGCTCGTCCCAGGCGAGCGGAAAGGACACCGGCGCCCCGGGCCGCGAGCGGGTGGAGTAGGGGGCCACCGCGCTGGCGCTCCACGAGTTGCGCACGTAGTCCACGTAGATCCGGCCCTCGCGCTCCTCCTTGGACGCTTGGGTCAGGTAGCGGTCCGGGGCGTCCGCCACCATCGCCTCCGCCACCCGCAGCGACAGGTCGCGCACCTCCTCCCAGCCGGCGCGGCGCTGGAGCGGTGCCACCACGTGCAGCCCCTTGCCGCCCGTCGTCTTCACCCAGCTTTCCAGCCCCGCCGCGGCCAGCCGCTCGCGCACTTCCCGGGCGGCGCCCACGATCTCCCCCCACCCGATCCCCGGGGCGGGGTCCAGGTCCAGGATCATCCGGTCGGGGCGGTCCAGGCGGTCGCGGCGGGCGCCCCACACGTGCACCTCCAGCACCCCGATCTGCACCAGCGACACCAGCGCAGCCAGCGTGTCCGCCACCAGGTAGGTCTCGTCCTCGCCCTCCACCGGCACCGTCACGCGGCCCAGCGCCCGGGGCGTCCCCTTGGCCGCACGCCGCTGGTAGAAGCACTCCGTTTCCTGGCCGGCCGGGCAGCGCACCAGCGTCAGCGGCCGGCCGCGCACGTGCGGGAGCATCCGCTCCGCCACCGCGCCGTAGTAGTCCGCCAGCTCCCGCTTGGTGATCCCCTGCCCCGGAAAGAGCACCCGGTCCGGGTGCGTCAGCCGGACTCCCTCCACCGTGACCGCATCGTCGTCGCGCGCCATGCCGCCCAGCTCCCTGAAAAGGTGGAACCGCCCCCGCCGCTCCGCCGGGGCAAGAAGCGTTCTACGAAGCCTCCCGGCGCGGGCGCGGACACGCCGGCCCCGCATCCGCGAATCCGCGATTTCGCCGTGTCCGCCCAGGTCGCCGGAGGCGTCCGGCGCGCGGCCTTTCCATCTCCACGGCAGCCGCGTGTCAGGTGCACACCCGACGCGATGAAAAACCTTGCGGCGAGGGGGTCTTTCGGTGAACTTTCGGGTGTGGCGGGTGTACCATGTCAGGCGCGCTCCCGGACCCCCGCGGGGCGCGCCCAACGAGGAGGCGGGTGGAGGCCAAAGGTGGGGAATTGCCACCTTCGCCGGCCTCCGCCGCACGGGGCAACGTCGCAGCGAGGCGAGCGATCCATGGCAGAGCAGGAACAGGCGGCCCACGCGGCCGCCGACGAGCGGGTGGGGGAATTCTACCGCGACCACCCGGACGGCTCCATCCGCACCTTCGCGGTGAAGCTGGAAGGGCCCGAGGTGGTGTTCGAGGCGCGGGTGTACCGCACCCCCGAGGAGGCCGCCATGGGCATCTACACCTCCGGGTGGGCCCGCGAGGTGGAGGGCAAAGCCGCGGCCGGGCGCGCCGGCCACCTGGAGCGCTGCGAGTCCGGCGCCATCGCGCGGGCGCTCGCCAACCTGGGCTACACCGCCGCGGGGCGCCCCGCCCGCGCCGAATCGCTGCGCGTCGCCCGGCCGCGCGACGAGCACGAGGCGGCGTAAGTGGCGGGCGGTGCGGACGCGGTGCACAGCGAGAGCGAGGAGCGACGAGAGATGAGCGACATCGACTTCAGGGCGCTGCAGGACTTCTTCGCCGTCGACGAGATCGAGTGGCGGCTCCAGCAGGCCGGGGAAAAGAACGGCAAGGTGTGGGCGGTGTGCGTCCCCTACGTCACCAACCGCGCCATCCAGCAGCGCCTGGACGACACGGTGGGGCCCGGGCAGTGGCGCAACGAGTTCAGGGCCGGCCCCGGCGGCGGGGTGCTGTGCGGCATCTCCATCAAGGTGGACGGCGAGTGGGTCACCAAGTGGGACGGCGCCGAGAACACCGACATCGAGGAGGTCAAGGGCGGCCTTTCCGGCGCGATGAAGCGCGCCGCCGTGCAGTGGGGGATCGGGCGCTACCTGTACCGCCTGGACGAGACCTTCGGGAGCGTGCACGAGGGCGGCAGGCTCCGCGGCAAGACCAAGGACGGCAAGCCGTTCAAGTGGGACCCGCCGCAGCTCCCCGCCTGGGCCCTCCCCCGGCGGGCCGCCTCCGCCGGCAGGAAGAAGGAAGCAAGCCTGTCGCGCATGCGGCAGGAGCACGAGGCCATGCTGGAGTTCGTCAAGTCCGTGGGCCCGCGCGTGGAGGACCAGCGCGAAGTGGACATCGACGGCAAGCGGCAGAACCTCAAGACCTTCATCCGCGAGAACTGGGTGGGGATGAAGGAGCAGGTCCGTCTCACCCGCGCCGTGGTGGCGGCGCTGGAAGAAGCCACCGGCGTGCACTTCGAGCGCGAGGCCGCGTAGCGCCGTTTTCCCCGCATCGGCGGGGAAAACGCGAAAGGGCGGG
>JBEVLE010000702.1:0-4640 GCA_040509335.1 Longimicrobiaceae bacterium | reverse complement strand
GAGCCGGGCGGCCGCGCGCGGGGAGCGGCCGGCTTCAGGGGGTGAGGACGCGGCGCAGGACGCCCACGGTGCGCAGCGCGACGATCTCGGAGCGGCCGATCCACTCCACCTCCGCCAGCAGGCGGCGGCGGCGCACGAACTCGTCCGTGGTCACCGGGGCCGCGGCGAAGTCGTCCGCCAGGTCCGACGGGACCAGGAGGAGGAAGTCCTGGCGGCGCTCGTCACCGCGCGCGCCCCACTTGCAGTCCGCGCCGGGAACGCGCCCCATGCTGTCGCGCAGCGCCAGGATCGCGCTTTCCGCGTTGGGGATCCCCTGGCGCAGGGCGACCGCGTCCGGCGTGTCGCAGTACAGCTCGGTGCGCACCCTGCGGCCCCGCGCCTCCTGCCCCTCGATCACAAGGCGCTCGAAGTCCGCCGTGGCGAAGGCGTCCTGCGGGGGCTGCGCGGCCGCGGGCGCGGGGGTGGAGTCCGCCGCCGGCGCCACCGGCCCCGCGGCGATCACGGCGCCCTCGGGGGGACCGTCGTCGCCGCCCGACATGGAATCGACGACGAGGACCAGGGCGAGGGCCCCCAGCACCCCGTAGGAAACGAGCGCCCAGGGACGGCGCCAGAGCGGCGGGGGAGTCCGGCGCTCCAGCGCGCGCCGGTCGCCGCCCCGGCGATCGGGCCCACGGCGGTCGCCGTCGCGCTCCGCGGTCCTACCCTCCTGCTCAGCCGCCATGCACCGGTTTCGTTGCGGTTCCTGGATGCGGCACGTCCCGGGCGGCGCCTCCGGACCGGGGGAGCGCCGCGGGAAATGCCGGAAATGTCACGGTGAAGATAGCGCGACCCGCGGGCGCAGGCCAGCGCGGCGCGGTCAGGCCAGGGCGCGGGCCGCGGGAATGGAGGGCGGCAGCACCAGCCGGAACGTGCTCCCCAGCCCCACGGTGGAGCTCACCTCCAGCCTGCCGCCCAGGAGATGCGCCAGGCGGCGCGAGATCGGGAGCCCCAGCCCCGTCCCGTCCGCCCCGCCGATCACCTCCGTCCCCAGCTGCACGAAGTCCTCGAAGATGCGGCCCAGGTCCTCCGGCGGGATCCCGTCGCCGCCGTCCACCACCTCCACCTCCACGCCGCCCTCGGACGCCCCGCCGCAGCGCACCCACACCGGCTTGCCGTTGCCGAACTTGATGGCGTTGGAAAGCAGGTTGAGCACGATCTGCCGCACCCGGCGCGGGTCGCTGACCACCCGGCACGGCTCGTCGCCGCTCATCAGGTGGAGCGTGGAGCCCCGGCCGTCCGCCAGCGGCCGCACCGCCGCGAACAGGTCCTCCACCAGCCGCGGCAGGTCCACCGTTTCCGGCTGGACGTCGAACTTGCCCAGCTCGATGCGCGAGATGTCCAGGATGTCGCCCACCAGCTCCCGCAGGTGGCGCGCGGCCCGCTGCGAGCGCTCGATCGCCAGCTCCTGCTGCTCGGCGAGGCGCCCGTACACCGAGGCCAGGAGCAGGTCGTTGTACCCCATGATCGCGTTGATCGGGGTGCGCAGCTCGTGGCTCATCGCCGCGTAGAAGCGGTTGCGGGCGCTGATCGCGATCTGCAGCTCGCGCGTGCGTCGCTCCAGCTGGTGGTTGAGCTGGAGGAGCTGGTCCTGCCCCGCGTGCAGCTCCTCCGTCATGGCCAGGAGCTCCTCGTTCTGCGCCTCCATCTCCTCGTTCTGGCGCTGGAACTCCTGCGACAGGCGCTCGTTCTCGTGGAGCTCGCGCTCCAGCTCGTCCAGCGCCCGCACCAGCCGCGCCTTTTCCTTGGAAAGGTCGCGCTTGGTGTTCACCAGCTCCGAGTTCGTCTCGTGCAGCTCCTCCTGGAGCCGCGAGCTCCGCGCGTCGCGCGGCAATTCCACCAGCCACAGGCGCTCCCGCCCGTCCTCGGCGGCGCGGGTCACGGCGAAGGCGAGGGGGACCACGGCGTCCGCGCCCTCGAACATCAGCTCCCACCCCTCCCCGGCCTCCGCCCCGGCGAGCACCTGCTCCAGCCTGCGCGCCGAAGCGCGGTCCAGCACGCCGGCCAGCGGCCCGCCCACCAGCGGGCGGCCCAGCGCCGCTTCCAGGCGGCCGTTGGAGTCCGCGACCGTCCCGTCCGGGGACAGCTCCAGGACCGCGGCCGGGAAGGCGCGGAGGGAGGCGTGAAGACCGGTTCCGGCGTGGGTGCTCATGCGGCGACTCGCTCCTGCAGCAGCTTCACCGCCTCCACCGCGTCCATGGCGGTGAGGTCGGCGCCGACCCGGCTGGCGAGCTCCGGGTCCTCCATGAACGGACGGCCGCCCACCGCGATCACCGGCGTCCGGTCGCCCAGGCGCTCGCGGATCACGCGGACCGCTTCCCGCACGCGGCCCAGGTGCGGGGAGATGGAGGCGGAGAGCGCGACCACCGCGGGGCGGCGCGCCTCCACCATCTCCAGCAGGCTGTCGATGGGGGTGGTGGCGCCCAGGAACACGGTGTCCCACCCCTCCAGCTCCAGCAGGTCGCAGATCATGCGCAGCCCCAGCTCGTGCCTTTCCGAGTCCGCGCACGCGGCGATCAGCAGCGGCCCGCGCTGCCGCGACAGCGTGAACAGGTCGTCGTACAGGCGGGCCATGGCGGCCTGGGTGATCGCGGTGGCCAGGTGCTCGTCCGCCACGGAGATGCGGTTCTCCTCCCACAGCCGGCCCACCTCGCGCAGCGCCGGCTGGAACACCGCCAGGTACATCTCGCGGTGGCCGAGCCCCGCGCCGCGCGCCCGGTCCAGCACCGCGAAGGCGCGGCGCCGGTCGCCGGCGAGCACCGCCTCCAGGTACTCGCGCGTGACCTCCCCGGCCGCGGGGGCCGCGGCTACGCCACCCATTCCGGCATCCTCCGCGAATCCATCAGCACCTCGTACGCTTCGTGTCTCACCTCGGTCCGGCCCATGATGTCGGCGGGCTCGCGCGAGTGCGACGCGGCGTGCTCGCGGCTGCGCATGTAGCTGCGGAACGCCTCGCGGTCTTCCCACGCGGTGAGAAAGGTGTGCGAAGCGGTGCCGGACTCGGGGCGCAGAAGCTGGAGGTACAGGAAGCCGGGGAAGCCGTCCACCAGCCCCGACCGCTCGCGGAAGTGGCGCTCCAGCGGCTCCCGGTCCTCCTCCGGGACGGACAGGTGCGAGATGAAGACGAACATGGGGGTCCCGCGTCCAATGATTGTATATGAGTACGCACGTTCCCCCCCGCGACGCAAGGGAGTCGGACGGCTCACCTCGCTCCCCCCGCGCCCCAGCGGGCCAGCGCCAGCGCCGCCACGGACACGCACGCGTCGATCTCGCCGGCGGCCACGCGCCGCTCCACCTCGCCCGCGGGGAGCAGCCGCACGCGCAGGTCCTCGGCCTCGTCGGGCTCGGGCCGGGCGCGGGGGAGGGCGTCGCGCACCACCACCACGTGCACCCGCGTGGTCTGCCACGAGGGGTTGAGCGTCAGCGTCCCCACGTGCTCGGCGTGCCCGGCCAGGTAGCCGGTCTCCTCGCGCAGTTCGCGGAGCCCGGCCTCCACCGGCGACTCGTCCGGGTCCATGACCCCGCTGGGCGTTTCCAGCGTGACGCGGCGCAGCGGGTGGCGGAACTGCTCCACCAGCACCAGCTCGCCCGCGGGCGTGGTGGCCACCAGCGTCACCCCGTCCGGCGCTTCCGCGACGTGGAAGTCCTGCTCCGTGCCGTTGCGCGGCGAGCGCGCCCGGTCCCGGCGCACCGCGAACATCTCGTAGTCCGCCAGGCGCTCCGACCGCAGCAGCTCCCACGGCGCCGGCGCGCCCCCGCCCGCTTCCTGTTCCGCCAACTCCGTTCCCCGGGTTCGGTGAAGCCCCGGAGCCCGGGAGCAGAAGAGCCGAACGGTCCCGGCCTCGCAATCTCCAGGCCAGGCAGCCGCCGCGCGAAAACGCGCCGGACCGGGCACAAACCTTGCCCCCTCCACGACATACACGGATTCACGCGAACCCACTGACCAAGGAGGCCACCATGGCCGATGACATGAGCGGCAAGGGCAAGCACCTGGGCGGCAAGCTCAAGGAAGGGCTCGGCGACCTGCTGGGCGACCACGAGCTGGAGCGCGAGGGGCGCCTGGACCAGATGGAGGGCCGCGCCGAGCAGGACCAGGTGCGCGCCGAGGAAGCGCTGCGCGAGGCCAGCGCCCGCCGCAACGCCGCCCGCACCGCAAAGGACCTGAACGACCTGTAGCCGCGGTCGCGGTCCCACGAACGCGGAGCGCCGTCCGGGTCACCCGGGCGGCGCTCCCGTTTCGGCGGGCACGCCGGGCCGGGCTCGCCTTATGCATCCGGCCACCGCGGGACGGCGACAGACCCCAGACACGGCGAGGCGAGATGCACAAGGTTCGGGTGGTCAACGCGCGCTACGACCAGTCGCGCCCCTACCTGGGCAAGGTGGGGGAGGTGATCGGCCACTGGGGCGCCGACAGCAACGAGACCGGCCGCGACGGCTTCATGGTGGAGTTCGAGGACGGGGTGGTGATCGGGCTGGCGGAGGACGAGGTGGAGGACGTGTCGGACTAGGGGACAGGGGACAGGGGACAGGGGACAGGGGACAGGGGACAGGGAACAGCCTGCGAACGGCGCCCCCACCTCGATGCCGGGGTGGAGGCGCCGTTC
>JBEVLE010000701.1:0-8925 GCA_040509335.1 Longimicrobiaceae bacterium | reverse complement strand
GTAGATGAACTCCTTGAAGTTGAAGCCCAGCGGCACCTCGTAGTTGCCGGGGCGCTTCACGTGCCCCGAAACGCAGAACAGCTTGGTGCCGGTGGACTTCTCCGTCCCCCACTGCTTGTACCACTCGGCGCCGTTCAGCACGATGTGCGCGGCGGCGATCAGGCTCTCCACGTTGTTCACCGCCGTCGGCTTGCCGAAGGCGCCGGCGATGGCCGGGTACGGCGGCTTCACGCGGGGCTCGCCGCGGCGGCCTTCCAGCGAGTTGAGCAGCCCCGTCTCTTCGCCGCAGATGTAGGCGCCCGCGCCCACGTGCAGCGTGATGTCGAGGTCGATGCCGCTGCCCAGGATGTTCTTGCCGATGTAGCCCGCGGCGTACGCCTCTTCGATGGCCCGCGCCATGATCTGCGCCGCCTCGAAGAACTCGCCGCGGATGTAGATGTAGGCGTGCTCGGCGTTGATGGCGTAGGCGCCGATCACGCACCCCTCGATGAGGGCGTGCGGCGTCCACCGCATCAGCTCGCGGTCCTTGAAGGTGCCGGGCTCGCTCTCGTCCGCGTTGCAGACCAGGAAGTGCGGCGTCCCCGGCTCCTTCCTGGGCATGAAGCCCCACTTCATCCCCGTGGGGAAGCCCGCGCCGCCGCGGCCGCGGAGCCCCGAGTCCTTCATCACCTGCGTGACGGCGGCCGGGTCCATCCCCAGCGCCTTGCGCGCGGCCTGGTACCCGCCCCGCTCCTCCCACCCCTTCAGGGTGCGGGCCTCGGGGTCGCCGAAGTACTTCGAGAGGACGCGGACTTCGCTCGGATGCGTGTACGGGTATGCCATGATCTCAGCTTTCAGCCAGCGACGGGCGATAGTGCCCAGTGCCCAGTGCCAGGTGCCCAGTGGTCTTCCGCCGTTCCTGGGCACTGGGCCCTGGGAACTGGGCACTCGCGCGCCGAATCCTCGTCCTCACGAAAGCATGTCGAGAATCGACGGCACGTCCTCCGGCCGCACGTTCTCGTAGTACAGGTCGTTGATCTGCACCGCCGTGGGGAAGCCGCACGCCCCCAGGCACTCCACCTCCATCACCGTCCACAGCCCGTTGGCGCTCACCTCGCCGGCTTCCGTCCCCGTGTGCTTCAGGAACGACTCCATCACCGCGTCGCCGCCGCAGAGGTTGCACGAGATGTTGGTGCACACCTGGATCAGGTACTTCCCGACCGGACCCAGGTTGTACATGGTGTAGAAGGTCGCCACCCCGCGCACGTACGCCGGGGAGAGTCCCAGCCGCGCCGCCACCTCGTCCATGGTCTCGGGCGACAGGAAGCCGCGGATCTCGTGCGCCATGTGCAGCACGGGGAGGAGCGCGGCCTGCGCATCCGGGTAGCGCTCCAGGATCTTTGCCACGCGCTCACCGTACTCGCCCTCGAAGAGCGGGGCCGTGGGGACGCTGGTGGACACCTGGTAGGGCATGGTCCCCGCGACCGCCGGGTTGCCGCCGTGGCGCGGGCGGATGCCGACGTACGCGTTGCCGCGCACGTCCGCCTCGCTGAGGGCGGGGAACTCGCCGGTGTCGCCCGCGAAGCCCGGGTTCTGCAGGGCCTGCGGCCAGGACGAGGGCGGCGAGTCGAAGCCGCCGTGGCCAGCATTCTGCGCGGCTTCGCCGCTTAGTCCCTGCGGGTTCATCGGTCGATCTCCCCGAGGACGATGTCGAGCGACGCGTTCACCGCGATCACGTCCGAGAGGAGCGCCCCCTCGATCATGTGCGGGAGCGCCGCGATGTTGATGAAGGACGGGCCGCGCACGCGCCAGCGCACCGGCTTTGCGCCGCCGTCGGAAACCACGTACATCCCCAGCTCGCCCTTGGAGGACTCCACCGAGAACCACGACTCGCCCACCGGGGCGCGGACCCCCTCCATGACCACCTTGAAGTGGTGGATCATGGATTCCATGTCGTTCATCGCCGCCGTCTTGGAGGGGAGGATGACGCGCGGGTCGTCCACGTTGATGGGGCCGCCGGGGAGCCGGTCGATGGCCTGCTGGAGGATGCGCAGGCTCTGGCGCATCTCCTCCATCCGGCACAGGTAGCGGTCGTAGATGTCCCCGTGCTCGCCGATGGGGACCTCGAAGTCGTACGTCTCGTAGTCGTAGTACGGGCGGTCCTTGCGGATGTCGTAGTCCACCCCGGAGGCGCGCAGGTTGGGACCCGAGAGCCCCCAGTTGACGGCGTCCTCGGCGGAGATGGCGCCCACTCCCTGCGTCCGGCCGATCCAGATGCCGTTGTTGGTCAGCAGGGTGTCCACCTCCTCCAGCGTGCGCGGGAAGGTGTCCACGAACTCCTGCAGCTTGTCGATCCACCCGGACGGCAGGTCCGCCATCATCCCCCCGATGCGGGTGGACGAGGTGGTGATGCGCGCGCCCGTGAACGACTCGTGCAGGTCGTAGATGCGCTCGCGCTCCTGGAACGTGTACAGGAACACGGTGAACGCCCCCAGGTCGATCCCCGTGGTCCCCAGCCAGAGCAGGTGCGAGAAGATGCGGTCCAGCTCCATGCAGATGACGCGGACCACCTTGCAGCGCTCGGTGACCGTGATCCCCATGAGCTTCTCGACCGCCATGGCGTAGGCGCAGTTGTAGATCAGCGGCGCCAGGTAGTCCATGCGGTCGGTGAGGGGGATGATCTGGTTCCAGTCGCGGTACTCCCCCAGCTTCTCGAACGAGGAGTGGAGGTAGCCGATGTGCGGGATGCACCGCACCACCGTCTCGCCGTCCAGCTCCAGCACCAGGCGGAGCACCCCGTGGGTGGCGGGGTGCTGCGGCCCGATGTTGATGAGCATGTGGTCGCCCGAGATGTCATCGTGCACGTGCACCGACTCGCCCTCCAGCGGGACGATGGGGGCGTGCACCAGGCTCCCCCCGGCGCTCAGCTCGGGGTTGCGGGTGACGTTGTATACGACCTTGCGGAGCGCCATCAGCCTCCTCCTCCCATGCCGCCGAACTGCCCGTGCTGCTCGGCGCCCTCGGTCCCGGCGAAGGGGTCGGGCACCGGCTGGTTCAGTGCGTGCGCGATCTGCAGCTCGCGCGGCGAGTAGTGGTCCTCGGTGCGGAGCGCCAGGGCCCGCCGCGTCTGCTCCGCGCGCGAGAAGCGCCCGCGCAGCGGGAAGTCCTTTCGGAGGGGGTGCCCCTCGGCGTAGTTGTAGGGCATGAGGATGCGCCGCAGGTCCGGGTGTCCGTTGAAGACCACGCCGAACATGTCGAACACCTCGCGCTCCAGCCAGTCGGAGGCGCGCCACAGGTGGTAGACGCTGTCGATCTCCAGCGCCTCCAGCGGCACCTCGGCCTTGACCCGCAGGTTCAGCTTGGTCTTCGTGGACCAGAGCTGCCAGACCACCTGCAGGAAGCGGCCGTTGCCCCAGTCGATGGCCGTGAGGTCCTGGAGGAAATCGTACTGGTGGCCGGGGGCGTCCTTGAGCCACGCCAGCACCTCGCGGGCGCGCGCGGGCGGCACGTACACCACGTGCTCGTCGCCGGCGGTGAGCTCGTGCCGCAGCACCGCGTCGCCGAACTCTTCGCGCAGCGCGTCCACGCTGGGGTGCGGGGGAAGGTCGCCCGCGGGGGGCGGGACGCCCGGCTCCTCGCGCGGGGATCCCGCGGCGCCCGCGTCCAGCCCTTCCAGCCCCTTCTTGAACGAGTCGTTCGCCATGTCGTCGGGCGCTTTAAGGGCGACGGTCGGCGGGGCGCACCACGGCCCCGGTCGAGACCAGGCCGCTGGTGCGGTTCTGCCGGGTGGAGTTGCCGAAGGGCGCGGTGATCCCCTCGATCACCTCGTCCGGGAGCACGGAGTCGGCCAGCGGCAGGGCGTCCACGGTGTTCCACTCGCGGCTGGAGGTGGGCGCCGAGTTGCGGATCTTCTCCTGCACCAGGAGGATGCCGTACATCAGCCCCTCAGGGCGCGGCGGGCACCCGGGGACGTACACGTCCACGGGGATGATGGTGTCGATCCCCTGCACCATGCTGTACACGTCGAAGACGCCGCCCGAGGAGGCGCAGGCGCCCATGGAGATGCACCACTTGGGCTCGGGCATCTGCTCCCAGATGCGCCGCAGCACCGGCGCCATCTTGTAGGACACGCGCCCGGCGCAGATGAGCAGGTCGGCCTGCCGGGGGGAGAAGCTCATGCGCTCCATCCCGAAGCGGGCCAGGTCGTAGCGGGTGGCCGCGGTGGCCATCATCTCGATGGCGCAGCACGCGGTCCCGAAGGGCATGGGCCACAGCGAGTTCTGCCGGGCCCAGTTCACCACCGCGTCCACGCGGGTGGTGAGGAAGCTGGGCGAGCCGGAGAAGATGCCGCCCTGGGGGGCCTCGGACCCGTCCTGGTGGACGGGGAGGCTGCCGTCGTCGTTCAGTTCCATTCGAGTGCTCCCTTCTTCCACTCGTAGATCAGCCCCACCGTGAGGATGAAGATGAAGATCCCGGCGGCGGCGAAGCCGTCCCAGCCCAGGTAGCGCATCTTCACGGCCCAGGGGAGCAGGAAAACGGTCTCCACGTCGAAGACGATGAACAGGATCGCGACCACGTAGAACTTGACCGAGAACCGCTCCCGCGTGCTCCCGAGCGGGTCCATCCCCGACTCGTAGGGCGACGACTTGACCTTGAGGTACCCGCCCGGGCTCAGCACCTTGGAGAGCACGACCATGCCCACCGCCTGGGCGGCGGAAAGCACCAGCATGAGCAGGATCGGCGTGTACGAGCGTAGCATGGCGCGGTCCGGGTACCAGGCTTGCGAAAGCTTGTGAAATCGTTCACTTGCGAGAGACGGGTCAAAATACGGTCCCCGCCACCCGCGGTCAAGGCGAACTCGCCGCCCCCGCGGCCCTTGCCCGTGCGCGGGGAGCGGCGGTAAGTTGGCGTCTCGGTCCGCCCTCCCTACACCGGCTCCGCGGCCCCGTTCGTTCGGGGCCTCTTCGGCTCCGCCGGGAACTCCTGGCTCCGCTTCATTAATCGTTCCAGATGAGCATCAAGCCCGACCACTGGATCCGGACGATGGCCCGCGAGCACGGGATGATCGATCCGTACGAGGACGCGCAGGTGCGGCGGGGGACGATCTCGTACGGGGTCTCGTCGTACGGCTACGACATGCGGGTGGCGAACGAGTTCAAGATCTTCACCAACGTCAACAACGCCATCGTGGACCCCAAGGCGTTCGACGAGAAGTCGTTCGTGAACTTCGAGGGCGAGGTGTGCATCGTCCCGCCCAACTCGTTCGCGCTGGCCCGCTCGGTGGAGTACTTCCGCATCCCGCGCAACGTGTTCACGCTGTGCGTGGGGAAGAGCACCTACGCGCGCTGCGGGATCATCACCAACGTGACGCCCTTCGAGCCGGAGTGGGAGGGCTACGTGACGCTGGAGATCTCCAACACCACGCCGCTCCCCGCGCGGGTGTACGCCAACGAGGGGATCGCGCAGGTGATCTTTTTCGAGGCCGGCCCCGACGACGTGTGCGAGGTGAGCTACGGAGATAGAAAAGGCAAGTACCAGGGGCAGGTCGGGGTGACGACCCCCCGGCTGTAGGCCGGCAGGCCCTCACCCGGCTCGCTTTGGGCTCGCCACCCTCTCCCAATCCTGGGAGAGGGGGCAACTGCGAGAGAGACCGGTGCGGTTCGCAGTTCCGCAGTACCCACATGATCCGTTGCGGAGGGAGACAGCCGGGCAGTTTCGGCTGGCTCACTCCGGCGCAGGGAGACTCGCCGGCGGTTTGGAGAGGCTCCCGGAGCCCGCGTAGGAAACAGGCCGGCTGTTTGGCCTGGTTCCGGAGCGGCCCCGACGCAGCACCCCGACCGGAACACGACACACCTTCCCATCTTCAATAATTCTCCGGCAGGAAAACCCTGAATGAAGCAGAGCGGCGTACATCCGAAGCACATCGACGCCATCCGCGAGGTGGTGAACATCGGGGCCGGCCACGCGGCGACCGCGCTCTCCACCATGACCAACGTCACGGTGATGATCTCCGTGCCGCGCATCCTGTGGACGGACCGCCCGGCGGACGCGGAGCCGGCGCTGCCGCAGGACGACCGCCTGGTGCTGATCTCCATCCCGGTGGAGGCCAAGTCCTCGGGCGAGGGCGAGCGCGCCTCGCTGATCATCGGGCGGCGGACGGCGATGCGCATGGTGGGGCTGCTGCTGCGCCGCCAGGTGGACCCGGACGGCGAGCTGGGGATGCTGGAGCGCTCCACGCTCCAGGAGCTCGGCAACATCGTGTGCGCGTCGTACGTGGGCGTGCTGGGGAGCTTCCTGGGCGAGAGCGTGATGATCGGGACGCCGGAGTTCCGCGAGGGCCCGCACGCGGAGATCGCGGCGGACATGGCGAACGGGCTGGTGATCGAGACGGACTTCACGCTGCAGGACTCCACCTTCGAGGGGGTGTTCGTGCTCACCCACAGCGAGGTGTCGTTCAACTCGCTGATCGCCGCGCTGGGGCTGTCGGACGTGTCCTGAGGCGCCGCGCCGGGACCGCCCCTTGCGTACGCGGGCCGGCATGAGCCACGAGACCCCCTTCTCCCCCCTGGCGCGCGCGGCCCACCTGCGGGCGCTGGGCGCGGAGCGCTTCGACGTGCTGGTGGTGGGCGGGGGGATCACCGGCGCGGGCGTGGCGCTGGACGCGGCGACGCGCGGCCTGCGCACGGCGCTGGTGGAGGCGGGCGACTTCGCGGAGGGCACCAGCTCCCGCTCGTCGCGCCTGGTCCACGGCGGCCTGCGCTACCTGGAAACGGGCGACTTCCGCCTGGTGTTCGAGGCGCTGGCGGAACGCCGCCGCCTGCTGGAGCTGGCTTCCCACCTGGTCCATCCCCTCCCCTTCCTGTTCCCGCTCTACCGCACCGGCCCGGTCCCCTTCCGCAAGCTGCAGGCGGGGATGTGGCTGTACGACCTGCTCGCCCTGTTCCGCGGGGTGCGGCGCCACCGCATGCTCCGCCACCGCGCGGTGCTGGCCGCGGAGCCGGGCCTGGCGCGGGAGGGGCTGGTGGGCGGCGCGGAGTACTTCGACGCGTCGGTGGACGACGCGCGCCTGGCGCTGGCGGTCGCGCGGGGCGCGCACCGGGCCGGGGCGGCCGTCGTGTCCCACGCGGCGGTGACGGGCTTCCTGCGCGACGCGGCGGGCGTGGTGCGGGGGGCGCGCCTCCGCGACGCGCTCACGGGCGCGGAGGTGGAGGCGCGGGCGGACGTGGTGGTGAACGCCACGGGCCCGTGGAGCGACGCGCTGCGCCGCCTGGCGGACCCGGACGCCGCGCCGCGCCTGCGCCCCACCAAGGGCGTGCACCTGGTGATGGAGCGAGGGCGGGTGGGGAACGCGGGGGCGCTGATCTTTCCCTCGCCGCTGGACGGGCGGATCATGTTCGTGCTCCCCTGGGGCGCCTTCACCTACGTGGGAACCACGGACACCGACTTCACCGGGGACCCGGGCGAGGCGTCGGCGACGGAGGCGGACGTGGAGTACCTGCTGGAGTCGGCGAACGCGCTCTTCCCGGAGGCGCGGCTGACGGCCGCGGACGTGCTCAGCACCTGGACGGGGGTGCGCCCCCTGCTGGCCCCGGAGCGCGGCGGCGACGGGGTGGCGGAGAGCGCCACCTCGCGCGAGCACGAGATCTGGCAGGACGAGGGGGGGCTGGTGAGCGTGGCGGGCGGCAAGCTGACCACCTACCGGGTGATGGCGGCGCAGACGGCGGACTTCGTGGTGGAGGTGCTGCGCCGGGAGCGCGAAGTCGCCGCGACCGACTCCGTCACCGCCGACCTCCGTCTCCCCGGCGCGCCGGCCGAGCCGTGGGAGCGGTTCGAGGCGCGCGTCGTGGCGGGCGCGGCCCGGGCGGGGCTGCCGGACGCCGCCGCGCGCCACCTGGCGCGCGCCTACGGCGAGGACGCGACCGCGGTCCTCGCCGCGGCGGCTGCGGACCCGGCGCTCGCGCGGCCGCTGCTGGACGGCCTGCCCTACGTGTGGGCGGAGGTGCCGCACGCCGTGGGCGGCGAGATGGCGCTGACGCTGGAGGACGTGCTGCGCCGGCGCCTGCACGTGTTCTACGAGGCGCGCGACGGCGGGCTGGAGATCGCGGCGGAGGTGGCGCAGCGGATGGCCGCGCTGCCGGGGCTGGGGTGGGACCCGGCAGAGACCGGGCGCCAGGTGGAGGCGTACCGCGCGGCGGTGGAGGCGACGCGGCCGGCCCTCACCCGGCGGCCTTAGAGCCGCCACCCTCTCCCAATTCTGGGAGAGGGGGCAACTGCGGGATCTTGCGGCTACGTCGGAACTTGCGTGAGGGATTTCGGCCCCGAGGGGCGAGACCCCGCGGGCAGTTTCGCGGGGGCTCGACTCCGTTACGCACGGTTGTTTCGTGCGTTACGGAGCCGAAGCCCGACCCCGGCGCCAGCCGGGGGCACGCCCGAACCCCATGCCGGATCCGTCCTACCCGGCGAGAATCGGCGACAGGAGCCAGACCGCCGCGCCAAGCAGCGCGAGCACGCCGAGGACCACCGCCACCCCCTGGCCGACGCTCCGCCCCTTCGTCGGCACCTCGTCCTTGACGTGCGGGACGGGCTGGGACCCTCCCTCGAACGGCGGATCACGATCGGGCGTGCTCAATTGCGCTCCCTCCCCTCGGGTGAATTCGGATGCCGACGGGCCGCCCCGCCGCGCAACCCGCGTGCCCGCCGCTTCACGGGATGATCACCGGCTGCGGCCTGCGCGTGGTGTCGGGCCGCGCCGGCCGCTCCTCCCGCGGCGCGGGCTCCTCCTCCTGCTGCTCCTCCTGCCGCTGCCGCTCCTCGGCTTCCTGCTCGCGGCGCCGCTCCGCCTCCTCCCGGCGACGGCGCTCCGCTTCCTGCGTCCGCCGCCGCTGCGCCTCCGTGGGCGCCTGCTGCTTGGGCGCGGCGCGCGGGGGCTGCGGCTGCGGGGTGCCC
>JBEVLE010000700.1:0-5726 GCA_040509335.1 Longimicrobiaceae bacterium | reverse complement strand
GCCCGGCCAGACGGCCGGGCCCTGCTTGTCGTGCGGTCGAGCCGAACCCGGCTTACCGGACGGCCACCGGAGCGGTCTGCGCGGCCGACGGAGCGGCCTGCGAGATCGGCTGCGTGACCTCGGGGTTGGTGCGGTCCAGGTCGCGGTCGGCGCGCGGCTCCGCGGCGATGTGCGGCGCGATCACCAGGGCCACGATGGACATCAGCTTGATCAGGATGTTCATCGAGGGGCCCGAGGTGTCCTTGAACGGGTCGCCCACCGTGTCGCCGGTCACCGCCGCCTTGTGGGCGTCCGAGCCCTTGTAGACCAGCGTGCCGTCGATGTCCACGCCCTTCTCGAACGACTTCTTGGCGTTGTCCCAGGCCCCGCCCGCGTTGGACTGGAACATCGCCATCAGCACGCCCGAAACGGTGACGCCGGCCAGCAGGCCGCCGAGCACCTCCGGCCCCATGGTGAAGCCCACCAGCACCGGCACCACCAGCGCGATGGCGCCGGGGATCAGCATCTCGCGGATCGCCGCGTTGGTGGAGATCTCCACGCAGCGGCCGTACTCCGGCTGGCCCGTGCCCTCCAGGATCCCGGGGATCTCCCGGAACTGGCGACGCACCTCGTGCACCATCGCCATGGCCGCGCGGCCCACCGCCGCGATGGCGAGCGACGAGAAGATGAACGGGATCATCGCCCCCACGAACAGGCCGCCCAGCACCCGCGCGTTGGAGATGTCGATGGCGTCGATGTTGGCGATCCCCATGAACGCCGCGAAGAGCGCCAGCGAGGTGAGCGCCGCCGAAGCGATGGCGAAGCCCTTGCCCGTGGCCGCCGTGGTGTTCCCCACCGCGTCCAGGACGTCGGTGCGCTGCCGCACCTCCGGGGGGAGCTCGCTCATCTCCGCGATGCCGCCCGCGTTGTCCGCGATGGGCCCGAAGGCGTCGATCGCCAGCTGCATGGCCGTGGTCGCCATCATCCCCGCCGCCGCGATGGCGACGCCGTACAGGCCCGCGGCCTCGTAGGACAGGATGATGCCGCCCGCCAGCACCAGGATGGGGAGCGCCGTGGACTCCATCCCCACCGCCAGCCCGCCGATCACGTTGGTGGCGTGCCCGGTGGACGACTGCCGCACGATGGAGGCGACCGGGCGCCGGCCCATGGCCGTGTAGTACTCGGTGATCAGGCTCATCAGCGCCCCCACCACCAGCCCCACCGCCACCGCCCAGAACACGCCCATGGCGTCGAACGACTGCGAGCCCAGGCGGCCCAGCGTCATCTCGCCCGCGGGGAGCATCCAGGGGATCAGGAAGAAGGCGCCTACGCCGGTGAGCGCGATGGACACCCAGTTCCCCAGGTTGAGCGCGCCCTGCACGTTGCCGCCCTCCTTGACGCGCACCATCAGGATGCCGATCAGCGAGAACACGATCCCCAGCCCCGCCAGCACCATGGGGAGGAGGATGGGCGACAGGCCGCCGAAGCGGTCGCCGCCGGCCGCCACCTCGCGGCCCAGCACCATGGTCGCCAGGATGGTCGCCACGTACGAGCCGAACAGGTCCGCGCCCATGCCGGCCACGTCGCCCACGTTGTCGCCCACGTTGTCGGCGATGGTCGCGGGGTTGCGCGGGTCGTCCTCGGGGATTCCCGCCTCCACCTTGCCCACCAGGTCGGCGCCCACGTCGGCCGCCTTGGTGTAGATGCCGCCGCCCACGCGGGCGAAGAGCGCGATGCTCTCGGCGCCCAGCGAGAAGCCGGTGAGCACCTCCAGCGCGCGCTCCATCTCCACCCCGTTGGCGGAGGCGCCGTCCACGAACACGTTGTAGAAGACGATGAACAAGCCGCCCAGCCCCAGCACCGCCAGGCCGGCGACGCCCATCCCCATCACCGAGCCGCCGGCGAAGGACACCTCGAGCGCGCGGGAGAGCGAGGTGCGGGCCGCGTTGGCGGTGCGCACGTTGGCCTTGGTGGCGATGCGCATGCCGATGAAGCCGGCGAGCGCCGAGAAGACCGC
Organism: Longimicrobiaceae bacterium; assembly: GCA_040509335.1. Taxonomy (GTDB): domain Bacteria; phylum Gemmatimonadota; class Gemmatimonadetes; order Longimicrobiales; family Longimicrobiaceae; genus JAFAYN01. The sequence continues at coordinate 3,730 of JBEVLE010000700.1, read as the reverse complement.
CCCCACCAGGAAGGCGACGATGATCAGGGGGCTCGACCGGTCGTCGTTGCTCCCGATGTAGTACAGGAAGGCGCACGCGATCAGGGCGAACATCGCGAGCACCCGGTACTCGGCCTTGAGGAACGCGAGCGCCCCGTCGGCGATGTGGCCGGAGATCGTGGTCATCCGCTCGTTCCCGGGATCCTGGCGCGTGACCCAGGCGGAGCGGTACGCGGTGTAGAGCAGGGCCAGGACGCCCAGCGCGGGGGCCAGATAGACGATCGGTTCCATGACTGCGGACGAAGGGGGTCGAAATGTGGGAACGCCCGCCCGGCCGGCGGGGCCGGCGAGGGGGCGTCCGTACGGGTCACGCGGCCGCCCCGGGACTCTCCCGGGGCGGCCTTGCACTCACTTGTCGTTCTTGTCGTGCGTGTACGTGGGGCGCGGCGGCTCCTGCAGCGAGCCGTGCGCCTCGTGCCCGGTGCGCTGCACCACGCTGTGGTGGCGGCCGTACAGGAAGTAGATCGCCAGCCCCAGGATCAGCCAGATGATCAGCCGCAGCCAGGTGTCCCACGGCAGCGCCGACATCATGTAGCCGCACACCAGGATGCCCAGGATGGGGACCAGGGGCACCATGGGGGTGCGGAACGGACGCGGGCGGTTGGGCTCCTTGACGCGCAGGTACCACACGCCGCCGCAGACGATCACGAAGGCGAGCAGCGTGCCGATGGAGACCAGCTCGCCCAGCAGGGCGATGGGCACCAGCCCCGCCACGATCGCGCACACCACGCCGGTCATGGCCGTGGACACGTGCGGGGTGCGGAAGCGGGGGTGCAGGCGCGAGAACACCGGCGGGAGCAGCCCGTCGCGCGCCATGGTGTAGAAGATGCGCGGCTGGCTCATGAGCATCACCAGCATCACCGACGAAAGGCCCGCGATGGCGCCCACCTTGATCAGCCCGGCCAGCGCGTTGTAGCCGGTGGCCTCGATCGCGACCGCGATGGGCTCCGCCACGTTGAGGCGCGGGTACTCCACGATCCCGGTCATGATCCCCGAGACCAGGATGTACAGGATGGTGCAGACCACCAGCGAGCCCAGGATGCCGATGGGCATGTCGCGCTGCGGGTTCTTGGCCTCCTGCGCCGTCGTGGAGACCGCGTCGAACCCGATGTAGGCGAAGAAGATCACGCCCGCCGCGCGGACGATCCCCTGCCACCCGTACTTGCCGTCGCCCTGGCCCTCGGGGATGAACGGCGTCCAGTTGTCGACCGCCTGCCCCCAGTGCGAGATCACGTAGTAGCCGCCGGCCCCGATGAAGGCCAGCACCACCGCCAGCTTGATGGCCACCGCCACGTTGTTGAACCGCGCCGACTCCTTGATCCCCACCACCAGCAGGATGGACACGACCGCGATTCCCAGCGCCGCCACGATGTTGAAGACGCCGGTGGCCTGCGGGAGGGTGTTGATGTCCACCCCCTGCGCCGCCAGCGAGTGGGCCAGCTGCTCCGTCTTCCGCACCCAGGTCTCCGAGCCCGGGGGCTGGACCAGGGCGCCGGGGGCGTTGGTCAGCGACGGGGGGAGGGCGATCCCCAGGTCGCGCAGCAGCGAGTTGACGTAGCCGGACCACCCCACGGCGACCGTCGCGGCGCCGAACAGGTACTCCAGGATCAGGTCCCAGCCGATGATCCAGGCGATCAGCTCGCCCAGGGTGGCGTACCCGTAGGTGTACGCCGAGCCGGCGATGGGGATCATGGCCGCGAACTCGGCGTAGCAGAGCCCCGCGAAGACGCAGCCGATGCCGGCCAGGATGAACGCGTACACGATCCCCGGACCGGCGTACTGCGCGGCCGCGCTCCCGGTGAGCACGAAGATGCCGGTGCCGATGATCGCCCCGATCCCGAGCGAGACCAGGTTCCACGGTCCGAGCTCGCGCTTCAGGCTGTGCTCGCCCTCCGCGAACGCGTCGGACTGCAGCTCGTCGATGGACTTCCGTGCGAATAGGTTCACAACGTCCCTCACGGATGATGTAGGTGGGCGCGTGCCGGCCGGAAGCCGGCCGCGGTCGGCCGCACGGTGCGGCGCGGGGCATGGGCGCCGGGGCAGGAGACTACCACGGGCGCCGCTGCGGAACAAGGCAGGTCGCTCGGGGCCCGTGCGCGGCCGTGGGCGATTCCACGTGCCCGGGCCGGCGGAGCCTCGACGGTGCGGTGCTGGGAGCTACGTGAGGGGCGGGGCGGTCGCGTGGTAGGGGAGGCGCTCGCAGTGGGGCGAGCAGGCCCCGGCGTCGTGCCCGGCGTACGCGCGGACGAGCCGCGCCGGCTGCGGCGCGCGGACGCGCGGGCCGGGGCGGGAGGTGGTCTCCGGCGGCACCCGGTCGGAGCGCTCGCCGTGGCAGTACACGGAGGTGTCCCGCTCCACGTCGTCCGCCCGGTGCATGGGGTACCGGGGGCTCGGCGGCGCCGCGGGCGTCGCGGCCACCGTTTCCACGTACGCCATGTACCCGTACGACAGCACCTCCGCCGCAGCCGACCGGGGCTGGAGCAGGAGGAGCAGCAGCAGGGGCCAGAAACGGTGCATGCCGGAGTAGGCCGGGGCGAACGATCGCGGTCCGTGGGAGCAGCGGTAGAACCTGCACGCGGACAGCCGTTCCGTCAAGTACGGGCGCTTCCGGCGCGGGACGCTCCGCGCCGTTGGGGTCAGTTGGGACTCGGCCGGGCGCCCAGCGCGTACACCGCCCTCGCGGGGCGCAGCGGGGTGAGCACGGGCACGGGGGGCGCGGAAAAGGCGTACGGCCGCCCCGCCCCGCCGGACACCGCGCGCCGGGCCTCGGCGGGCTCGAACACCAGGGTGGCGACGAGCATGGCGCCCAGCTCCACGAGCCGGCGCTCGGCGCGGGAGCGGTGGCCGGCCACGTGGTAGCGGCCCTCCAGGAGGAACACGCCGGCGCGCGCGCCCACGCCGCGCTCGTCGGCGCGGGCGGCGCTCAGGTCCTGCTGCTCGGTGGGATCGTGCTTCATCTGCTTGGCGGAGGCGGTGCCTGGCGGCGCCGGGACGGCCGGCGCACGGACCCGACGCATACACCGGCGGGGCGGAAAGGGTGCCGCCGCGGCCGCCCCTGCCCCGGCTTGCCGCGGCCGGGCCGCGGACCGATTGTTGAGGACGCCCGCCGGCCCCCCATCTACCGGAGCCCACCCGCCGCATGCACCCCGCACCCCGGGCGACGCACCACCCCGCGCACGGCCGGGCCGGCCGGTGGGCCGCGCCCGCCGCGGCCGTGCTGGTGGCGCTGCTCCACGCGGCGGCGCCGGGGAACGGGCCCGGCCCCACCTACGGCGACGACTGGGCGCTGTACCTGCTGCACGCCCGCAGCCTGGTGGAGGGGCGCCCGTACGCGGACACGGGGTTCCTGGTGAACCCGCTCAACCCCTGGTTCAGCCCGCAGCGGTACCCGCCTGGCTTTCCGCTCCTCCTGGCGCCGGTGTACGCCGCGGCGGGGCTGGACTTCCGCGCCCTCAAGGGGGTGGTGGTGCTGGGGCTGGCCGGGGCGCTCCTCCTGCTGGCGCGCCTGGCCCGCCGGGAGCTGCCCCCGGCCGCCGCCGCGGGCGTGGTGCTCCTGGCCGGGCTGCACCCGTTCGTGTGGACTTTCCGCGACGACCTGCTCCCCGACCTTCCCTTCACCTTCCTTTGCCTGCTGTCCCTCGCCCTCGCGGAGCGCGCCGCGGCGGCGGGCCCGCGGCCGGCGGAGCGCGCG
>JBEVLE010000699.1:0-4639 GCA_040509335.1 Longimicrobiaceae bacterium | reverse complement strand
GGCGGGAAGCTCCCGCCGGCCCCGTCGTTTTCACCGCCACGCCTCGCTTCAGCCGCCGTCGCCCGGCTCCAGCAGCTCCGCCAGCACGCGCGCCAGCTCCGCCGCGTTGGGCTCGCGCACCAGCGTGAAGTGGCTCCCCGGCACGGCCCGCACCTCCACACCCCCGCCCGCCACCGTCTCCCATCCCAGCGTGTCGGCCTCCGCCCGGTCGTGCTCCGCCGCGCGCAGCAGCGTCACCCTGCCGCCGTACCGGGCGGGGCGGTATTCGTACATCGCCCGCAGGTTGGCGCGGAACGTCCCGTACAGCCGCCACACCTGCTCCAGGCCGACGTCCGGCGGCACCACGCCCGCGCGCACGGCCGCCTCCAGCACGCGGCCCAGGGACTCCCGCGCATCCCCAGGCGCCGACCCATCATCGGCCGATCGAAGGCCGTCCAGCGGCACCCCCAGGTCCGCGGCGAAGGTGCGCATCAGCGTCGCCTCGTCCTCCGGCGCGTCCAGGCCGGCGAGCGCGGGGGCGACCGAGTCCACCAGCACCAGCGCGTCCACCGCCTCGCCCGCGGCCTCCAGCCGCCGCGCCATCTCGAACGCCACCACGCCGCCCATCGACCAGCCGCCCAGCCGGTACGGCCCGTCGGGCTGCGCCGCGCGGAGAGCGTCCAGGTAGTCCGCCGCCATCGCCTCCACCGGGGCCGGCGCCGGGTCCGGGCCGCCGCCGTCCAGGCCGCGCGAGCGCAGGGCGTAGAACGGCTGCGCGGCGCCCAGGTGGCGGGCGAGCGGGGCGTAGCACAGCACGTCGCCGCCCACCGGGTGCACGAAGAAGAGCGGCGCGCGCTCCCCCGACGCGCGGATGGGCACCAGCGGCGAAGCCTCGCCGCCCGCCGTCTCCTCCCGCAGCAGCGCGGCGAGCTCCTCCACCGTGGGCGCGGCGAAGAGCGTGGTGAGCGGCAGGCGCGCGCCCAGGACCGTTTCCACGCGCGCCATCAGCCGCACCGCGAGCAGCGAGTGCCCGCCCACGGCGAAGAAGTTGTCGCGCACGCCCACCGGGGACGCGCCCAGCACCTCCTCCCACACGCCCGCGAGCGCCAGCTCCAGGGCGTCGCGCGGGGGCACGTGCTCCGCGCCGGGCCCACCGGCGCGCTCCGGCGCGGGGAGCGCGCCGCGGTCCACCTTGCCGTTGGGCGTCAGCGGCAAGTTGTCCAGCACCACGAAGGCAGCCGGCACCATGTGCTCCGGCAGGCTCGCGCGCAGGCGCTCCCGCAGCGCGTCGGCGGGGGGCGGCTCCCCGTCCGCGGCGAGGTACGCCACCAGCCGCCGCTCGCCGGGTGCGTCCTCGCGCGCCACCACCACGGCCGCGCGGACGCCGGGGTGCGCCAGGAGCACGCCCTCGATCTCGCCCGGCTCGATGCGGAAGCCGCGCACCTTGACCTGGAAGTCCGACCGCCCCAGGTACTCCAGCTCGCCGTCCGCCAGCAGGCGCACCCGGTCCGTCACCCGGTACATGCGCCCCCCGGGCTCGCCGAACGGGTCGGGGAGGAAGCGCTCCGCCGTGAGATCCGGGCGATTCGCGTAGCCGCGCGCCAGCCCGTCGCCCGCCAGGTACAGCTCGCCGACGACGCCCACCGGGACCAGGCCCAGCTCCGCGTCCAGCACCAGGATCCGCGTGTTCGCCACCGGCCGCCCCACGGTGACGCGGCCGGCGTCCCGGGGCACCACGGCGTACGTGGAGTAGGTGGTGTCCTCCGTGGGCCCGTACAGGTTGCCCACGCGCTCCACGGTGCCCAGGGCGTACAGCTCCCGGGCGAGCGGGGCGGGGAGCGCCTCGCCGCCCAGGTTCAGCGTCCGCACGCCGGCGGGGACGGCGCCCATGCGCAGCAGCTCCGCGGCGGCGGTGGGGACCATGCTCGCGTAGCGGATCCGGTCGCGGTCGGCAAAGCGGGCCAGCTCCAGGGCGTTCTCCACCAGGTACAGCGTCCCGCCCCAGCACAGCGTCCCGAAGATCTCCGCGACGCTGACGTCGAAGTTGATGGAGGTGGACCCCAGCACGGCGCTCCGCTCCTCGTCCGACACCGTTTCGCGCAGCCAGTGCAGCAGCGTGGCCGTGGAGCCGTGGCGGATCATCACCCCCTTGGGCCGCCCCGTGGATCCCGAGGTGAAGATGACGTGCGACAGGTTGTCCGGGAGCGCGCCGCTCTCCAGGGGCCCGGCGGGAGCCTGCGCCAGCTCCTCCCGCACCGCGAGCGCGTCCAGCGCGACGGCCTCCGCCCGCGCGGGGAGCCGCCCGGCCGTGGCCGTGTCGGTGAGCACCAGGCGCGCGCCGGCATCCTCCAGCATGTAGCCCAGCCGCTCCGCGGGATACGCCGGGTCCAGCGGCAGGTACGCGCCGCCCGCGCCGAGCACGGCCAGCAGCGCCGCCACCATCTCCGGCGTGCGCGGCAGGCAGATCCCCACCGCCACGTCCGGCCCCACCCCGCGCCGCCGCAGCAGGTGCGCCAGGCGGTTGGCCCGCGCTTCCAGCTCCGCGTACGTCGTTTCCTCCCCCGCGCAGCGCAGCGCGACCGCGCCCGGCGTGCGCCGGGACTGCGCCGCGAACAGCTCGTGCGCCAGGCCGGCGGGGTAGGCGCGGCGCGCCCCGTCCGCGTCCAGCAGCTCCGCGCGCTCGGCGGGGGTGAGCAGGTCCACCTCCGCCACGGGGCGGTCCGGGTCCGCGGCGAAGCGCTCCGCGAGGACGCGGAAGTGGCCGAGCATGCGCTCCACCGTGCCCTCGTCGAACAGGTCCGCGCGGTACACGACCGAGCCCACCATCCGCTCTCCGCCGTCATCCAGCGACAGGCTCAGGTCCCACTTGGCCGTGGCGGCGCCCGCGTGCAGCGGGTACGCGCGGACCCCGGCCAGCGACAGCCGCTCGTCCGAGGGCGCGGCGGACTGGAGCGCGAACATCGCCTGGAAGAGGGGGGCGTGGTCCAGGCTGCGCTCCGCCTCCAGCTCGTCCACCAGGCGCTCGAAGGGGAGGTCCTGGTGCGCCTGCGCGCCCAGCGTCGCCTCGCGCACGCGCGCCAGCAGCCTGCGGAAGCCGGGGCGGCCGTCCAGCCGCGTGCGGATCACCAGCGTCCCCACGAAGAAGCCGATCAGCCCCTCCAGCTCCAGGTGGCCGCGGCCGGCCAGCGGCGTCCCCACGCTGACGTCGTCCTGCCCCGACCAGCGGGCGAGGAGCGCCGTGTACACGGCGAGCAGCGTCATGAACGGCGTCGCGCCCTCGCGGTGCGACAGGGCGCGCAGCGCCCGCGACGCCTCCGGCGACAGCGCGAAGGCGCGCTGCCCGGCGCGGTCGCTCGCCACCAGCGGGCGCGGCCGGTCCGTGGGAAGCTCCAGCAGGGGAGGGGCGCCCGCCAGGCGCTCCCGCCAGAAGGCGAGCTGCGCCTCCAGCACGTCGCCGGCGAGCCAGCCGCGCTGCCACACGGCGTAGTCCGCGTACTGGAGCACGGGCTCGGGGAGCGGCGAGGGGCGCCCCGCGAGGAAGGCCTCGTACAGCGACGACATCTCGCGCACCAGCACGCCCATGCTCCACCCGTCGCTGACCACGTGGTGCAGGGTGAACAGGACGGCCCACTCCTCGTCGCCGGGGCGCAGCAGCGTGGAGCGCAGCAGCGGGCCGCGCTCCAGGTCGAAGGCGCGCGCCGCCTCCTCGCGGGCGAGCCGCAGCAGCGCCGCCTCGCGGTCCTCGTCCACGAGCCCGCGCAGGTCCACCACCGGCAGGGCGACGGGCGCGGCGGGGCGGACCACCTGCACCGGCTCGCCCTCCACCGAGCGGAACACGGTGCGCAGCGACTCGTGCCGCCGCGCCAGCTCGGTGAGCGCCCGCGCCAGCGTCGCCGGCTCCAGCTTCCCGCGCAGCCGCAGCGGGAAGGGCATGTTGTAGGCGGGGCTGCGGGGGTCCAGCTGGTGGATGAACCAGAGCCGCTGCTGCGCGAACGAGAGCGGCAGCGGCGCATCGCCGCGCGGGGCCGGGCGCAGCGGGGGGAGCTGCACGCCGGCCCCGTCGCGGAGCAGGGCGTCCACGCGCGCGGCCAGCCCGGCCACCGTGGGCGCCTCGAACACCGCGCGCAGCGGCGCCTCCACCCCCAGCGCCTCGCGGACGCGCGAGACCACCCGGGTGGCCAGCAGCGAGTGGCCGCCCAGCGCGAAGAAGTCGTCCTCCACGCCCACGCGCTCCACCTGGAGGACCGCGGCCCAGATCTCCGCCAGCGCCTCCTCGGTGGGCGTCCGCGGCGCGCGGTACGCCCCGTCCGGCCCCGCCGCCTCCGGCGCGGGGAGGGCGCGGCGGTCCACCTTGCCGCTGGGGGTGAGGGGGAGCCGCTCCAGCAGCACCAGCGCGCCCGGCACCATGTACTCGGGGAGGCTGTCCCGGAGCTTCGCGCGCAGCTCGGGGAGGAGCCAGCTCCCCCGCAGGCGGGTCAGCGGGTCGCTGGCGAACGCGCCCGGGGGGAGCGGCGCGGCCGGCGATTCTTCCGCGAAAGCGGCCTCCGAGCCGGGGCGCGCCAGCAGCGCGTCGAAGCGCCCCGGCGCGCCGCGCGGCGACGGGCGCAGGTGGGCGCGGTACCCCCGCGCCTCCGCCAGCGCGCGCACCGCCTCCGGGTCC
>JBEVLE010000698.1:0-3366 GCA_040509335.1 Longimicrobiaceae bacterium | reverse complement strand
GGGCGTGCCCCCGGCTGGCGCCGGGGTCGGGCTTCGGCTCCGTAACGCACGATAAAACTGTGCGTAACGGAGTCGAGCCCCGGCAAACTGCCGCCGGGTCTCGCCCCTTCGGGCCGAAATCCCTCACGCGGGGATCGGCCCGGGGTCCGGCCGCCGGTGCGCGGGGGCCGCTCGTCATTTCGTTTCCGCAGGGGAGGTGCGCTCTTGAAGATTCGCAGAACGGCACTCGTCGCCGCGGCGCTCGTGGCTGCCGCGTGCTCCGGCAACCCGGCGCCCGCCGCCGCTCCCTCCACCGACGGGCCTCCGCCGGTGCGGCGGGAGTTCCGGGGGGTGTGGGTGGCGAGTGTCGCCAACATCGACTGGCCGTCGCGGCCGGGGCTGCCGGCGGCGCAGCAGCAGGCGGAACTGCTCGCCATCCTGGACCAGGCGAAGGCGCTCAACCTCAACGCGGTGATCCTCCAGGTGCGGCCGGCGGGGGACGCGCTCTACCGCTCGGAGCTGGAGCCGTGGTCGGAGTACCTCACCGGCGAGCAGGGGCGGGCGCCGGAGCCGGCGTACGACCCGCTGGAATTCGCGGTGGCGGAGGCGCACCGGCGGGGGCTGGAGCTCCATGCCTGGTTCAACCCGTACCGCGCCCGCCACCCCACCGCGAAGTCCCCGCTCGCCGCCACGCACCTGGCCCGCACCCGGCCGGACGTCGTGCGAACGTACGGCACCCACCTGTGGATGGACCCGGGGGAGGCCGCGGTGCAGGACCACTCGGTGGGGGTGGTGATGGACGTGGTGCGGCGCTACGACGTGGACGGCGTGCACATCGACGACTACTTCTACCCCTACCGCGAAAGCGACTCGCTCCGCAACGAGATCGACTTTCCCGACCAGCCGAGCTGGGACCGCTACGTGGCCTCCGGCGGCAGGCTGGCCCGCGACGACTGGCGGCGCGACAACGTGGACCGCTTCGTGGAGCGCCTGTACGGCGAGGTCAAGCGGGCGAAGCCGTGGGTCAAGTTCGGGATCAGCCCGTTCGGGATCTGGCGCCCCGGATACCCCGCCCAGGTCCGGACCACGTTCGATCCCTACGAGCAGCTCTACGCCGACTCGCGCAAGTGGCTGGTGAACGGGTGGCTCGACTACTTCACCCCGCAGCTCTACTGGCCCACCGCGCGGACCGTGCTGAGCTACCCGGTGCTGCTGCGCTGGTGGACCGAGCAGAACGTCAAGGGGCGCAACCTGTGGCCGGGGAACTTCGCCAGCCAGGTGCTCCCCACCGAGGCGCGCTGGCCCGCCGCGGAGATCGTGGGGCAGGTGTACGTGACCCGCGGCATCCCCGGCGCCACGGGCAACGTGCACTTCAGCATGAAGGCGCTCATGCGCGACCCCGACTCCCTGTCCACGCGCCTGGCCCGCGAAGCGTACGCCGAGCCCGCGCTGGTCCCCGCCTCGCCCTGGCTGTACCGGGGCGCGCCGGGACGGCCGGGCGTGCGGGCCAGTCCCGCGGCCGCCGGCGTCGAGCTGGCGCTGGAGCCGGGCAGCGGCGCCGCGCCCACCTGGTGGACCGTGCGCTCGCGTTCCTTCGTCGGCTGGCGGACCGAGGTGCTGCCCGGGTGGACGCGGGCGCACACGCTCGCTGCGGACAGCACCGGCGCGGCGCCCACCGAGGTGTGGGTGACGGCGGTGGACCGGGTGGGGAACGAGGGGCCGCCCACGACGGCGCGGCTTCCCTGAGGTCCAGGAAACGAATCGGGCGCCTCGACCAGCGGGGCGCCCGATTCGTTTTTCGCTGCTCCGACGCGCCCGTTCATCGTGCGGGGACCACGGAAGAATCATCTCCTTGACTCCGGTATGGTGGATTCGTATTCTGTTATCATGGAATCTACCCTGCCGGACATCAACGCGCGGCTCGCCGCGCGACTGCGCGGGCTGCGGGCCGCGCGCGGGCTCACGCTCGACGCGCTGGCCGAGCGCGCAGGCGTGAGCCGCTCCATGATCTCGCTCGTCGAGCGCGGGGAGAGCAGCCCCACCGCCGCGGTCCTCGACCGGCTCGCGGCGGGGCTGGGCGTGACCCTCGCCTCGCTCTTCGCGGAGGAGGCGCGCGCGGACGCCACGCCGCTGTCGCGGCGCGCCGACCAGGCCACCTGGCGCGACCCGGAAACGGGCTACGTGCGCCGCAACCTGTCGCCGCCGGGCTTTCCGTCGCCCATCGAGCTGGTGGAGATCGTCCTCCCGGCCGGCGCCCGCGTGGCGTACGACACGCCGGCCACGCCGCGCGCCGTCGGCATCGGCCAGCAGGTGTGGGTGCTGGAGGGACGGCTGGAGCTGACCGTGGGCGGCGCCACGCACCGCCTGGACGCGGGGGACTGCCTGGCGATGCGGCTGGAGGGGCCCGTCGCCTTCCGCAACCCCGCGGACCGCGACACGCGCTACGCCGTGGCCCTCGCCGCCGACCCGGCGCCGGGAGGGAGGGCACCGTGACGGGGCACGCGGGCGACACGTTCGCGGTCCGCCGCCTCACGGCGCGCGAGGCCACGGAGCGCGCCGCGGAATTGTCCGCGGTCCTGGCGGACTGCGTGGAGGGCGGGGCGTCCGTGGGCTTCATGGCGCCGCTCTCGCGCGACCGGGCCCATGCGTTCTGGCGCCGCGTGGCGGAGGGCGTCGCCTCCGGCGACCGGGTGCTCCTGGTGGCCGAGGACCGGCCCGGCGGGGAGATCGCCGGGACGGTGCAGCTGGTGCTGGGGCTCCCGGAGAACCAGCCGCACCGCGCCGAGGTGGCGAAGATGCTGGTGCGCCGCTCGGCCCGCCGGCGGGGGCTCGGCGCCGTCCTGATGCGCGCCGCCGCGGACGCCGCGCGCGAGGCCGGCAGGACGCTGCTCGTGCTCGACACCGTCACCGGGGGCGACGCGGAGCGCCTGTACGAGCGCCTGGGCTGGACCCGCGTGGGGGTGGTGCCGGGCTACGCCCTCATGCCGGACGGGGTGCCCTGCGACACGACCATCCTTTTCCTGTCGCTGTCCGGCGGCTGATTCCGGGTTCGGCTGAAAGGGATTCACGGCAGGGGGCGGGCGTGCCCCCGGCGGGGCGCCGGGGTCGGGCTTCGGCTCCGTAGCAGACGAAAACGACCGTCTGCAACGGAGTCGAGCCCGCGCAAACAGCCGCGCGGTCTCGCCCCTTCGGGCCGAAATCCCTCACGCGGGGTGGGTGTTGGCGTCCGCGGGAGGCCCCCTCCCCCCGGCCCCCTCCCCCGCAAGCGGGAGAGGGGGAGCACGACACGACGTGCTCGAAGGTCAGGAAGCCCTCCCCTAGAATTGGGGGAGGGTGGCGGCTCTCCGGCCGCCGGGTGGGGGCCGCGTGAGGGATTTCGGCCCGGAG
>JBEVLE010000697.1:0-29612 GCA_040509335.1 Longimicrobiaceae bacterium | reverse complement strand
GCCCCCGGCTGGCGCCGGGGTCGGGCTTCGGCTCCGTAGGGCTGCAAACAACGCAGCCCAACGGAGTCGAGCCCCGGCGGAAACAGCCCCGCCGGGTCTCGCCCCTTCGGGCCGAAATCCCTCACGCGGGGCTCGCGCTGGCGTCCGCGGGGGCCCCCCGGCTCGCCGATACCCCGTTCCGGGGGAGGGGGTCGCCAGACGGACCGATCCCGCGGTACGCGCTGATCCAGGCCGTGCGCGGAGGAGGGCGTGCCGGGGAGGAGCGAGGGCCTGGCCGCGTCCCGCGCCGACGAGACGGCGCCGGCCGTGCCGGCCTGAAGGATGGGCAGCTACCGGCCGGGCTCGGGAAAGCCGGCCTTCGGAGGGACACCTGCGTGAGGGATTACGGCCCGAAGGGGCGAGACTGCGCGGCTGTTTGCGCGGGCTCGACTCCGTTACGCAGCGTTGTTTGCTGCGTTACGGAGCCGAAGCCCGACCCCGGCGCCAGCCGGGGGCACGCCCGTACCAGCAGTTGAAGCCGTTCGCTGTCATCCCGCCCGCTCGATCAGCTCCGGCCCGTCGTTGCGCGGCGAGTTGACCCGCGTGGACACCGGGTACGCCCGCAGCTCGCCGTCCCAGGGGCGCATCAGCGCCTGGAGGTCGGACGCGGACACGTCCGGGTCCAGCCAGGCGTCGCGGGCGTCGCCCTCCAGGATCACGGGCATGCGGTCGTGGATGGGGCTCATCACCGGGGACGGCGTGGTGGTGAGGATGCAGAAGGAGTGCACCGGCTCGGCGTCGCGCGGCGCCCACACCTCCCACAGCCCGGCGAAGGTGAGCGGCTCGCCGTCGGCCCGGTGGATCCAGTGCGGCACCTTGCCGTCGGCGGTCTTCTGCCACTCGTAGAAGCCGGAGGCCGGGACCAGGCAGCGCCGCGCGCGGAAGGCGGCGCGGAAGTAGGGCTTCGCCGCCGCGTCCTCGGAGCGGGCGTTGATGGGCTCGGGGGCCTTGTCCTTTGCCCAGCCCGGGCGCAGCCCCCAGCGGTACAGCGACAGGCTCAGCCCGCCGTCCTCCCGGGTGAGGACCGGAGCGTGCTGCGTGGGAGCGATGTTGTACCGGGGCTCGGTGGCCGGGGCCCGCAGCGCCGCGTTGAAGCGCCTCGCCAGGGTTTCCGCGCCCTCCGTCTCGCCGTAGCGTCCGCACATGTGGCTGCCTCCGTGTGTCCGTTCGCGCCGCGCTCCTCGCCCCCCCGCGGAAGAGAATAGGCCCGGGCCCGCGCGCGGGCAACGTCAAACGGGAGCCCCGGCGGGGGCTCCCGTTGTCGTCGTGCGTCCCGTCCCCGTCCCGCGTTCACTCGGCCTCGGGAAGCTCGCTCCGCAGCGTCTGCACCCAGGCGGGGACCACCTGGCCCGCGTCCCGGTAGGCCTTTTCGATGCGCTCCAGGAAGGTGCTCACCAGCGCCCTCCGCGTCCCCGGCAGCAGCCCCTCGGTGAGGAGCGCCAGCGCGGCGGCGGCCGTGTCGGCGTCGAGCGCGCCCCAGTCGCCCTGCTGCGCCAGGTGGCGAAGGTACCAGGTGAGCAGCTTGCGCTCGGTGGAGGCGTGAACGCGCGAGCCGCTGAGCACCTTGCGCAGCCCCGTGGGGCTCATGCCGGTTTCCCGGGCGGCCTGCCGGAGCGAGGTCTTCTCGACCCAGCGCTCCAGGGCCTGGCGCAGGACGGCAAGGGGCAGACCCCGGCTACGGCCGGCCATGGGGGCCTCCGTCGCGGGGGTGCCGGGGAGCACGTTGTGCTCTACGTAAACTATCTCTGTGAGTACACGCGCAAGTATAGAGGCCGGCCGCTTTGCCCACAAGTGGAGTCGCGAACTGGCCGTCCGCCCGGGGGTCAGGGGTCGCGCCGGACGGCGGTGCCCGGCCGGGGGCACCACGTTTCGCCGCAAGACTTTGCCGCGCCGCCAGGGGGTTCATGCCTCGGTACTGCGGGATCATGGAAAGCCACGTCGGGACCGGAGGGTCCCACACGGAATGTAAACCGAACAAAATCCGAATACAAGACCGATGGAGAGGCAGAAGGCTCTGGCCTTGGCGGGCGATCCCCGTCCGGCTCCAGCCCCGCCGCGGGCCGGCCGATACTCCTCCCGGTGTCTTGCCGGCCGACGGAACGCATGCGGCGGCGGTCTCGCTCCGTCCGCGCGCTCCGCGCACCCCCCTCCTCCCTCCACCTCGCCTTCCCGTGCTTGCTCGTGCCCTTTCCGGCGCCGTGCTCGGCGTCGACGCTTATCCGGTCATCGTGGAGGCGGACGTCGCCAGCGGCCTGCCCTCCTTTTCCACCGTCGGCCTGCCCCAGGGAGCGGTCAAGGAGGGCCGGGAGCGGGTGATCTCGGCCGTCCAGAACAGCGGCTACCTGATCCCGCCGAAGCGCATCACCATCAACCTGGCCCCCTCGGACGTACCCAAGAGCGGGAGCGCCTTCGACCTGCCCATCGCCCTGAGCATCCTGGCGAGCACCGGGCAGATGCACTGCGTGGAGCGGCTGGACCGCTTCGCCCTGGTGGGCGAGCTGAGCCTGGACGGGGCGCTACGCCCGGTCCGCGGGGCGCTCCCCATCGCGCTGCGGGCGCGCGAGTCGGGGCTGACGGGGATCGTGGTCCCCGAATCCAACGTGGCGGAGGCCGCGGTGGTGGACGGCCTGGAGGTGCGCGGCGCGGCCACGCTGGAGCAGGTGGTGCGCTTCATGGAGGGCGCGGCCGACCTCCCCGTGGCCTCGGTGGACCGGGACTCCCTTTTCCGCACGGCGTCCGCGTATGACGCCGACTTCGCCGACGTGAAGGGGCAGGACCACGTCAAGCGCGCGCTGGAGGTGGCCGCGGCGGGGAGCCACAACATCCTGATGATGTGTACGCAACCCCGCTGATCGAGTACCCTCGCAACGCGAACCTGGCCTGCCTCCCAATCCGAAAGAGATTCTCTGCACTCACATCCGGCGCGCTCCGAGCACCTGGAGGAGGTTCATCTCAAGGCTCATTTGTTTCTCCGAACTGGACGGGGCGGATGATCTGGGGCTACTCTTAAAGGCATCACCACCGACCAGGCTACACTCCCTTACCGAAGGTACTCGCGGTGCCCTCCAGAGGCGGCCCTGATCCGCCGCGTCGGAGGAGCCTGGAACGTCCCCCATCACCCGGAGCTCATCTGCTCCGAGGCCCGACTGTGGGATCGGCTTCCCTCGCGCCGGCCCGGTGAGCCCGACCCGCCTCGCACCGACTCCGCCTCCCTGGCCCTTCCTGACTTCGTGAGCACCATCGCCGCCCCCGCCGCCCCCCGAGCCACCTCGGAGGCACTCAGCTCGTTGCGAGACCTCTTCGCCGCGTACCCGTGGGTCGCGGAGATCTTCACCGTCTTCCAGGTACGGCTGGTCGTAGATGCGAACATCGTCTTGAGCGACCTGCGCTGGCTCGTGACCAAGCGCAGATCGCCGGAGGCCCGGACGACGCTCCAGGAGGTGATCGCGGCAGGGACCGTGGTGGCGTACGCCCCGAGCTTCCTGGACGTGGAGGTCCGGACTCACCTCCCGCGGCTGGCCGGGGACGGCGCGGTTCCGCTGGAGCGCTTCGAGAGCGCCTGGGCCGAGTACCGGGCGAGCCTCCACTTCTTCGCGGTTGCCGACGTGGTGTATGCCGACGCCCCTGACGGGGTGGGCGACCCGAAAGACCTGCCCTACGTCCACCTGCGCTCGCTGATCGGAGCGGCCGCGGTGTACTCCCGGGACAAGCACGTGGAGGCGATGGGCGCCCCCGTCGTCAAACAGGCGTACCTCGACGACCTGCGCACGTACTCCCGCGCGGCACCCGTCAGCCTGACGATCATGGTCGGAGGGAGCGCCGTGGTGGTCACGAGCGCGGCGACCACGCGAGCGGTGCTCGTGCACGTGTACGGCCTGCTGAAGAAGGTGGGCGACCTGCCACGCGGCCTGCAGATCGCCCTGGCCGTTGTCGCGATGGTCGCGCTCGTGCATCCCACGAGCCGCGCGTGGCTGGCGCGAATGCTGAAAGCGCTCCCGGCTCGCCTTCAGGGCGCCTTCGGCGCTCTCACCCCGGTACTGGGAAGCGTGGTGGGGCACGCCGTGGAGGCGCACGAAGAGGCGAGGACCGCGCTGGCGCGCGCACGGACCCGTCTGCCCGGTTCGCCGCGATACCGCCTGGCCACCCATCTACTCGCCGTCTGCGTCGCCGCGGGCCGGCCGATGACGATCCCCGAGATCGAACGTGCGCTGCGGAAGGCCGGCTGCAAGGCCAAATCCAAGCACCTTCGCCGGTACCTCGCTCGTGCCCTCCAGGAGGACACGCGGTTCGCGGCCAGCGGGGCCGGGCGGTGGGTCGTGGCCGCGGGGTACGATGCTCCCGCCACCGCAGTCGCTGCGTCCGACTCGCCGCCCCCAGCGCCCGCGCCGCAGGCGGCGCCCGCGCCGGTACGGCCGGACCGGGCGCGGAGCGTGGATGACCCCCGGGTGCTGTCCTGGATCGACCTCGCCGGCTGGCGGGAGCCCGTGCTGGAAGCGCTGCGCGACCTCGTCCCCCGGACGGCGTCGGCCCAGGGGTTCCGGGCTCGTGATCTCCGCGAGTCCGAGGTGGAGACCGCGCTCTGTCAGCGCCTGCCCGACCTGTTCCACAGCGTACGCGCCTACCACGCCGCCTCGCCCGAGAACGTCGCCAGCTACTACGCGCATGGATTGCGTACGCTGGACTGCGTGGAATGGGACGGGTGGATCCGTGCGTTCTACCTCGACGGCAGCTTCCCCGAGTTGATGGCCGACGACGTCGACGGGGCCATCGCCGAGCTTCATTCCGAACAGCGCCAGGGAGCGCTGTTCCTCGCCCTGGACGATCGCCCCTTCGTTCACCAGGCCGGACATTACCTGATCTACGGCAGCGAGTACGTGATGGCGGTCGCGGCGGGTCTGACCCGACGCAAGGGCCGCGACTACCGGCGCTGCCTCCGGGGGGTGGGCACGCCCACCGTGTTCGCCTGCGACGTCCCGATCTCACTCCTCCCGGGGCGGGAGGTCCGCTACCTCTGCAGCACCCTCATCGAGGGTCTCATCGGCCACCGACGGCGGCGAAAGGGGCCTGCGCGCGAGGTAGACCACACGATCGAGCTGCGAGATCCGATTCCCGCTCCCTGCGTCCGGGGGCACTACCACACCGACGAAGTGATCGACTACCACGACCGCGGGCTCCAGGTTCGGTATGCGGAGCACGACACTTCCCCCAAGACCGCCCCCCTCCTCCGGTCCTGATCGGGTCCGGGGGAGTATTGGTGTGCGCCCCCAAGGAATGAGGCCCGCCTCGGCCGTTGTGCCGCGCTCCGTTGGGCTGTATCCTTGCGTCCCCGCTGGACGGTTCCCTCCTTCCGCCACCCCCGATGCCGCCACCCTGGTTTCGGCCGCACCCCCTGCTCGACGCGGTCCTTCTCGATCTCGACAACACCCTGTGCCCGACGGACCACCTGCAGCGGATCCGGATGCACGGTGACCGCACCCAGCTGGCCCCTCATCTTCCCGGCCTGTGCGAGTATCCAGGAGTCGGCGACGTGCTCGCCGGCCTGGCCGGTGTCATCCCGGTCGGGGTCGTCAGCCGGACCCACCGCTGGTACATGGAGGACGTGATCGGGCGCCTCTTTCCGGGCTTCCCCTGGGCCGCGACGGTGTCGTACGACGACGTGGTGAACCAGAAGCCCCATCCCGAGAGCCTGCTGCTGGCAGCGCAGCGGCTTGGGCTGCAGGACCGGTCGCGGATCGCATATCTGGGGGATACGCAGAGCGACATCGAGGCGGCGTACCACGCCGGGATGCGGACGGTGCTCTGCACGTGGGAGCCCTCTCCGTATCACGTAGCCCGGGCCCAGCAGATGGTCCCGGACGCGGTGCTCGCCCAGCCGTCCGACGTGCTGGCCTACGTGGCGGACCCCGAGGCGTTCCTGCCGCACCTGGAGGCCCGTCTCGCGCAGCGCGGCCCGCCCGCCGGAACCCGGCGCCCGGCGGGGGACGTCGGCGGACCCGGTGCGGCCTTCCGGGTCGACGTCCTGGGGCGCTACTTCGCGGACGTGGGGCCCACGCTCGCCCTTCACGAGCGGCACCTGCTGTCGCGGTGGATGGACCTCAAGGATGAGCCCGGAAGGTTCGAGCACCCCCTCTGGGTCTCCGCGGTCGCGGAAGTGGTTGCCGCGACCGTCCAGGAGCAGCAGATCAACACCGTGAGCGTGATCCCGGCAAAGCCGGCCGGGACACCCCGGATGGAGCGGCTGCTCGCGGGCGTCCAGCCGCTCCTGGCGCAGGCCGGGGGGCCTGCGGTACGCTTTGCTCCCGGCCTGCTCGCGTTCACGGCCGACGCGGCGAGGATCAAGCACATGGGCCAGAGGGACCGGGCCGCGGAGATCGAGCGGTCCCTCAGCAGGGCCGGAAACTGCTTCGGCGAGCGCGTGCTGGTGATGGACGACGTCCTCACCACCGGAGCGAGTCTGCGCCGGGCCCGCTCGTTGCTGCTTCAGGGCGGGGCAGCCTATGTTTCCGGCCTTGCCCTCGCGAAGACCGTTTCCGGGTACCAGTTCTCCGTAGACCCGGAGTCTCGCACCTGCAAGCTCTGTGGCCGGCCGATGAAGCTGACCCGGAACCGGTACGGTGGCCGGTTCTGGGGCTGTGTCGGATACTTTGACACGGAATGCAAGTATACGGAAAACGTCTGACCCCCTCGGGCCGACACGAAGAAGGGAGGACCCGCTGTTGATGAGCACGATCCGCGAGGCGACTCGGCAGCTCCTCACGCTCTCCGGCTTGCCGGGCGTCGGCCCCGCGACCCTGAACCTGGTTCTGGAGCAGCCGGAGTTCGGCAAGACCGATCTCCTGGAGCTGCCGCGGATGCCGGTACCCGTTCAGCGCGCGCTCTCGGATCCCGACGCATGCGAGCGGGCCGAAGCGCGAGCGAGCGCCGCAGTTTCGGCCGCCCGCGCGGATGGTGCGCGGATCCTCTCACCCGCGGACGAGGACTACCCGCAGCTCCTGCGAGCCACTCCCGACCGGCCGCCGATCCTCTACGTGAAGGGGAACCTCGCGCCGGTGTGCGAGCGCGCCCTGTGCGTCATCGGCACCCGGGAGCCCACCCGGCACGGCACCATCATCGCCCAGCGGATCACCTCCCACTTCGCGGGACGGGGCTGGAGCATCGTGAGCGGACTCGCGCTCGGCGTGGACGGAATCGCCCACCGGGCCGCGGTCGAGGCGGGCGGGCACACCGTGGCCGTACTCGCCCATGGACTCGACACCGTCGCCCCGAAGAGCCACGCGCCTCTGGCTCGTGAGATCCTCTCGACCGGGGGGGCGCTCGTCACCGAGTACCCGTACGGCACGCGCCCCTATGGTCCGAACTTCGTGAAGCGGGATCGGATCCAGGCGGGTCTCGCCAGCGCCGTGGTGCTGATCCAGACCGACGTCCGGGGCGGAAGCCTGCATGCGAGCCGAGCGGCGCTCGAGTATGGCCGCATCCTCGCCTACCCGGTTCCGACCGAGGTGGACGTCGCGAGCCAGGAGCCGAAGATCCAGGGCGTCCTGGTGCTCGATCGCGGCTCTCCCCCGGAGGTCACCTCCCTGCTGCGGTGTACTCCCGACGCGCTCTCGCGGCTGCGCCCGCTGCACTCCCGGGACGACTACGGTGTGCTCGAGCAGGAGCTGCTCAGCGGATCGAGCTACGCCCTTGAACCGCTTCGCCTCCTCTGAGCTCCGTCGTGCCGCGAGGGATCCCGCCCGGCCGGGGATCCGCCGCGGGTCGAGGAGATCGGGTGGCCGGATCCGCGATCTGGTCGGCCGCCCACAGCCGGAGCGGCTGAAGATCGAAGGGATGGCCTGGGAAGAAGCGGTGCGCTGGTCCCTTCAGGTGAAGAAGCCGGCCGGCGGTTGGCCCGACACCGTGAGGAAGCCCCCGAACCCGAAGCGCGGCCCGAAGTAGGGCCGCGCGTCTCGTATGGCCCTCCAGGAACATGTGGTCGATCCGTTGCGTGGGGTGGTACGCGGTCCCCTGCCACGCTCCGCCCGGCCGCCGGCGATCACTCCCACCACCGCGCGGGGCTCCCCGCAAACGGCAGCGCCGTGAAAGCGAAGCCGTCGCCGTGCACCAGCTCCCGGCCTCGGTCCCGGCCCGAAGTCTCGGTCGTGCCAACTTCATGGGAAGGAACGTGGCCGCCTTCCTACCCGCTGCTGAGGATACTCGGATGAAGAAGATTCACCGGGAGGAACTCATCATCGAGCGCCGGGTTCAGCCGGCGCCGGTGCGTCGTCCGTGGGGATGCGAAGCCCGCCGCGGAGGCGGACGCGGGGAGGCGGCGTCCGAGCCTGCCGCTCCAGAGGCGACCCATCCCAGGGCGGAGCGCGATTCGCCAATCCAGACGGCGGGCGACTCGGCGTGGCCAGCCCGGCCGGCCCGGATGCGCTGGGGCCGACGCTGGTGGAGATCGTTCGCGAGGGGGCAGAGCGGGGGGAGGACGCGCATTCGGCCCTGAAGCGGGCGGGCGTGATCGGAGGGCCGCTGTGGGACCGTATCGTCCAGGCGTGACGTAGCCCGGGCGAGGCAGCAGCGAAGGCCGCGTGTCGTGCGACTCGCGGCCTTCGTGCTATCTCCGGCAGAGCGCTTCGAACCGGTCCGCCACCGAAGAGCTGTAGACCACGTCGGTGCGGATCGCCAGCTCTCCGCGCACCCCCAGCTCGGTGAACGCGATGCGGTCCAGCTCCTCCGCGGTGGTGGGATAGAAGGCCCCGCCGGGCTCGGAGTGCATGAAGTAGTCGCCAAGGTGTGCACCGCACGCCTGGCAGTGGTTCATGTAGTAGCGGCCGGCCGCCTTGGACACGTCCAGCCGGAACCGCGGTGCGCGCTGGCGGATGGCCTCGACGGCCCGGTCGGGCAGCCTCGCCACGTGAGTGAGGAGGTGGAGGGTGTCGGCCGGCATCGCCACCCAGCCCCCCTCCCCCTCGAAATTGTACGCGCGGCCGGTCTCCCCCTCCTGCTCGGCCTCGGCGGCCAGGTCCCGGAAGCGTAGCACCCCCAGCGCGACCACGTCGACCTGATTGCTGCACCGCCAGCAGGGCTGCGCGGAGAGCGCGAGGTAGACGGGTGCCAGGGCGACCAGGTTGGACTCAATCTCGGCCGCGGGTAGCCATCGCCGGAAGGGGGCCGGGTCCACCCCGGCCGGGACGTACCACGTCTTACGCGCACCATCCCACCGGGCGCCGAGCTCCTTCGCGGCCGTCCGCTCCGGGTAAGGGACCGCCAGATTGATGCGCTCGGCCCTCGCGGTCATCCTCCCGCTCCTATGCGAGCGGCTTGGAGGACACCAGCCGACACGCGTCCATCTCGATGCGGCCACCCCACCGGAAGGCAGTCCCGTCGATCCGGCAGCTGATCACCTCCGCGGACGGGATCCGCAGTTTTCCGCCCCGTGCCTCCTGGAACGGCATGCTCGCCAGGACGTCGTCGGGCGTGATGGACGTGAGCAGGTCCGCCCCCGGAGAGACGTTCCGAGGGTCCACCAGCGTCAGTGTCACGTCGGTGGAGCCGCCTGAGCACTCCGTCGCCTCCATGTCGCACACCGTGGAGTAGCCCTTGAGCACGCCGGAGACCCGATACCGGCGTCCGCCGTAGAGGCTGTCGGCGTGCTTCCGGTCCTCGGTGTACGCGGCGCGGAGCGTGCCGGCCGCGATCTCTTCCTCCGGGATGGGACGTGGCGGCAGGGCGGGCACCGAACCGGCGGGGCTCGGGGGGCTGCGGGTCTGGAGCTGCCTCCGCGCCGCAACATCCCCACGCGAGAGCCAGGACCAAAAGCCGGCCCCTGGCCCTCAGAGCCTCTCGCTCCTGCATAATCCATTTTGGTCAGGGTTATGCGACCGCTATGTGTTGCCGCATGATTGGTGCTGGGGTGAGACTTGAAGTCGACTCGCCTCCCTGCGCCCGAACTCGCTCCCATGTCGGGCGAGCTGCTCGAGTAGATCAGCGGCGGGGAGGGGGTGTACTGCATGGTGTGGCTAACCGACCTGGCCGATCCGGCGGCTGCGCACAAGATGGAGAGCGCGAAGGCGTAGGTCGCCGTTCGCGCTCTGAGATCAAACCCTCACCATCAGCGAGACCACTGCATCACCGTGGCTTGCGGGGGCCAGACTGACGCTGGCAGGCGGTACCTGACGGTCCGGCCAGAAAAATCCTACGGCAGCGCCAATCACTGCCCCCGCACTCCCGCTCATGATGCCGAACAGGGTTGCTTCTGTACCGCGGCTCAGAAGAGGGTCCGTTTGACTATCATCATACCTTGTGTAGCCATATACGGTCCCCGCAGTCGCTCCCACAAGGAGTCCCGCTCCCAGCCCGATCAGGCTCCGTGAGAGACGATCGGAGGACGTGGGAGATGCAGTAGAAGCGGCGCGATCCTCGCTGGCGCTCACGATCGGCCCATACGCAAGAAACGGGAGGCGAGGTGCGACGGTGACAGGCACTGAACTCGTGCCCTCCGCGTGGAAGCGTACCTCCGCTCGTTGCTGCGCGAGGCTAACCCCTGGAAAGGCAAGAAGTAAGAGAAGAGAGGCTGCGACCGAAGTACAAGGCATTTCCAGGAGCCTCATGGATGTGGGTCGTCAAGTGCAATGAACTTGCCGAGGACGCTCCACCTGAACTATCGGTCACATCGTAATCGTTCAGGGCCAACTCCCGGCGCTACCCCGACGGGTCGGTGGACCACTGGATGATCGTGGCACTGCAGACGCGAGCCTTGCTTGCGTTCCGAGCCCCGGATGTTCGTCACGGAGATTCATGAACACGCTTTCGCCGCAGCTGCTTGCCGATAGGTACGCGCTCTCGGACCCGATCGGCGTCGGGACCGGGTCAATCGTCCGCCTTGCCGTGGACCTACGCAGCTCGGCCGCGCGCGTGGCCGTCAAGATCGTCAGCGGCAGGGAACCTCCAACCACACTGCGCGAGTTCTTCCTGCGTGAAACCGCGGCGCTCTCGCGGCTGCGCCACGAAAATATCATCCGCCTCCTCGACCATGGGACCACCGAAGGTGTGGGCTCGTGGCTGGTGCTGGAGTACGCGTGGGGCGGGTCGCTGGAAGACCCGAGCGTTCGCGCCAGGTACGGCGACGAGCCGGCGGTCGTGCGCCTCCTGCGCGCGTGCGCCTCGGCGCTCAGCCACGCGCACCTGTCTGGCGTGATCCACCGCGACATCAAGCCGAGCAACGTGCTTTTCGATGCGGACTTCGTCCCGAAGCTCGCGGACTTCAACGTCAGCCGTATCCTGGACGCCCTGCGCGAGGAAGGCCGGACGACACTCCGGCACCACTACACGGAGCGCTACGCGGCGCCGGAGCGCGGGCAGGGGGTCTCCGCCACGGAGCGCTCGGACGTCTACTCGCTCGGCGTGGTCGTGGCGGAGCTGCTCCTGCAGGACGTCTCCGCGCCACCTGCGGAGCTGCGCAAGCGAGTGCTCGCCTCGGCCCACGGCGAGGCACTCCGGGCACTGATCGGGCGGATGCTCTCCCCCGTGCCCGAGGAGCGGCCGACTGCCCCGCAGGTGCTCGCGGAGCTACTGCGTCTGGAGGAGCGTTATCGGCCGCTCGCCACGCTCAACCTGCGCCTGAGTCGCGGTGCCACCGACGCGCTCCTCCGGTTCCCATGGGCAGAGCCGGCGACGCGCGAGAACGCGCCCGTCCTGGTGAGGCGGGACCTGGGATCCCCCCTTCTGGTGAGCGCCGAGCCTCCCGTAGACGGTTCGTACAAACTGGTCGGCGCACGGCTGCGCTACTATGTGAAGCCGGTGACCCGCGGGGAGGGAGCGAACGAGCTCCTGGTCACGCACGCCATCCTCCTCCCCGACCCGGAGGCTGCCCGCACGGGCGCGCTCCGCATCCACGCCGAAGCTCACGTCACGGGCGATGGCGCGCCCGCCGTCCCGGGGCGCGCGGGCGCGGTGCTGGAGGAGCTGCATGGCAGGGCGAGGGCGGAGTGGGAGGAGGAGCGGGAGCGGACCCATGCGAGGCGCGCGCTCCTGTCGCGCTGGGACACCTACCTGGAAGTGGCGCGCCGGCTACTGGAGCGGGACGAGACGCTGGGGGTCGTGCGAAAGGCATCGGCCGCGGCGGAAGTGGACGGCTTCGATGTCACGCTCGACCGCCCGGTGCTCGGCGCCGCGGTTGTCCAGCGCCCGGTCTGCTACCGCGCGGCGGACGGACGGACGGTGCAGGTGGGTGTCGTGGTGGGCCACGACCACGACCGCCTGCGGATTGCTGCGGACGCGAACCTGCCTAGGGGCGTGGCGCTCCCCCCCGGGGGAACCATTGTCTTCGACGCGACGCGCGAGCTGGCGAACCTGAACCGGCAGCGCCACGCGCTGCGCACGGTGAGGACTGACGGCGCGGTGCGTAGCGGCCTGTTCGGCCTGCTGGCGAGCCCCGGAGACGTCCAGCCGCCGGTGCCCGCTTCCGCGGCCGGTGCCAACGACCTGGACGAGTCGGGGCGGCGGGCAGTGGAGACGGCGCTCGGGACGGATTCGTTCTTTCTGGTGCAGGGCCCCCCGGGCACGGGGAAGACGACGGTGATCGCCCGGCTCGTGGCCGAGATCCGCCGCCTGCACCCCACGGACCGGGTGCTGGTCGCGTCTCAGTCCAACATTGCCGTCGACAACGTATTGGAGCGTCTGGAGCGGCTCCTTCCGGAGACGCCGAAGGTCCGGCTGGGCAACCCGGAAAAGATCAGCGAGACGGTGCGTGCCCTGGAGCTGCGGACCCGCCTGCGCGACCTCCAGGCGACGCTCCGCGTCCGGGCCGAGGAAGCGCGGGAGCGGCTGGAGCGGCTGGCGCAGGTGCCCGCCTCCGAGATCCGGGCGCTCATCGACCAGCTCGCCGAAGACGCGGAGCCAGACGAGCAGGCGGCGGCCGTAGAGCTCGCGACCGGGCTGCTGGGGGAAACCATTCCCGCGGCGCCGGACGCGCTCCGCGCGCACCTGGAAGCCGTGCTGCGGCTCCGCGACAAGGGCGTGGCGGGGAGCGAGCGGGTCGCGGCGATCCAGCGTGACTGGCGAGAGCGCCTGCAGAGCGCCTCCCCCGACCTCGAGAGGCACCTGCTCCGCAGCACGCCGGTCATCGCCGGGACCTGCATCGGCTTCATCGGGAACCGCACCGCCGCCGAGCTGGCGTACGAGTGGGTGATCGTGGACGAGGCGGGCCGCGCTACCCCTCCCGAGCTGCTGGTGCCGCTCAGCCGCGGGCACCGCTTCATCCTGGTGGGCGACCACCGCCAGCTGCCGCCGATCTTGGACGACGAGGTCGCGCAGGAGGTGGCGCGGGACCTCGGCCTGCGCAAGGAGGATCTGGCGCGGAGTCTCTTCGAGGAGCTCTTCGAGGCGGCTGGGCCGGGGGCCCGCCTGCGCCTGGGGACGCAGTACCGGATGCACCCGGAGATCGGTGAGCTGGTCTCGCGCGTCTTCTACGACGGTGAGCTGCTCCATGGCGTCTCCGCCTCGGACCGGCCGCACGGCGAGCGGGTATTCGGGGCCGCGGTGCGCTGGCTGGACGCCGCGGGGAGTGGCACCGGCGCACAGGAGCGGAAGGTGGGAACCTCATTCGTGAACCACGCCGAGGCGGCGTGCCTCGCGGCCGATCTGCGGACGCTTGTCGCCAGGCTGGACGAACTCGGGATCGTGGCGACGATCGGGGTCCTCGCCGCGTACCAGCCACAGGTGGAGATGCTCCGCAAGGGACTCGGCGGCCTCTCCGCGGTGGAGGTGCTGACGGTGGACGCGGCGCAGGGGAAGGAGTTCGACTTCGTCTACTACTCGGCCGTCCGCTCGAACCCGACGGGGCAGCTCGGTTTCCTGGCGGACGAGCGGCGCCTGAACGTCGCCCTGTCCCGCGCCCGGCACTGCCTCACCATCGTCGGCGACGCCGAGGCCCTCCGCGACGGGCGCAGCCGGCACCGCCGCAACCCGTTCGGTCCCGTGCACGAGTTCTTCCTGGAGCGTCCCGATACCCGGCGGATCGAGGCCGCCACGGATGCTTAGCCCGGCGGACGTCGAGCGCCTGGCGGCCGAGCTGCCGGGCTACCGCCCCCTGCCGGCGTACCGCGCCGCGCTTCCGTTCCACGACTGCACCCTCGAGATCCGCCTCCTGGCCCGGCAGAGCCTCTCCGCGGTCGAGCAGGTGGTGCTGCGCTGCGCGGGCGAGTCGGTGGACACCGTGGAGGCGATGGGCCTGGTGCTCGGCATCGGACCGGAGCTGCTCTCCGACGCGGTCGAGAACCTCCTCGCCGCCGACCTCGTCGACCCGCTTCCCGGAGAGGGTGAGGGCGGCACGCGGTTCCGGCTCACCGAGCGGGGCACGACCGCGCTGGTGGAGGAGTGCTTCTACAAGCCGGAGGTGATTCCCTTCCGGCTGCTTGTGGACGCGGTGACGGGCGAACTGCAGCCGACCAACCGCACCATCTACGTCGGCGAGGACGTGGCGCGGGCGGATGGGCTTCACATACTCCCCGCGCATGTGGGCGTGCTCGGCCCTGCCGACCTCCCGCCGGAGGCCATGGAGCGCGTCCTAGCCGAGACGCGCCGGTACGAGCCCCGGCGAGCCCCGGAGGGGCGGCTCTACGACGTGCCGGCCGTGGTGAGCGCGACCCGGACGTACCTTCCGTGCGACGTGGTGGTCTTCGACGCGCCCGACCAGAGCCACGTGGAGTTCCGGGTCCTGGAACGGGGCATCCGCCGCGAGCGCCACGAGCGAGTGCTGGCGGAGATGTTCCCGCGCTACCAGGAGCGCATCCTTCCGCTCACCCGACACTTCGAGGTCTCGCCCCCGGCGATCCCGCTGGAGCCGCTGTTCCGCCAGGCGGATGCCGCGCAGGCGGCCGTGGAAGGTCTGGCCACGGAGGCCGGCCGGGTGGACGAGCAGCTGCGCTCCGCCGAGCAGGAGGTGGCCGCCACGCCCCAGGCGTCGGAGACGCGGCAGCAGGTCGTCTCGCTCACCACGGAGCTGGCGCGGATCCGCGCCGAACTGGAGAAGGCGGAGCGCGAGCGGGACAGCGTGCGGCGGATCGACATGGGCGAGCACCGCAGGCTTCTCCTGGAAGGACTCCGCACCGCGTCGAAGCGCGTGATCATCATCTCCCCGTGGATCCGGCCGCAGGCGTTCAACGGCGAGTTCCGCCAGGCGGTCGCGCGGGCGGTGCGCCGCGGGGCACATGTCGTGATTGGGTGGGGATATCCGGAAGACCTGGACGTGTACAAGCGGGAGCAGGCCGAGTCCTTGATCCGGCGGATGCGGGACGAAACGCCGAAGGGCGGGCGCGGCCGAGTGGACATCGTGGAGCACGGCAACACGCACGAGAAGGTGCTGATCGTGGACCACGAGTTCATGGTTGTGACCAGCTTCAACTGGCTCTCGTTCCGGGGCGAGTGGGGGCAGCGCGAGGAGGCGGGCATCTACCACCGCATCCGCGCCGAGATCGACCGCGCTGCGGCGGTCTATTTGGACCGGCTGGGCATCCAGGCGGCGGCGTCCGGCGGCGGGCGTGGAGGCAAGCGCGAGCCCGCGGGCTCGCCGGGCCCTGTTTCGGACACGCAACGGCAGCAGTTAGAGAACCGGGGCATGCGCGTCCGCGGCCGGAGGGGCCGGGACAAGGGGCGCAAGTGACGCTGATGTGCTACTTGGCTACTACGCGCCGGGGCACTAAGGAACTCTTCCTGTATTCGATCGACGACCACATCGTGGGGACGTCGGACCGTAAGTGGAATTCCATTGCCCACGCTGCGGGCTTTGGATAGCGGGTGCGGACGGTGCCTGCGCCTGCGTCAACCTGAGACCTGAAGAGGAGGCGTGGACCAGCGTTTCCATCTTCCAGGCCCTGGAATTGAAGCCTGAGGGGTATTTCCTCCTACGACTACGTACGGCGACACATGCCGCTTTCCGATTCCCAACTACGCCTCCTCCACCGTCGCCGCCCTGCTTTGATCCGCCTCGGGTCTGCGGAATGGGAGGCAATTGAGTGCGGCCGCTACGGAGGAAGGCGCCTTTCGCTGACCTTTCCTCATGAGGTCGCACGCCGCGCGCAGCCGAACGGGTTGGCGCTGATCGCCGTCGACGACGAGAATGACGAGCCGGACGAGCGCGATGCGAGGCTTTTCGTCGGCCTCGTTACGTCCGTAGCGGGGGTCGCGTTCTTCGACTCCCGCGTCGTGGTCGGCTACATCGAACCGGTGTTTCCCCGCACCCTCCTGGCCCTCCTGGCCCGGATCGACCAGCCCTCTCTCAGAACTGGCGTCACCGGGGTTGCTCGTGGCACGGAAAGGGTCACGGCCTTCTCGCCGCAGCTGGCGGAAGCGGTCGTTCGGCGACTCACCGCAGAGCCCTACAACGAGGTCGTGCTCTCCCGGATTGTTGCGATGCTCGAGAAGCCAACGCACTATCGCGATGGGCGGGCCCTCCAGCAGGACGCAATTGATCTGGCGTTGAAGGCGTTCGGCGGCTCCGGAGCAGCCGATACGCTGCTCATCTCCGGCGACGACTCGGGTCTCGCTCGCATCCGGTTACAGGAGGATGCGCTCATCGAGCATGATGCGCGTTCGATTCCCGGCTGGAGCCTGGACGAGAGCGATGTCACGGGCCGCGCACGGTTCACGCAGGCCAACGGCGAGAGGCTTGAGGTCATCACCGCGAACAAGCGGTCGCTGGAGGAGATTTTCGGCGTTGACCTGATCTACCTGAACGAACGACGACGCTCGCTCGTGATGGTGCAGTACAAGATGATGGAGCCGGATGGCCGGGAGGCTTCAGGCCGGAGCAGACGAGCCGAAGAGCGGGAGTGGATCGTCCGGCTGAACGAGCAGTTCCTCGACGAGATCGAGCGAATGGAGTGGTTCGTGAGAGATCTCTCGCCAGAAGGTCCATACCGGCTGAATCCAGGCCCGTTTTTCGTCAAGCTCGTCAAGCGGGACTCGAAGACGTCGACGGCCGGGATCCTCGTCAGCCTGGAGCACCTCCGGCAGCTGATCGAAAACGAGGCGGTCTCCGGTCCGCGCGGGGGCCTTCGCATCAGCTACAGGGATCTCGATGGTCACTATCTGCGCGGAGAGGCGTTCATCGAACTCGTCCGCTCCGGGTACATCGGCTCGCGCGGCGCGACCACCGACCACCTGGAAACGCTGGTCAACGCCGCCTTAACCGGTGGCCGAGCCGTCGTCGCCGCGATTCAGCGCCAGAGAGCAAGTTCCGGAGTTGTGGAGTGATCGTCCATTCAGTTCAACCCCGTGCACTGTTCCAAACGGGTGGAAGCCCGGACGGGTGAATCTGGACGGATAGAGCGCCCGCCTGGGGCTGCGTGGGCAGGGAGTTTGCGACCGGAGCCGTGGGTGTGCTTCAGCCTCTTTCCTGCCCAGGGACCAGATGAGTCTTACCAGCTTTCTGGACCTTCCGGAGGTTGTGGATGTGGTCAGGCCGCTCCGGCCCAAAGGCCGGCGCACACTTGACCTTCCGCGGCGAGTCGATCCCCGGAGTTCTCGGACCCACGTGGTGGGGATGGCGTTCGACTACCTGCTGCGCTTCGAGTTGCAGCGGCGCGCTCCTCACGCGGTGGTCCGGCCGTGGGTGGCGGAGTACGTGCCGGAGATGCTCCGGGCCGCCCACGCCGGCGTCCTGGAGCTGAAGGTCCTCTCCCCCAGCGGACCCCCGACCTCGCTCCCCCCGACTGGGGGATTCAGGAAGGCGGCGAGAACGGCCGAGGAGGTGATCCGCGCTGCTCAGGATGCAGTCGCAGAGTACTGCACGTCAGATGTCATATCGGCCGCGCAGGAGGCGAACCTTGCCGCCGACGCGGTCCGGCTCGCCACGCTGGATCTGGTCTACCGCGCCCACCGGCTTGACCCGCGTTTCATGAAAGCCGATCCCGAGGACGTGGACGACCTCGTGGCGCTTCTAGCGATCGCCCCCATCGAGATGCTGCTCGCCGGCCGGCCTCTGCACCTCAACCCGATCTTCGGGGAGAGCTCCGCCCTGGTCGGCGGGGCGGACACCGACCTCATCACGGGCGACCTGCTGCTGGACCTCAAGACGGTGAAGGAGGCGGAGATCCGCGCAGGCTACCTGGACCAGCTCCTCGGGTACTTCCTACTTGCCCGCCGGGAACACAGGCGCGAGCCTTCCTTTCCGGTCGTCTCCCGCGTGGGGCTCTACCTCGCCCGGCACGCGCACCTTTGGATCGTTGATGCCGCGGAGTGGACGAGTCACCCGCGTTTCACTGAAATCGAAGAGCAGTTCTTCGAGATGGCTGCGGAGGTATTCACGGAGTACTGAGCCATCCGCGCTATCGTGGCTCCTGCCACTCAAGCGGGATCGCCACGCCCCCGCGCGGGGTGATGCGGAACAGCGTCACCCCCCCCGCCCAGGCCCGTGAACTGTCCACTGCTGGACGAGCCCCGTCTGCACCAGCCACGCCAGGCCGTCCAGCCAGGGAACGCGCTGTACAGGGGCGAGCGGCATCCCCCCGACGAGCGGGTCCCACCCCAGGTCTCGCTCTTCGCGGGGCGATCTGGTCTAGGTCGTTGAGGTCCCTCATCCAGCTCGGCCTTCTCTGCCACATGGTCCGCACCCTCCTGGCTGATGCGGTAAATCCACACCGGGTCCGTCAGGCGTGGCGCGCGCACGTCCTCGCGTTCGAGCAGGCCCCGTGAAAGGAGGCGTGGCAGGCGCTCCGGCAGTTTTCGGTGCGTGGCTCGCTCTACGTCTTCCCGCAAGGCCCATCCTGGCACCCCCCGACGCGTATATCTCCGAGAGCGGCGAGGGGGGCAGGGGACCCAATTCGCCAGTATGGACAATACAGCCCGGCCCAAGACAACGGAAACGTACAATTCGCCGGCGCGCCCCCCACGATTCCGTCAGGACTTCTTTGCCGCAAAACAACCTGCGCGATTGTCTCGGAAAGTCCTGCTCGCGGTCGCTTACTTTCAGGCACGGTCTCCCCCAGCCGGCCCGGCAGGCCTTTCCGGCCGGGATCCCCTCCAGCCCTGGGGGCCGGCCCGCCGCCGTGCCGTCCATCGGTCTCTCTCGCAGGAAGGGTCACCATCCCGGTGGCCCCACGACCGGCTGGAGGGACTCCTGCACGACCCCGTGTGGTTTTCGGTCCGGGCTCAGCTCGGCGCCCCCACATCCCCCCACTCGCTCCGGCCCGAGGAGGTCAGCCGCCGGACGGGCCGGTCCCTCTCGGCCGTACGGGCGGCTCTCCGTCAGGGGCGCATCCCGCGCGCCCCGCCCCCCAGGCCCGTCCCGGGCCGGCGGACCTGCTACGTCTGGGCGATGGAGGAGGACCTCCGGGCCTGGACGGTGGAGCCGGTCGAGCGAGTCCTCGCCCGCTCGGCCGGTCTGCCGCAGGACCCCGCCGGCTGGCGGTCGGTCCATGAGGTGAGCCAGGCTCTAGGGATCTCCTACGACGCGGCAGCCCGGTGGATCCGGCGCCGGTCGCCGCCCCGGCTGGCCTGGGGCGCGGGCATGCCGTTCCGCCGGGAACTGCGGTTCTGGCTGCCGGACCTCCCAGCGCGCTCGATGCCCGGCCGATAGCCGCCGACGTGCCCGAGGCCCCGCTCCGCTGGCGCCGAGGGGGAAATCGGCGGGGGAAAACGCACGGGTAGGGTCGCCGGCATGAGAAACCGACCCCCTACCCGCCCGGTGCCTCCTAGGGCACCCTCCACCCCCGCCCACGCTCCGCCCCTCCAGGTCCGGGTGGTGGCCGACGGGGAGCTCGACGTGCTTGCCTTTGCGAAGCTCGCCGCGCGGATCCTGAGGCGTGAGGTCGCCCGTCCACGGCCCGGACGCGTGGCAGAAGGCTCCACCGGCGGACCTGCCGGCCGCCCCCCCTCCCCGGACGGGGCGAGCCTCAGGATCGGCACCCCTCTCGAGGAGAGACCGCGATGACCTCGCCAAGGGTACTGGAGCGACAAAAAAGGGAGCGCCGCCTCGGGAGCCAGGCGCACGGGCGGCCGCTCCGCGGTACGCTGGGCGTGGACATCTTCGTCTACGTTCGGGCCTCCGATCCATCCCAGAAGGATTCCTGTGTGCAGCAGATCACCGACCTGGAGGAGGCACTCCGCAGGGCGGGGATCAAGCTCCCGCCGGGTGGGCTTCCCCGGTGCCATGATCCCGAGCGCGGCGTGTTCATGGACGACGGGGTCTCGGGGTGGAAGAAGGGACCGGGCCACCGTCCCGGGAGCAAGGCCCTCCTAGACGCCGTCCGGGAAAACCGCCGCCGCGGGCGCCCACCCGGTACGATCTTCGTGTGGGCCCTGTCCCGCCTCGCCCGCTTCAAGCGCGGCGCGGAACAGGCCATCGCCTGCCTGTACGCGCTTCGCCGGATGGGCTGGCTCGTGCGCAGCCTGACCCAGCCGGGGCTCGACAGCCGGAGTGACGACCGTCTGCTCCGGGTGATCCGTGCCGCGCTGGAGGCCGAGAAGGACACGCTTCACTCCGAGGACAAGTCCAGGCACGTCCACCGCGGCAAGCGGGCGAGCGTCCTCGCGGGCAAATGGGTCGGCGGACCGCCTCCCTTCGGGATGGTCCGCTGCATCGAGCTGAAGACGGAGGAGGGCGTCCAGTACGTGGAGATGGAGCGAGGGCTGCACAACGGCCGGGAGGACACGGTCACGGTGCTCCGGCCAGGGCCGCAGGCGGGCTGGGTCCTCCAGATCTTCCGCTGGTACGTCGACGGGGAGGACGGCACGTCCTTCAGCCTGCGCGCCCTCGCGCGCCGCTTGAACGAGGACGGGGTTCCCACGGCCGACGGTGCCGCGCGATGGCAGCCCAGCACGGTCCGGAAGATCCTCGTCAACGTCCGCTACATCGGCTACCAGAACGACTCCACGGGCGCTCTGCACCGGGCCCGGTGGGACCCCGTCGTGCCGCAGGACCTCTGGGACCGCGCCAGGGCTCGCCTGAACGGCAACCGCAGACACGGACGGGGGGCGAACGCTCCCTACCCGCTCTCCGGGCTAGTCTCCTGCGCGGCCTGTCACGCTCCCTTCTGGGGGGACCCGGGGGATGGATCGGTCCGCTACTACCGCGCGAAGAACGCTGCCGGGGAGAAGACCTGCGGGACCTGCCGCCTCCGGGTCCAGGCGCGGGTCCTGGAGGACGCCGTCTTCGATGCGATCGAAGGCATCGTCGCTCACCCGCTTGTCCTGGAGGCGGTCACCGCCGAGCGGGTCCGCGAGGAAGCACGCGGATCGGACGTCGGGGCGCAGGTGGAGCAGGTCGAGCAGAGCATCGCGGCCTGCCGCCGACAGATCGAGGCGGTGCTGCGGACGGTCGGGACCCTGGACGGGCCGGCTTCGGACATCGCCACACGGGTCGTCCGCGAGAAGTCCGAGGCGATCGCGGACCTCGAGCGCCGCCGCCGAGGCCTCCTTTCCGGAGAGGCCGATCGCGATTCCGCCGCGGAGTTCGCGCGCCGCGCCTCCCGCTTCCGCGACGTGTACGAGCGTGCCACCCCCGCCCAGCGGAAGGAGCTGCTCTCGCTGTTCGTCGTCGGCGTCATGGTGGAGAGTCCGAGCGCCGCGACCGTACGCATCCGCCGGCCGGCGGGTGTCGAGTGACGCCGCGTGACGCGCTCCAGCGATCACGGTCCAGCGCTCCCGTCCGGCTTTCATGTCCAGCACGGTCCTCCTTCCTCGCAGTCCTGCACGCCTTCTACCATCCCGTGCGCCTGGAACCGTGCTCGATCGGCTGGCCGTCCGCGTGGTAGTTCCCGCACTGAGGAATGCCCCACGCCTGCCACATCTCGTCGAACATCTGCCGTACCTGGACGTGCGCGCCCGCGTCCCACGAGGAGAGGACGAGCGGCTGGAGGAGGAGGTCGGGGTGAGGCAGGGGCTGGGCCGAGTCCTTGTACGATCCGGGCGAGGCGCGCAGTTCGCTCCCCTGTGCGCCGAGGATGCTCAACTGGACGAGCACGGGGAGGGGCAGGAGCCCGTCCTCCGTGAGTGCCGCACACTGTCGGAGAGAATGCCGAACCGCCGCTTCGACGCGAAACGCAGGAAAGAGGATCAACCCACCTGGGGATTCCAGAGTCCGGTTGATCAGGTGGTAGGCCTGGAACTCGATGGAGCCGTCGCGGAGGAACGACACGTGACGGACGTCCGGGAACTCGATCGTGAATCCTTCATGCGAGTACCGGCCATGCTGGTAAGTCCCATCCGACTCGAAGGCGCGCACCCGCTCCAGGCGGCTCTGAACACCCGGGCCGAGGCTCCACCCGCCGGGTGCAGGGTGGAGCGGAACGACGTGGAGGGCATACTGGTCCTCGTGCGGGGGGTTGGATGAGCCGATCGCCGATTCCCGGCGCCGCACCGCGCGAGCGCGCAGATGGTCGAGGCGCATCCTGATGACCTCCCGGGCTCGATCCACCGCTCCACTGCGCTGCATCACCGCCTCCTTCACCTGACGCATGTTCATGGGCGCGCTGACGGTGTTCGCCCGCAGGTAGAAGCGCGGCTGCGAGGTCCGGCCGTCGATCATGTGAGGCGCGAGGGGGCTCGCCGGGACCCGCACCACGTACAGGTGTGCCCCATCCGCGAGAGGGATCGCCTTGTGGAGTACGCCCGTGAGGCGCTCGTCGAGGCGATCCCGGATCAGCTGATCCAGCGCCGATGCGAACGCGTCCGGCGCGATCCTCAGCCCTTCAAGCCGGGTGGGCAGTCCGCGCTCGTCCCCTTCGCCCTCGACGACGCCGTAGATGATCGTTCCCCCGGACGCGTTCGCGAACGCGCTCACGTCCTTGAGGATCTCGTCTTTGGCATCCTTGCTCGCGAGGTCGATGGTCCTCTTGTATTCCAGCGTGTGGCCTTCGGGCACCTGCCGTTCGACCAGGCTCTGCACGTCGGGAAGGATGATTTCCGTGAACGGCTTCGTGCGGATTGGCATCTCAGGCAATCCTTGGAATCGGGCGCAGCACAGGCCAGGTGACCAAGTGAGGAATCACCGCCGAATCCACAACCTGTACCGAAAATTTTCCGAAGTCAACGTGGCGGCCCGCTTCGGCAAGCGCGGTTACGACTGCGTGGCCGGTATCCTCGTCGCCTCGATCATGCCCTGTCTCTGATTTTTCGTCGGACACACCCTGGTGGACGTAGGGCGTGACCCGCCCGGCCCTTCAACCGGCACGTGCTTCGACTATCGGACCCGGACCGCGTGCGTGCCGGCCTCGTGGTCCCGCCACAGCCCGGCCGCGGGATCTCCCACGCCCCTGCGCTCTCCCGGACGCACCCCGCGGTAGTCGTAGACGATGCGGAGCTGGTGGGGCCCCGGGGCGAGGCGTCGGAGCG
This sequence comes from Longimicrobiaceae bacterium, assembly GCA_040509335.1. Classification (GTDB taxonomy): domain Bacteria; phylum Gemmatimonadota; class Gemmatimonadetes; order Longimicrobiales; family Longimicrobiaceae; genus JAFAYN01. The sequence continues at coordinate 6,260 of JBEVLE010000697.1, read as the reverse complement.
TGGCTTCGTACTGCGCCATCACCACCCGGTCCGCCCGCCCGCACGCCCCGCTGTGGCGCCGGGAGCCGCGCACGACCACCCGCATCGTCAGGACGGCCTGGTCCGGCACCACCTCCGCAGCCACGTCGTCGCACTGGTCGGGCATCGCGATGAGGCCCCGGACGTGGATGGACCCGGCACCCCCCTCCGCGACGGTCGGCTCCGGGGGGAGCTGGATCGGGCTCCCGGAGTTGCTTTCCACTGCGTCGGTGTGGACCACCGCGAATTCGAGCGCGGGCTCTTCCCCGCCGGAGGAGCACGAGACGGCCGCGAGGAGCAGGACCCATCTCCAGGTGCGCAACCACATGCGAGCGAAGCCAGCAGCATCCATCCGTGTTCTCCCATCGGGGGTTCCCACCGCCTGCCGACGGGCCGCGGACCCGTGCCGGCGGTGCGTCACACCGCCAGCGCACGCGGCCTGGCGCGTCGCCGCCCGGGCAAGGGTGCGGGCGAGCCCGCGACAGACGGGACGGCCGCGCGGCTGCCCCGTCTGCCTCCAGGCCCTCGGAATGTCCACGTGAGCGAGGCGCGGAGCTGCCGCGGCCCCACGGGGTGGAAGAGGACGTCGTCCACGCCGCCGTCCGGCTTCTCCGGAACGCGCGATGCGAAGTAGTACGTTCCCCGACCAGGGAAGTGCCTGGGGTGAGCGCTCCCCACCTGGGCGGCGTCGATCGACCCGGACGCGGACGTCGAGCGCCGTGTGCTCGGGATACAGGGGACCGGCCCCGCTCGCGGCCTGCGGCTGCATCCGCCCGTAGTCGTACACCACGCGCAGCCGGTGCGGACCGGGCGCGAGGGGTTCGATCCGGGCATCGTAGATGCCGATGGAGACCTCACCCGCACGACCGCATGGATTCGTGTGCTCCTGGTCGTCCCGGGCCGTGATCCACAGCGTCAGGCCGGCTTCTCCCTCCTCCACGCGGGCCCGCACCACGTCACAATGGTCCGGAAGCGGGAGAAACCCGTTCACGTGGATCCATCCGGGGCCGCCCTCCGCCGCCGCCATGACCACGTGGACGTCCGGCCTCCAGCCCTGCGGCAAGGGATGGTCCGAATGCCGGACCGAGAACACGACCTCAGGTCCCGGATCGGCAGTGGAGCAGGCGATGGTGCCGGCGAGCAGCAGCGCCGGACCCAGGCACAGCCGCATCCCGCGGCCGTGTAGTGGCGTTCTCCACGGGTTCACGGCTCCTCCGTGCATGGGAGTCCAGGAACGCAGGCGGTCCGGCTTCCGGTGCTCAGGCCTCCACCCCAGCCTCCGCCGCTCCAACCGCGGCTCCGCGCATGCCCCCGCCACGTAGACCACGGTCCCGGAATCGCTGCTCTGGCGCGCCATGCCAGGTCCGAGCGAAGGATCCCCTCCGACCACGGCGCCCTCGTTCAGCGCGCACTCCCCCCGTTCGACGCGGTGGCCATGACCTGCACGGCCTCCAGGGCGAGAAACCCCAGGACGAAAAAGGCCACCGTCCACGGCGTCGCCGGCACCTTGCGGGCTTCGCGAGCCAGCTGTTCGACCACGAAGACGAGCAGGGCCGCCAGGCCGGCGGAGGTCACCCCGGCCGGCACCGGCGCCGCCAGGTGCGCCGCTGCGAGATGGCCGGCCGCCGCCGAGGAAAGGAGCAGGAGCAGGAGAGCGAGCATCGAGAAGCGAGCCGACGCCCTTCCCCGCGGGGCACCCGCGGATGCGTGCGCTCCGTCGAAGCCAAGGAGAAGGGCCACGGGGCAGACCGCCGAAGCGACGAGGAGAGCCATCGGGAGGCTGATCCAGGATGCGAGGCCGACCGCCAGGCCCCCAAGCGCGGCTCCGACTCCTGTTGTCGCCAGCGCGGTGGCCCTGTCAGGACCGCCCGGGGGAACCTGCCGGGGGGGAAGGAGGATGCGCATGACGGCGAGCGTCAGGCCGGCACCGGCCAGGAAGCCGGCCTGCGCGACCAGTGCCCCCTGGCGGACCAGCCCCGGCAGAGCGGCGCCCGTGGCGGCGAGGACGGCCCCGGCGGCGAAGGCACGGATCGCCGCGCGCTCCCCGCTCCTCAGGCGGTCCCGCTCCGCCGCGCAGCCGAGGACGAGGAACGCCGCCGGGCTCAGGACGGGTGCGAGGAGGTCGCGGAGCGTCCCCGTCATGGAGCGTCTCCCGGCGAACCGTGGCGGCCCACCGCGGCCGGGATCGAAGTATCCGCTTCTCGGGCCGGGAGTCCACGCAGCTGCCGTCCGGTGATCCAGACGGTGGCGAAGGGAACCGTGACCACCTCCAGAAGTGAAGCCAGTCCGAGGCCGGGAGCGACGAGCGTCGGGAGCGAGCCTACGTGCTCCCACTCCGTGAGGACCCCGGTCGCCGCCGACTCCCCGATCACCGTGAACACCAGCGCGGCCAGGACGAACACGAGCACGGTCGAGGGACGGGGGGCCCGGATCCACCCGCGGGCGGTGGGCGTGCCTCCGGCCACCACCCAGAAGGCCAGGACCGAGATGGCGGCGTGGCCCAGCGAGGCGAGCGTGCTCATCCAGGCCACCTCGCTGGCCAGGGCGTGCCCGTCGCTCCGCAGGCTCGACGCCGAGAGCCACAGCTCCCACGGCAGGAAGAGCAGGAAGGCGAAGAAAAGGATGTTGAGCTCCGGCACGTCCGGGAGCCTCCGCACTCGTTCGCGAACACCGCCTGACCGAAGGTCGATCCCGACGAGGGGCACGCCTCTACGGGGCGGCCCGGAGATGCCGCTCACCGGGCGACGGCGGTCAGGGCGGAACGGCCGACGGGGGCCTGCCCCCCCGGCCACCAGCGGACTCCCGCGAAGAGGCGCGGCGTCCAGGCCAGCCCGCCGTCCCCCGTCCCCTCGTCCCCAAGCCGGACCACGTCCGCGGAGGCCTCCAGGAATGCGCCGAGCCTGCCGCCGAGCTCGATCCCGTGCTCGGCGCCCGCGCCGACACGCACCCCGCTCCCGTGCAGCGCCGCGAGCCGCCGGGTGCTGTCCGGACCGCTGCCCCGGGGGAGGCGCACGTCCCCGATCTCCTGGTGGACGTACCCCGCCGCGACGACCGGGCGCCAGCCGCCGAGGCCAGGCCCGGCCGGACGCCACTGCCCGAGCGCGCCGGTGAGGAGGACGGTCGCGGAGGTGGAGTCCGCCTCCATCCCCGAGTACTCCAGCGTGATCCCCCCGCCGAAGCGGGCCCGGTCGTAGCCGGCGGAGATCGCGACGCCCAGGGCGGTACCGAACCGGCCCACCCCCTCGAACGCCTCCGCCGCGTCCGCGGACAGGGACGGGCGGAGCGCCGCCGCGCCGTAGCCCAGCCGCCACCCGCCCGGCCGGTCCGCGCCCGCCGGGGCGGGGGTCTGCGCCCCGAGCGGCCCCGTGGCAAGCAGAACCGCCGCGAGCAGGAAGGGCAGGGTCCCCGCCGGGCCGCGCCCGCTCACGGGTCCCCTCCGGGTTCGCGGTACGCCAGGAGGCGGAGCGCGTTGGCGATCACCACCAGCGTGCTCCCCTCGTGCACCGCCACCGCGGGCCCGATCCCGAAGACCCCCGTGGTGGTGGCCACGACGAGCAGCGCGATCACCCCGAGCGACACGTACAGGTTCTGGCGGATGACGGCGCGCGCCTGCCGCGAGAGCCCGACCGCGAAGGGGAGCTTCCCCAGGTCGTCGGCCATGAGCGCCACGTCCGCCGTCTCCAGCGCCACCGCCGTCCCGGCCCCGCCCATGGCGATGCCCACGGTGGCGTTGGCGAGCGCCGGGGCGTCGTTGACCCCGTCGCCGACCATCGCCACCTGGCCATGCCGCTCCAGCAGCTCGCGGATGATGACGAGCTTGTCCTCCGGGAGGAGCTCGGCCCGCACCTCGTCCACCCCTACCTCGCGCCCCACCGCCTCCCCCACGCCCCGGTTGTCCCCCGTGAGCATGACGATCGGCCGGACGCCGCGCGCGCGCAGCCGCTCCAGCACCTCCCGCACGCCCTCGCGCGGCCGGTCCGCCACCCCCAGCACCCCCATCCACCGCTCCCCGTGGCGCACCACGACGATGCTGCGCCCCGCCTCCTGGAGGCGAGCCACCGCATCGCGGACCGCCGGGGGGATCTCGATCCCGCCGTCCTCCCAGAGCCGCAGGCTGCCGACCTCCACCGTCTGCCCCTCCACGGTGGAGCGGACCCCCCGCGCGGTGATGCTCTGCAGCTCGCCCGCCTCGGGCAGCTCCAGCCCGTCCGCCTCCGCCCGGCGCACCACGGCCGAGGCCAGCGGGTGCTGCGAGCGCCGCTCCACGGCCGCCGACACCCGCAGCAGCTCCGCCTCCGTGACCCCCTCCTGCGGGACCACGTCCGTGACCTCCGGCTTCCCCACCGTGAGGGTGCCGGTCTTGTCGACGGCGAGCGCGCGCAGCGTCCCCAGGTTCTCCAGGTGCGCGCCGCCCTTGACCAGGACGCCGCGACGGGCCGCCTGCGCGATCCCGGCCAGCACCGCGGCCGGGGTGCCGAGCGCCAGCGCGCAGGGCGAGGCAGCCACCAGGAGGGCCATGCCGCGGTAGAAGCTGGTCGGCCAGTCCAGGAGCCCCAGGAGCGGCGGGACGACGATCAGCAGCACGTCGGCCACGAGCACGGCCGGGACGAAGATCCGCTCGAACCTCTCGGTGAACTGCTGGGTCGGCGCCTTCTGCGTCTGGGCCTCCTCCACCAGCTTGACCACGCGGTCCAGCGTGCGGTCGCCGGCGGCGCGCGTGGTCACCACCTCCAGCGCGCCCTCGCCGTTGACGGTCCCGGCGAACACCTCGTCCCCCGCGGTCTTCTCCACCGGGACCGACTCCCCGGTGATCGGCGCCTGGTTGACGGCCGAGCGGCCCTGGCGGACCTCGCCGTCCACGGGGATGCGCTCGGCGGGCGGGACCATCACCACTTCCCCCTGCGCGACCTGGTCCACCGGGACCTCCACCTCCCGTCCGTCGCGGAGGACCCGCGCCGTGGGCGGCGCCAGCTCCGCCAGTGCGCGGATGGCGCCCCGCGCCCGGCCCAGGGCGTAGTGCTCCAGCGCGTGGGCGAGCGAGAAGAGGAAGAGCAGGAAGGCCCCCTCCACCCACTCGCCGAGGGCTGCCGCGCCCAGGGCGGCGAGCAGCATCAGCAGGTCGATGTCGAAGGAGAGCTTGCCCCTGCCGAGCGAGCCCGCCCAGTGCCGCACCAGGTCCCAGCCGCCGAAGGCGTAGCTCGCCAGGTAGAGCGCGACGGCGCCGCCCCGGGGCAGCCCCAGCCAGCGCTCCCCCGCCCAGGCCGCGGCGAGCAGGAGCCCGCCGGCCAGGCTCCAGACCAGCTCCTGGTTGCGGGCGTACCAGCCGGCGTCCTCCGCGACGGCCTCCCGGGGCCGGCAGCACCCCGGGCCGTGCTCGGCCGGGGGCGAGGAAGCGTACCCCATCGAGCCCAGCTCCGCCCGGATCGCGTCGACCGAGGTGCGCTCCCGGTCGAACTCGACGCGCACACGCTGCGCGGGGAGGCTCACGGACACGGCGGTCACGCCGGGGAAGGCGCCGAGCGCCCCCTCGATCCGGCGTCCCGCGTCCTCCCCGTCCACCGCGCGGATCGGCAGGACGGCGTGCCCGTAGCGCTGCGTCACCTCCGCCCCCGCGGCGCGCGCCAGCCGCTCCACCTGGGCGAGGGTGACCACGTCGGGGTCGTAGTGGAGGCAGAGGGCGTGCGCCCCGCCGTCTTCCGTGGGCACCAGGTGCGTGCGCGAGATCTCGCGGCGCTCCGCGATCAGCTGCTCCAGCCGGTGCACGCAGGCGTCGCGCGCGTCCGGGAGTTCGGGGAGCAGGACCGGCAGGTCGATCCGAAGTGTCTTCGTCATGGCTTCCTCAGACCTCCGCCTCGCCCTCGTGCATGGTCATGATGCGGACGGCCCGCTCCACCGGGAGGACGAAGACCATCCCGTCCCCGTACTGCCCCGTGTGCGCCGCCCGCGCGATCGCGCCCACCACCTCGTCCACCTGCTCGTCGTGCACGACGGTCTCGACGCGCACCTTGTCCGTGAAGTCCTCGATCTCCTCGGCCACGGTCCGGGGGTGCGGCTCCATCCTCTCGCGGCCGAAGCCGCCGGCGTGGGTCACCGTCATCCCGCAGAAGCGGGGCACGTGCTCCAGGGCCCGGGTCACCGCGTCCAGCCTGAACGGCTGGACGAACGCAAGCACCATCTTCATGGAACCTCCTCCCGCGGGCCCGCGGCCCGCGGCGGATGGGGGTCGGATCAAAGGAGACGGG
>JBEVLE010000696.1:0-7022 GCA_040509335.1 Longimicrobiaceae bacterium | reverse complement strand
GCGCCCCCGCCGCCCAGCCCCTCGAACTGGCTGGCGAGCGCCCGCGAGTACGACGCCGAGCCGTTGAGCTGCGGCAGCGCTGCGGAGCGCGCCTGCAGCAGGCTTCCCCGCGCCCGGGTGATCCCGGCGCGGGCGATCTCCACCTGCTCGCTGGTGGAGGAGGAGAGCCGCAGCGCCTCCTCCAGCGAGAGCGGCCGGGGCTGCGGCGTCTGCGCCGCCGCGCCCGCCGCGGCCAGCGCGAGGGCGATCACCGAGACGGCCACCCCGCGGCCCCACGTCCACGTCCCTGCGTATCGGTTCATCGATCCTGGCGTTTGCGAAAGGTCCCCGGCGAAACTTCCCCCCTCATGCATCCCCGGCGGGCGCGGCTTCCCCCTCCGGTTCCGCCCCGCGGGCCGGGCTCGCGCCGATGGCCCGCAGGAACAGCGTCACGTACTTGGCCGGCGCCTCCTCGGCGGAGTAGCCGTACTTCTCGGGCATCATGTCGCGGCCCATGGCGTCGGTGAACAGCGCGCCCATCAGCATGGAGGCGGCGGCGCGCGCGTCGAAGTCGCCGGCGGCCATCCCGCGCTCCCGCAGCCGCAGCAGGTAGCCGTGCAGCTCGTCGGAAACGCGCGCCGGGGTCGCCGACGCGCACCCGGCGATCTCCGGGGCCTGCTCGAACTCCCCCATGCAGGTGCGGATCATGGAGCGCGCGCCGTACAGGTGGGCCAGGTGCGTCCGGCACCACCGGGTCAGCTCGCACTCCGGGTCGCGCGGCTCGGCGGGGAGCCCGGTCACCAGGTTCCGCCGGGCCGCGGCCTGGAGCGCCTCGCTCAGCAGGGCGCTCTTGGAGCCGAAGTGGCGGAACAGCGTGACCTCGTTGACGCCGGCCTCGCTGGCGATCCGCCGGGTGGTGGCGCCGCGGGACCCGCTCTCCTCGAAGACCCGCAGCGCCGCGCTCAGAAGCTTGTCTCGTACGTCCATGCCGCCGAATCTATCCCCCGTCACCCGTGCAAGCAAGTGCTTGCTTGCATGCTACTGAGGCGGCGCCACTCACCTTCAGGATACCCGGCGGCCGGCCCCGGGCGCGGCCGCGGCCTCGCCGGCGCGCCAGCGGGCCAGGAGGGTGTCGCCCTCGCCCAGCAGGAACTCGTGGAAGCGGCCCGCCTCGGCAAGGCGGCCGCGCGCCACCGTCATCTCCTCGGGGAGCGAGGCCTCGCCCTCCGCGAGCGCGGCCTGCATGGTTTCCCAGCGCCGGCGCGCCACCCGGAGCATCTGCTCCCACGCGTCCGGGCGCATGCGGTAGAAGTCGCGCCGGTCGCCGGGGGCGCTGCTGCGCTCCAGCAGCCCCGCCTGCTCCAGGAGCCGCGCGTTGGTGCTCACCGAGGCCTTGCTCACCTGGAGCTTCTCCGCCATCTCGTCCAGCGAGAACGGGCTTTCCGCCAGGAGCAGGAAGCCGAAGATGCGCCCGGCGCTGCGCGGGAGCCCGTCGGCCTCCATCATCAGCCCCATGCGCTCGACGAACTGCTGGACGGCTGGGTGCATCATGACTCCGGTTCGGGTACTTCCAAGGACGCCAAAGATAACGCGTTAAGATCGTTCAGTCAATTCTGAACGAAGAAAACGGATGATCCGGAAAAGCTCCGGCGCGAGCGTCACGAGATCGCTTGGCGCCTGGCCGTTCGTGGACGTTCACCCCGTCCAGAAACAGGTGGTCTCACGCCGCGGGATTGCCGATTTTCGGGATGTATTCGGGAATCCGTCCGCGTCCGGGCTCCCGTACAGGCTGGACCGGCTCGTGCATGCAGCGCCGGGCCCCCTGCCGCCGCGCGCGGCGCACCGTTCAACCTCGCCGCCATGAGCATGCTTTCGGTCCTCGCCCTCGCGGCGGCGCTCCAGGCGCCGGCGCCGGGGATCCTGGTGGAGCGCCGCCTGGCGGAAAGCGTCCCGCTGGCCGTGGGCGACACGGTCGCGGTGCGCGCCCTGGCGAGCGACGCAGCGCCGCGCCCGTTCGTGGTGGCGGGCGTCTTCGAGCGCGCCGCGGACCCCAACCGCATCGCCCGCAACGAGTTCGAGGTGCGCTTCCACCTCCCCGACCTGGCCGGGCTGCTGGGCACGCCCGACCGCGTGGACCGCTTCGCCGTGGTGCTCGCCCCCGGCGCCTCGCCGGACTCGGCGGCGCGCTGGATCGAGGGGCTGGCCTTCGGGACGCGGGCCTTCGGGAGCGCGGCGCTGGCGGAGCAGACCAGCGCCACCTTCCGGGTGGTGTCGCGCTTCCACCGCGCCATCGGCATCGTCACCATCCTGGCGAGCGCCATCTTCCTGCTTTGCGTGATGATCATCCGCGTGGACGAGCGCAGGCGCGACATGGGGATGCTGCGCCTGGTGGGCGTGTCGCGCGGCACGGTGTTCCGCTCCATCGTGCTGGAGGCCATGGGGATCGCGATGCTGGGGAGCGCCGCCGGCGCCGCGCTCGGCGTGGGGATCTCCAAGGTGGTGAACGCCTACTACGCGGCCTACTACGACACCACGCTGCGCTTCGCGCTGGTGACGCCGCGCATCGTGCTGCTTGCGGCGCTGCTGGGGCTGGGGCTGGGCGCGGCGGCCGGGGCGGCGGCGGCGTGGCGGGTGGTCAACGTCCCCCCGCAGAGGCTGGGAGAAAGAGGGTGATCGTATCCTCGTCGCTGCGCGCGCTCTTCCGCCGGCGCAGCCGGACGGCGCTGGCGCTGGCGGGGATCGGGATCTCGGCGGCGCTGCTGCTGGACATGACCATGCTCGCCTCCGGGCTCACCGATTCGTTCGGCGAGCTGCTGGGCGCGCGGGGCTACGCGCTGCGGGTGACGCCGCGCGGCATCCTCCCGTTCGACAGCGAGGCCACCATCCGCGGCGCGGGCTCGGTGGCGCGGCGGATCGCGGGGGTGCCGGGGGTGGCGGGGGTGGCGCCGGTGCTGGGCGCGCAGTTCTACCCGCTGCGCGGCGACAGCGCGGGGGAGCCGGTGTTCGTCACCGGGACCGACCCGCGCGCGGAGATGCTGTACCGCATCACCGACGGCCGCCCTCCCGGGGCGGGGGAGGCGGTGGTGAGCGCCCCGCTGGCCCGGCAGGAGGGGCTGCGCCCGGGGAGCACGCTGCTCCTGGCGCCGCAGCTGGACGTGTCGCTGGGCCGCCCGCGGGGGACGCGGACGTACCGGGTGAGCGCGGTGGCGGACTTCATCTACGACTACGCGGACCAGCGCTCGGCGGCGCTCCCGCTGGGCGAGGTGCAGGCGGCGACGGACCGCGCGGACCAGGTGTCGCTCTTCGGGGTGGCGGCCGCGGAGGGGACCGACGCGACGGAACTGGCGGTGCGGATCGGGCGGGTGGTGCCCACGGTGTCGGTGTACTCCACGGCCGAGCTGATCGCGGAGACCAGCCGCCGTCTCACCTACTTCCGCCAGCTCGCCACCATCCTGGGGAGCGTGGCGCTGGTGGTCACCGCGCTGCTGGTGGCCACCATCATCACCATCGGGGTGCGGGAGCGCTTCGGCGAGATCGCGACGCTGCGGGCCATGGGCGTGGCGCGCGGGCGGATCCTGCTGGGGGTGGTGGTGGAGGGGCTGGTGCTGGCGGGGATCGGCTGCGCGCTGGGGCTGCCGCTGGGCCTGTGGATGGCGGAGCGGCTGGACCGGATCCTCCTCGCCTTTCCCGGGCTCCCCGCCGGGGTGACGTTCTTCGTGTTCCGCCCGGGGCGGGTGGCACTGGCGCTGGGAACGGTGATCCTGGTGGGCGCCGCCGCGGGGTGCCTGCCCGGGTGGGGCGCGGTGCGCGCGCCGCTGGGGCAGGCGCTGCGGGAGGAGGCGGAGTGACGGCCCTCACCCGGCTCGCTTGAGGCTCGCCACCCTCTCCCAATCCTGGGAGAGGGGGCAACTGCGGGAAGGGGCCGCCGTTGGCCGTTCCCCGCCGTTCCCACATGATGTTGCGGAGGGAGACTCGCGCGGCTGTTTGCGCGAGGCTCACGGAGCTGGAGCGGAGACACCGGGGCAGTTTCCGGTGGCTCCGCGACCCGCGCAGGAAACAGGCCGGCTGTTTGGCCTGGTTCCGGAGCGGTCCCACACGCAGAACCAGCGGAATCGCTCGAAGGACAACGACGCAATGAGCCGTGTGATCGAGGCGCGGGGGATCGTCAAGGAATACCCCTACCAGGGCGATGCCGTGCACGCGCTGCGGGGCGTGGACCTGGACGTGGAGGCCGGCGAGATGGTGGCGATCGTGGGGCCCTCCGGGTGCGGCAAGAGCTCGCTGCTCAACGTGCTGGCCGGCATCGACCCGCCGACCGCGGGGACGGTGCGCCTGCTGGGGCGCGAGCTGGGCGCCCTGGACGAGGGAGCCAGGTCGAAGCTGCGGCTGCGCGAGGTTGGCTTCATCTTCCAGCGCTTCCACCTGCTGGCGGTGCTCACGGCGACCGAGAACGTGGAGTTTCCCATGGCGGAGGCGGGGGTGCCGCGGGCGGAGCGCCGCGCCCGCGCCCGCGAGCTGCTGGAGTACGTGGGGCTGGGGCACCGGGCCGGGCACCGGCCGCCGCACCTGTCCGGCGGCGAGCAGCAGCGGGTGGCGATCGCGCGGGCGCTGGCGAACCGGCCGCGGGTTCTGTTCGCGGACGAGCCCACGGGCGAGCTGGACCGCCGCACCGGCGACGAGATCATCGCCCTGTTCGGGAAGCTGAACGCGGACGGGACCAGCATGGTGATCGTGACGCACGACGCCACGGTGGCCCGCCACGCCGGCCGCCTGGTGGAGATGGCGGACGGCGTCGTGGTGGCCGACGGGCGGCCCGGCGCATGATCCTCCGCCTGGCGATCGCGGAGCTCCGCCACCGCCCCGGGCGGGCGCTCTTCCTCCTGGGCGGCTACGCGCTGGGGGTGGCGGTGATGGTGGTGCTGCTGGCCGTGGGCGAGGCGATGCTGGAGCAGGCCCGCGACCGCGCGCTGGTGGGCGGCGGCGACGTGGTGCTGGTGCCGGCGGGGGTGAGCACGGAGATGCTCAAGGCGGGCGGGGTGTCGTCGCTCTTCCTGGGGGTGGACCACGCACGCTTCGTCCAGCGGGAGATCCTGGAGTCGGAGCGGGGGCGGGCGGAATTCGGGATCCGCGGGGGGAGCCCGGTGCTGGACGGCAAGCAGGTAGAGCTGGCGGCGCGGGGGCGCACCTGGAAGGCGGTCGCCTCGGGCGAGGTGCCCAGCCGCGCGCGGCTGGCGGGGGCGGCGCCGGCGCTCACGGCGGGGCGCTGGGCGGACAGCGAGGCGGACCGGCGCTGGACGGCGCCCACGCGGCCGGAGCTGTTCCGGGAGATGGACCGCTTCCACCTCCCCACCGGCGCGGCGGCGCGCGACTCCACCTGGGCGGAGTGGCACTACTTCAACGTGGTGCTGGACGCGGACCGCTGGGTGTACGTGACGCTGATGGTGGCGGGGCGGATGGACACGCCGGGGAAGTGGGGCGGCCGGGTGCTGGTCACCGTGCGCGACCGGGACGGCCGGCACCGCTCGCTGGAGCGCATCCTCCGGCAGGGGGTGCGCTTCGACACGGCGTCGCCCGACCTGCGCTTCGCGGACGACGCGTTCGTGCGGCTGGAGGGCGGCGACTACCGGGTGGTTGCCGCCGCCGGGGACGCGCGGGTGGACCTGCGCGTGCGGCCGGCGCCGCGCCGCTACTTTCCGCCCACGGACCTGGGCGGCGAGGGGCTGGTGTCCGGCTACACGGTGCCGGCGCTCTTCGCCCGCGCGGAAGGGACCGTGTGCGCGCCGCGCTGCGAGCGCGTGAGCGGCGCGCAGGCGTACCACGACCACAACTGGGGCACCTGGCGGAACGTCACCTGGGAGTGGGGATCGGCGTCGGACAGCGCGCTGTCGCTGCTGTACGGGGTGGTGCGCGGCGATTCCACGGGCACGGAGGGGCTGTTCGCGTACCTGGTGGACGGGCGGGGGGCGCGGGGCGTGTACCGGCCGGGGCCGCTGCGCTACACGGCGATGCAGACGGTGCGGGCGGAGGACGGGCGGGAGGTGCGCGTCCCCCGGGCGATGGAGTTCGAGGACGCGCGGCGCGGGCTGCGGGTGAGGATCGACGTGCGGGCGGCGCACGTCACGGACACGGGGCGGGCATCCGCCGGGCGCTGGTTCGTGCAGATGCGCGGCGTGGCGACGGTGGAGGAGGAGGGCCGGGTGGTGGGGCGGCTGCCGGGGTTCTTCGAGACGTACGTGGAGTAGCTCGAAAAGAGTAGAGAGTGGGTGCCTCTACCAACGGCGCCGTGCAGGGAGCGCCTTGCCGCTTCGCTACTTCGACACTATCCTCGCCTGATGAATATTACGTATCGGTTGCAGGGCCTCGCTTTCGAATGGGACGAGGTGAAGGCCCGCACGAACGTCGAGAAGCACGGGATCACATTCGAAGAGGCTGCGGAAGCGTTTTTCGATCCCTTCTACGAGGGTGGTGAGGCTTCCGTGGACGGTGAGCGGCGGGACTTCATCGTCGGCTACTCGCTGGCGCAGCGCCTGCTGCTCGTGGTGTACGTCGAACGTTCGAGCGCGATGCGTATCTCCGCCCGTCTGGCCACACGTGCCGAAAGGAGGCTCTATGAGCACGTCGGATGAACCGACTGAACTGCGCCTGCGGCCTCGCGCAGCAGAGGACGTCACGCTCTCGATCGCGGTGGATACGCTTGCCGCGATCGGGGAGGTCGCGGGGACGCGCGACATGACCGTGGAAGCGCTTATGAAGCTGTACATCGGGACCGGGCTTCGGCAGGATGCGTCGCGGCTGTTCTCGGAACGGATCATGGAGACCACCGCGCGGGTGCTTGCAAGGCACATCGATTCCGAGGAGGAGCGCTCCGCCATTCTCCGCGAGATCCAGGGTGAGGCGGCTGCCTGACTCTTCCCCTCCGTGGACGGCGTTGAAGTAGAGTCTCCGGCGTTGTGCCTGCCCAGGTTCTTCAAGCTCCGCCAGACGTACCGCACCCCGGAGGCCCGGATTGAAACAAGGACCGCCCTCGCCGCGGGTGCGGCGAG
>JBEVLE010000695.1:0-9558 GCA_040509335.1 Longimicrobiaceae bacterium | reverse complement strand
CCCCCGCGCCTCGTTTTCCGGGAGCCCGCTCCCGCCCCTTTCACCGGACCCGGGCCGTACGCGTGGCTGCGCTGCTGAGCTTTCTCCTCGTTCTCCTGGCCGCCGCCGGGGTGGCCGCGCTGGCCGGGCGCCTGCTGGGCTCGCTGCTCCGCCTGGGGCTCGCCGCGGCCGAGAAGACCCACAACGACGGGCTGGTGGACGCCAGCCTCCGCCGCGGCGACCTCACGGCGCTGGTGGAGCGCCAGGCGCAGGTGAAGACGCTGCGGCGCTCGCGCGGGCGCTCCGCGCTCCTGGTGGCGCTCTGGGCGGTGCTGCTGGTGGTCCCCGCGCTGGCCGGGTGGGGGCGCGAGGCGTACGCGCTCTCGTCGCTGCTGTGGCTCCTCCCGGGGCGCCCGGCCCTACCGCGCCGCGTCGCGACCCCGTCGTAGCCGGCGCCGGAGATCTCCGCTTTCTGCAAAATTTCGTTACGGTCCCGTGGCCCGAGCGTGGACAAACGCTCGATTATCCACGCCAGATTCCCCGCCGGGTGGAAAACTGCCGCACGGCTTGGCGCCTTTCACCGGCGCCCGGCGGGCTGCGGCGAGCACCGGGCGAGGGCCGGCGTGCCCCGCCGGACCGTGGAGGGAGAGCGATGAGCGGGAAGGGCGTGCTTTCGGAGGACAGGCTGGCGGAGATCGAGGCGCGGCTGGGCCGCGCCACGCCGGGGCCGTGGGCGTACAAGGACCGGCTGGGCGGCGGCGGGTGCTTCGTGTTCTCGGAGGACACCTTCCACGTGGTCGCCGTGGAGGAGGACGACGAGGCCGCGGTCTCCGTCCCCCTGGGCCGGGAAGACGCGGCCTTCATCGCCGGCGCGCGCGAGGACGTCCCCCTGCTGCTGGCGGAGGTGCGCAGGCTGCGGGCGCTCCGCGGCGCCGCCTGAAGCAGACCGTGTAGACCTGGACGCCAGCGCGAGCCCCGCGTGAGGGATTACGGCCCGGAGGGGCGAGACCCCGCGGGGCAGTTTCCGCGGGGGCTCGACTCCGTTACGCACGGTTGTTTCGTGCGTTACGGAGCCGAAGCCCGACCCCGGCGCCAGCCGGGGGCACGCCCAAACCCCCCCTTCAAAGCCGTCATCAGCGCCCGGTGCGCGTCCAGAGCAGGACCACTCCGCAGCTGGAATTGGTGACGCGGTACTCCGCCGGGATCTCGCCGGCGCCGCGGTACACCTCGATGGCCTCCAGGTCGACCAGGCGGATGTCGTCGATCCCGGTGAGCTGCACCAGCACGCCGTCCAGGAAGACGAGCATCTCGCACTGCACGGCTCCTCCGCTGCTCTCGTCCCGCCGCCCCGAGCGCATCAGCCCACCGTTGGACTGGGACAGCGACATCCCGTAGCGCACCGCCTGCAGCCTGTACCGGTCCTGCCCGGCGGAAACGAGGCGGATTCCGCGCACCCGGCGGAACACCTCGCTGGTGCGCTGCGCCCGCGTCTTCTCGATGTCCTCGCGCGTCAGAAAGGTCCCCGTCCCCTTCTCCTTGCGCCGGTAGAAGCCGCCCATGGCCAGCGAGGGGACCTCGGACCGCCCCACCGCCGTCACGCCCTGCACGGCGACGGCGGCCGGCTCCAGCTCCACGTCCACCTCCAGCCCGCCGGAGATGGGCACCTGCAGGCTGAACTCGGCGGGGCGGTAGCCGATGCGCGTCGCCAGCACGAAGATGCGGCCGGGGCGCACCCCCGGCAGGCGCACCCAGCCGCTCTCGTCGGACACGCCCTCGGCGCCGCTCCCCACCACCACCACGCGGACCCCGGGGATGGGGGCGTCGGCGGGGTCCACGACGTGGATCCCCAGCCCCGCCGGGCGGACGGGGGCCTGCTGCGCCGGCGCCGCGGAGGGGGCGGCGGTGAGCGCCGCCGCGAGGATGGGCAGGAGGGCGGCGAGGAGTCGGGTCATGGATGGACGTGCCGGTGGAAGTGGGAGGCGGGACGCTACGGGCGGGCGCGGGTCCAGAGCGCCACCACCCCGCAGCCGGCGTTGGTGACGCGGAACTCGGCGGGGATCTCGCCCGCGCCGCGGTACACCTCGATGGCCTCCAGGCTGTTCATGAGGACGTCGTCGATGCTGGTCAGCTGCACCAGCACGCCGTCCAGGTAGACGAGCATCTCGCAGACGATGGATCCCCCGCCGCCGGCCGCGGTCCGCATGTCCGAGGGGGTCACCCCCGCCGCCGATCCCCGCACGGACAGGGAAAGCCCGTAGCGCACCGTCTGCAGCCTGTAGGTGTGGTTTCCCGCGGGGACCACGCGCACGCCGCGCACCCGGCGGAAGATCTCGCTGGTGCGCAGCGCCCGGGTCCGGTCGATGTCTTCGCGGGTCAGGAAGGTGCCCATCCCCGTGTCCCTGCGCCGGTAGAAGCCGGCCGCCGCGAGCGAGCCGTTCTCGCTCCGGCCCACCCCCGTCACCCCCTGCACGGCCACCGGCGCCGGCTCCAGCTCCACGTCCACCTCCAGCCCGCCGGAGAGGGGCACCTGCAGGTGGAACTCGGCGGGGCGGTAGCCGATGCGCGTCACCAGCACGAACACGCGCCCGGGCTGCACCCCCGGCAGGCGCACCCATCCGCCCCCGTCGGACACGCCCTGGGCGCCGCTTCCCACCACCACCCGGGCGCCGGGGATGGGCGCGTCGGCGCCGTCGACCACGCGGAGCCCCACGCCCGCCGGGCGGATGGGGGCCTGCTGCGCCGCCGGAGCGGTGGGCGCGCCGAGGAGCGCCGCCGCGAGGAGCGCGAGCCGGGCGGCGAGGCGTCGGGTCATGGGCGTGCGGTGAGGGGGAGGCGGGCGGGTGTGGCGAGTGCCCCGTGCTGGAGGATTGCGCCGGGCGGCGCCCGGCACAAGCCTTTTGGGGCCAGGGTGGAGCGAACTTCCCGCCAGGCGCGTCGCGGGCGGCGGGGTCTCAGCGGAAGCAGGCGATCGGCACGTCCAGCGGCTCCCATTCGGGCCCGGCGTAGGAGAAGTGCCACCACTCCTTGTCGTAGTTGCGGAAGCCCTCCGCTTCCATCGCCCTCACCAGGCGCCGCCGGTTCTCCTCCACCTGGCCGCCCGCGTTGGCGGTGTGCGAGGCGGGCGAGAAGTTGTCGTACTGCGTCCCCATCTCCGCTTCCCGCCCGCTCCGGCGCCGGATCAGCGTGACGTCCACCGTGCCGCCGCGGTTGTGGCCGCTGCGCTCGGCGACGTACCCCTGCTCGACCACCCAGCGGTTGCCGGAGCGCTCCGCCCACTCCACCATGGCGCGGGTCGCGCGCACCGGCCGGTAGGCGTCCCACACCTTGATGCCGTATCCCTCTTCGGCCAGCCGCCGGTGCGCCCGCACCAGCGCTCGCGCCGCCTCGGGGCGCAGCAGGGCGCGGGCGTGCTCGTAGCCGGGGAGCGGGGCGCCGGTGAAGTTGTCCGGGGTGGCGTAGTGGATCTCGACGCGGATGGAGCGCGCCAGCGAGCGCACGTCCACCAGGGTGCCGGGGGCCACCAGGGGGCACGCCGCGGAAGCGGCGGGGCGGGTCGCGGCCGGGGCGCACGCCATGAGCTGCGCGATCGCGGCGGCCAGGACGAGAGGCTTCATGGAAGGGGTGTGCCTGGGGTTCAGAACGGGTGCGTCCCGCCGTCCTCGCCCGGCTCCGCGCCGGGGAAGATCTCGCGGGCGCGGGCCAGCTCCTCCTCGCTCACCTGGGGCGGGAGGTGCACCAGCACCAGCCGCCCCGCCCCGGCGCGCGCCGCCACCCGCGCCGCGCCCTCCGGGGTGGTGTGCCCGCCGAAGCCGCCGGTGGCCTCGTGCGCCAGCAGGTCCGCCCCGCGCGCCAGCCGGGCGATGGCCTCGGACTCCTCGGTGTCGCAGGAGTAGGCGGCGATCCCGCCGCCGCGGCGGTCCTCCACGCGCAACCCGATCACCGGGACGCTGTGGGTCCCCGGGGCCGCCGTGATCCGCCAGTCGTCGCTTTCCAGCACCGGGGCGCCCTCCTCCAGCGCCACCTCGCGCCACAGGATCTCCGGCACGTCCTTCCAGCCGCCGGTCTCGAACGACTCCCAGCACCGCCGCGCCTGCGACAGGGCGGGCGCGATGCCGTGCACGGCGATCGGGCGGCGGCGCCCGGAAAGCCAGATCTTTTCCATGAAGAGCGGAAAGCCGGACACGTGGTCGGCGTGCTCGTGCGTCACCACCAGCGCCTCGATCCGGTCCAGCTCCAGCCCCGCGGCCTGCAGGCGCTGCACCACGTCGCCCCCGCAGTCGACCACGACCACGGAGCCGGCCTGCGCGAAGGCGAGCATGGTGGTGGTGCGGTCGCCGCCGCTGAAGCCGGCGCCGGTGCCGAGGAGGTGCAGGGTCGCCATGCGGTGCTCCCGGGCTGTGGGTGGCCGCGGCGGGGGGCGCCGCGGGGGTGCGGCTACGCGTCCTCGTCCTCGCCGCGCCCGTCGCTCTCTTCCGTCCCCACCGAGGTGTTGCAGTAGTGGGCCGGGTTGGTGCGCGTGCGGGTGAAGCTGCGCTGCCACTCCTCGGCGACGTTGCCGTCCAGCGTGCCGGGCTCCGCGGGGCGTACCACGAACTGCTCCGCCCTCCGCGCATAGCGGGCGGAGTCGGCGGGGGTGCGGGCGCTCACGGCGGAGTCCGCGTACGCCAGCGCGGCGGAGCGCATCTCGGCGAAGTTGCGGTACACGGCGGCGTACTCGTACACCGCCTGCATCCCGGGCGCGATGCCGCCGCTCGCCGCGGCCACGGTGTCCAGGTTCGCCACGTTCTCGCGGGCGCGGATGGTCAGCTCCTCGGCCACGCACGCGTTGCGGGCGGCGGCGACGCGCGCCTCGCGGCGCTCGGGGCTCTCGGCGGACCCGCCCTCGCAGGCGGCGAGCAGGGCCAGCAGCGCGGGGACGGCGAGCGGGGCGGCGGTGGTGCGAAGGGTCATCTGCGGCAACCGGGTGGGGTGGGTCTCCGGGCGCGGCGTCAGGCGGCCGCGCCCCCGTCGGGAAAGAACAGCTCGCGCTCCAGCAGCTCGCACAGCAGGTGGATCACGGTGATGTGCCCCTCCTGGATCCGCTCCGTGGCGGGGGAGGGGACCACCAGCACCTCGGCGCACAGCGCCCGCATGCGCCCCCCGTCCTTGCCGGTGAGCCCCACGGTGAGCGCGCCGCGCTCGTTGGCGGCCTCCACCGCGGCGAGGACGTTGGGAGAGTTGCCGCTGGTGCTGATCGCCACCAGCACGTCGCCCTCGCGCACCATGGCCTCCACCTGGCGGCGGAAGGCGGTGGCGTAGTCGTAGTCGTTGCTCCAGCAGGTGAGCGTGGGCGCGTCCAGCAGGTGGTGCGCGGGAAGGCCGGGGCGCTCGCGCTTGTAGCGCGCCACCAGCTCCTCCACCAGGTGCATGGCGTCGCAGGCGGAGCCGCCGTTGCCGCAGGCGTACAGCCGGTTGCCGGCGCGGAAGGCGGCGGCCACGCCCCCGGCGATGCGGACCACGTCGGGGGCCAGCTCCTTGAGCGCCTGCTTGACGCGGGCGGAGTCTTCGAGTGCCTCGCGCACGAGGGCTTCGGGGTCGTACTGCGTCATTCCGGCTTTCGTTTGAACGGCTTTGAACTGCTGCTTTGGGCGTGCCCCCGGCTGCGCCGGGGTCGGGCTTCGGCTCCGTAAGCCCGCAAACAACGCGGGCTAACGGAGTCGAGCCCCCGCGAAACAGCCCGCGGGGTCTCGCCCCTCCGGGCCGAAATCCCTCACGCGGGTCCCGCGCTGGCGTCCGCGGGGAGCACCCCGGGCGCTGCGCTACTCGGCATCCCTTCGTCGTGCTCCCCCTCTCCCCTTGCGGGGAGGGGCCGGGGGAGGGGGTCCCGTCGCGGCTCAATCTACCGCTTCGGGCGGCCCGGCGGGAGACGCCGGTGCTGGTCCAGGGCGCCGTATCGCGACAGGATCTCGCGCACCCGGTCCAGCGGCAGCGCCTCCACCGTGCCGCGGTGCCCCTTCGTGGTGGTCGCGCGGAACAGGGAGTTGTAGATGGCCTCCTCGGTGGCCTCCACGACCGCTTCGAAGAGCGGGGAAAGCAGGTCGTTGGGGAGCGATTCCACGGCGTGCACGGCGCCGCGGCGCTCGGGGGTGCGGCGCACGCCCTCCGCCGTGGAAAAGGCGATGGCGTAGTCGCCCGAGCCGTTGCTCATGGGCGAGCCGGTGCGGCCCAGCCCCACCATGGCCCGCGCGGCCAGCCGCTCCAGGTTGCGGGGCTCCAGCGGCGCGTCGGTGGCCACCACCATCATGATGGAGCCGTCCGCGTCGCCCCGGTCCAGCTCCGCCTTGAGGAAGTAGCGGTCCAGCTCCCGTCCCACCGGGGCCCCCAGCACCTGGAGGATCCCCCCGTAGTTGCTCTGCACCAGCACGCCCACCGTGTACCCGCCCAGCGAGCGCGGCAGCGCCCGCGACGAGGTGCCGATCCCGCCCTTCCAGCCGAAGGCCAGGGTTCCCGTCCCCGCGCCCACGGCGCCCTCCTCCACCGGCCCCGTCTTCGCCTCGCGGATGGCGCGCAGCACGTGCTCGGCGCGCACGGGGCGGGCGCGGATGTCGCTCAGGAAGCCGTCGTTGGTCTCGCCCACCACGGCGTTGACGCTGCGCGCCTC
This sequence comes from Longimicrobiaceae bacterium, assembly GCA_040509335.1. GTDB lineage: Bacteria > Gemmatimonadota > Gemmatimonadetes > Longimicrobiales > Longimicrobiaceae > JAFAYN01. Next base: position 2,939 of record JBEVLE010000695.1, on the reverse strand, counting down.
CGGGTTCTGCGCCAGCACGTGGTCCAGCACCGCGTCCGCGGCGCGGGGGACGCACAGCGTGCAGGTGAGGACCACCGGCGTCTCGATCTCGCCCAGCTCGCGCACCTGCGTGACGCCCATCAGCTTGCCGTAGCCGTTGCCCACGAACACCGCGCCGGGGACCTTGTCGGCGAACAGGTTGCCGCCGTGCGGGAGGATCGCGGTGACCCCGGTGCGCACCGAGTCGCCCTCGCGCACCGTGACCTGCCCCACCAGCACGCCGGGAACGTCGGTGATGGCGTTGAGCGGCCCCGTGGGGAGCACCCCGGGCGCCACGCCCATCTCGCGGGCGCGCGGGCGGGAAGCGGCGGTGTCCTGGGCCATGAGCGGCGGGGCGAGGGCGAGGAGGGCCAGGAGGAGCGGGAGCGGGCGGGCGCGCATGGCGGCGGCGGAGTGCGGGCGGCGGAGGGCCGCGGGTGGCACCCCCGTTGCGATGGGCGCGGCGGGGCGCCGCGGCGCCGGGTTCCCGTCTCAGGTAAGGGTTGATGAAGCGAGCCGCAAGGCCGGGCCTCCGCGTCCGGCGCCTCCTCCCGCTGCTGCCGGCGCTCCTCGCGCTGGCGGGCGGCTGCCGCCGCTCCCCCGGGACCGTGGAGGTGGGCGCCGGGCGTACCCTGCCGCTCTCCGCCCCGGTGGACTCCACCGCCTCCATCGCCGCGGGGCCCGGGGGACGGGTGTGGCTCGTGGCCGGGGGGCGGCTGGCGCTGCTGGACACGGCCGGTGGGCCGGTGCCGGCCCCCATCGAGCTGGGCACGGCGGACGCGGCGCGCGTGGTGGGGAGCGACACCGCGGCCGTGTACCTGCGCGCCGGGACGCGGCTCCTGGCCGTGTGGCCGGACAGCGGCCGCGTGCGGGCGCGCCGCGGCGGGGTGGGGGCGGACGGCTTCGCGCCCCATCCGCGCGGCGGCGCCCTGGTGGCGACGCGCTGGGGCGGGGTGCTGGGGGTGGCGCCGGGGTCGCTGCGCCCGCTGTGGAGCTGGCCGGAGCGCGGCCCCGCGGGCACCGCCCTCGCCGTGTCGCCGCTGGGCGACCGCGTCTACCAGGCGCTCGGCGGGGACGAGCCGCGCATCCTGACGCGCGACGCGCAGACGGGCCGCATCCTGGCGGAAACGGAGACCGCAGCCGTGCGCTCGCTGGACGCGGGCCCGGACGGCACGCTGTACGCCGTCACCGAGGCGGGACGGCGCGGCGCGCTCGTGGCGCTGCGCCCCGGCCCCGGGGGGCTGGAGGAGCGCTGGGAAGCGTCGCTGCTGGAGCTGGAGCTCGGAGATTCGGTGCGGGTGGCGGTGTCCCCCGGGGGGAGGCGGGTGGCGCTGGTGTCGCCGGAGGGAGGCGGGACGCTGCGGGTGCTGGACGCCGCCACGGGCCGGGTGGCCTCGGGGGAGCGCGGCGTGCTGGACGCCGCCTTCGCCGCCGACGGGTCGCTCCTCGTGCTGACCCCGCGCGAGGTCCGCATCGTCCGCCCGTGAGGCAGGCGGGGCGCTCCGGAAGGGGCACGCGCCGGGGCCGGAAACCCGCCCGCGGGCCCCTCCCGGACCGCTTCCGAAGGGACCACACAGGATGCGCCAGGATGATACGATCTTCCCCGTTCCACCTTGCGTGCAGGCTCTCATTTGGCTACCATTAGCGCATTTACTCCCCCGGCTTCCCCCCTCCTCTGCGCGGATAAGGAATTGATGTCCTACTCTATAAGTTCTGCGCATGCAGACGTGCGCGAATCTATGAGGGTGCTGCCGGGATTCCTCCAGCCGTTCCTCACCTGGCTGACGTGCAAGCCCCTGCCCGAAGAGGAGTCCTGGAACCTCAGGCCCATCCACCACCTCGTATCTTCCGTCCTTCCGCTGGTGCTCGGGGTGGGGATCGGCATCGTCGCCGTCACGCTCTCGGGGTTCTGGCTGCTCCTTCTGCCCGTGGGATGGCTGCTGACCGTCCACGCCATCCGCATGCTGCGCAGCGTGGTGGTGCACCAGTGCGCCCACTCCAACTTCCTCGCCAGCCAGCGCGTCAACGACTTCATCGGCGAGGCCGTGTCGGTGGTCACGCTGACCCAGAACTATCTGCCCTATAAGCGCGAGCACATCACCGGGCACCACTCCGTCAAGCACATGACGGTGGACGACCCGACGGTGGCGTTCCTGCTGAGAATGGTCGGGGTCCGCGCGGGGATGTCCCGGGACGACCTGTGGTCCCTGATGCTCGTGAAGATGTTCTCGCCGGCCTTCCACCTCAGGTTCGTGGGGATCCGGCTGCTGTCCAACGTGAAGGATGCCTCGACGGCGCATATCGCTTCGGTCGTGCTTTTCTGGGGCTCGCTGCTGGCGGTCACGGCCGCCACGGGGACCTGGATGCAGCTCCTGCTCGCGTGGCTGCTGCCGCTCACGATCCTGCTCCACATGGCCGAGTGCCTGCGCCTGTCCGGCAAGCACTGCTTCCCGGAGCCGGTCACCGTGAAGCGGGGGCAGCAGCAGCCCGGCGCGTTCACCCACGGCATCTTCGTCGGCGAGCGCGTCCCCGAGAGCACGCTCCCCCCGCTCCGGAAGATGAGCGCCTGGGCGGTGTGGTGGCTCCGGCTGTTCGTGATCCACCTTCCCTCGCGCATGCTGGTGCTGGTGGGCGACGCGCCCTGCCACGACTACCACCACCGGCGCCCCAAGGCCAAGGACTGGTCCAACTACATCTTCGCGCGCCAGAAGGAGGTGGTCTCGCTTCCGCCCGGCGCGCCGCCCTTCACCGAGGTTTGGGGGGTCGCCGCGGCCATCGACGCGACGTTCCATTCCCTGACCGTCGCGGACCCGTCGCAGTACACGCTCCAGGGGACGCACGTCGTGACGGAGTGGGAGCTTCTCGCGGCGCTGGAGGAGTGACCCGGCCCGGACCCGCGGCGGTCCCCAAAAGCGAACCCT